>QHPD01000114.1 GCA_003218975.1 Verrucomicrobiota bacterium
AGTCTGCGGTCGTGAAAATGCGCTTGCGAGCTGCATCGGTCTGGGTCGCAAGTGTCTCTTAACTCGGCGAGAAAATCAATATTGTAGTGAGCGATTGTTTCGTACGGACGAACGCCGTGCCGACGAATCGAGACCGCGCTCCAAAACGCCGCCCTCAGCTGGGCGCACATTACGCGCTTCCCGTCTTGGAGTATGGCGCTGCTTCGCCGTTTTTAATCTCACCGGAGCCGAGCTGCTAGAGCTCGCCTCGGAGGATCTTAAAAACCGTTGTGCTATCCAGTATCCCTTGCAGCGCGTCTGTCCCGGGACCGCTGCCAAAAACGACGACGTCCTCCACGGTGGGCAGCGCCGATTTTGTATACAACGCGGCCGGTTCCACAGGCGCTTCCGGCTGTTCATTCGGCTGTTTACCCGGAATGTTCGCTGCCCCGTAAGATCTTGTGCCGTGTGGACCGGTCGCCCACGTGATCCACGGCTGGCCGGCAGAATTCAGCCCGAGCAAGGCGATACCGTTGTCGTGCCGAAATGGGAAACCATTCAAAGTCATGCCACCAACTGCGACGTCGCCGCAGATAATGATTGTCGATTTTTGTCCCGCGTAACGTCGCGCAACTGCGACTGCGCGATCCAATTCAACTGTTTGCATGAGCGTCCTTTCCCCATTGTTTTCCTGGGCCGCTTTCCGCATCAGACCGGCATCAACCACGAGAAGGTATCCGCCGACGTTATATTGAAGCAGCTGGATCGCCCGCCGTACCATGTCCGAAAGGCTCGGTTGCTGGCCGCGTTCTTCGACTTGGTTTGCAAACGCGAGGTCCGCATTGTTAAAAGCACCGAAGAGCTTCGGACGGCGCCATGCCGGGACCGCCTCCAGTTCTGCGCGAGTCCTAACGATATCAAAACCGTTACCGCGGAGTTCGAGCAAAAGATCGCGCCCGTCCTGTCTCTCGCCGCCCTTTCTAGCGGGAAGAAATTGCGACGCGCCCCCACCCATTGCAATGTCGATCTTGCCTCCATCTACGAATTCAGCCGCGATCTTCCCAAGATCGTCCGGATCAACCGGGTGTGCGTAAAAGGCGGCGCTTGTTGGATCAGTTAGTTTTGTGTCCGTTACAAGGCCGGTGGCGCGTCCATATTCTCGAGCTAACTCGATGATGCTCGTTATCGGTTTTTTATCGCCATTGATGGCGATGGCGCTGTTAGGCACTCGAACGCCGGTCGCAATTGCCGTGGCGGCAGCCGCCGAATCCGGAGCGGCGAAGTCTTTCGAATAGTTCGTCAGGAAAGCTACGTGTGGCATTGAATCGAGGCTCAGGCGTGTGCTCGCGCCTGCGTAAGCGCGCGTCGGGGCGAGTCGCGAAGGGGAAAGGCCCTCCCCGACAAACAAAATAATGCCGAACGGTTTCCGGATGACCCAGTGTTGAAAGTAAAGAACGCCTAGCCCGGCAAAGACGAGGAGACAAAAAAGCGCCAGCAATTGGTTGCGCCATTTCATTTCAAATTGTGGCGCAACTTTGCAAGTTGCGCATTGAAAGATCGCAAGTTCAAAATTCGCCACCGGACAAATCCGCGGTGGCGGACTTGCGCCACATTGGAAAAAAAGAACGGCTTGTCGTTGTTCGCAATCATCGGCAAACTGAGGGCCGTATGGCCGGGCCAGTCATCCTCATCATTCGCGATGGTTGGGGCATCAATCCCGGTGGCCGCGACAAATGCGAAGAGAATGGCGACGCAACCCTTCTTGCCCGGACACCATTTCACGACGAACTCTATCGGGAGTATCCGGGCAGTACCTTAAGCGCCAGCGGAACTGACGTTGGCTTGCCCGGAGGGCAAATGGGCAACTCGGAGGTCGGCCACCTCAACTTGGGCGCCGGCCGAATTGTTTCTCAGGACTTGACTCGGATTAACAAGGCCATCGCCGCGGGCGAGCTCACTCGTAATCAGATATTGCAGGAAACCTTCGTCGAAGCGCGAGGCCATCGGCTTCATCTTCTCGGACTCGTTTCCGACGGCGGCGTGCACAGCCACTACTCGCACATGATCGCGCTGGCGAATGCTGCTCACGAGGCAGGCGTCACGGAAATCTTCGTGCATGCGTTCACAGATGGGCGTGACACATCCCCAACTGGCGGCGCCGACTATTTGAAAACTTGCGAGGACGAGCTCCAGAGGAGCGGCGCGAAGATCGTCACGGTTGTAGGCCGCTACTTCGCGATGGATCGCGATCGCCGCTGGGACCGAACAAAAAAAGCCTGGGACGCAATCGTTCTCGGGCGCGGCGAAGTCTGTAAATCGTCGCCCTCTGCCGCGGTAGATCGACAATATCAAAATGGTAAGACAGATGAGTTCATGCCACCGTTGATTTTCTCTTACGTCAACGAGCAGCGCGTGCGCGATGGCGACGCTGTTTTGTTCTTCAATTTCCGCGCCGACCGGGCGCGCCAGTTGTCGCAGGCGTTTTTGCTAAAAGACTTCGATGGATTTGATCGGCAAGTTAGGCCGCAAGTCCACTTCGTCACGCTCACCCAATACGATGTGACTTATCCTTCGCCCTTCATTTTTGGGCCTGAAAAGCTCGCGCACATTTTGGGCGAAGTGGTGAGCGCAGTTGGCAAATCGCAATTGCGCATCGCCGAGACGGAGAAATACGCGCATGTCACTTACTTCTTTAACGGCGGGATCGAGCGTGCCTTTCCGGGTGAGGACCGAAAAATCGTTCCGTCACCAAAGGTGGCGACGTACGATCTGCGGCCCGAGATGAGTGCGCGCGAGGTCACCGATGAGGTGCTGGCGCGCATGGCCAATTACGATTTGATCGTTCTCAACTTCGCCAATCCCGACATGGTCGGGCACACCGGAATCGTCGAGGCGGGAATCAAAGCCGTCGAAACCGTGGACGAATGCATTGGCCGCATCGTCACGAAGCTTCTCGAGCTCGACGGCAAATGCCTCGTCACCGCCGATCACGGAAATTGCGAGCAGATGCGCAACCCAGACGGGTCACCCAACACCGCACACACCAGCAACCTTGTGCATTTCATCTATGTCGCCAAAGACGCGGCGCAATTTCGCTGCAAAGATGGGATCCTTGCCGATGTCGCGCCCACGCTGCTTTTTCTACTCGGTTTGCCACAACCGAAAGAGATGACCGGGCACAATCTGCTCATTCCGGCTTTTCGCAATCAGCCGTCGCGTTTCAGCGCGTGAGGCTTGTTTTGGTTCGGGAAGTCGCGATGCCGAGACGTCTAGAGCTTCAACTACTTTCCACCACTTCAGGTTGTAATCCTGCTAACTGACAGGCGACAAAGTGGGAAATAAAATGAGCGAAACCGAGGTTAGATTCCTTCATTTCCGTTGCTGGACGGAGACGGAAGCTTTACGAATGCGGTTCTCTTCGTCAACAAACGAAGTCGGCGCGCCAGCGAGCTCCATACGTCCAAATTCCGTGTTCGCAGCCTTCTTCACCGTAGATGGCGAGGGCCTGAGATTCCGAACGGATGTGCGCCCGGCGGACGTTCCTAAGAAAACGAAAGATTAAGACTGATAGGACGACGTAACGCGGTTTTGGAAGATTCGTCACGATAGAAGATAGGTTTATGCCGCGGCCAATTGTGGCGCGCACTCCAGAAACGGTTTCACTAGCGGCAGTCTCCGATGAAGGAGACCCCGCGCCCTCAGCTAATGCGAGGCACCGGCCATGGTAAATTCGATAGGAATTCTAACCTTCGAGACTGTCCCAGGTTTAAATCGCCACTTTCGGAACGCATTGACCGCGGATTTATCCAAGGTCGGGTCTCCAGTGCTTTGCTCCATTGAAGCTCCGGTTACACTGCCGCTCGCCGGATCAACCGACACAATGCAAACTCCAATTCCCGTAACGCCGGGCGAACGTGCCCTAGCGGGGTACTTGGGAAGGGGCGTGAAGGTCGCAAGGGCTTTCGCCGAAGAATACGAAGTGATTTCTGGGGTACTTACGACCTCGGGTGTCTTCCTTGGCGCAATTTTCCGCCGCTTCGGTTGTGGCGGAGGAGGTGTTGCTTCTTCGACAGACTCTTGTGCAATTTGTACGGACGGTCGTGGAGTTGTCCGTTGCTGCTCAGGCTTTGATGCGGTGTCCGGATTTTGCGAAGGGCTGGCCGCTGGGCGTGCTTCTCCGATCCGCTTTTGCAGGGAAGCAATCTCGTTTCGACTGGCGTTTAATTTGCTTTCCAGTTCCGCCTTCTCGTTCTGCAGTTTCAAGAGTTCAGTTTGAGCTTTGGTCGCCTTGTTTTCTGCCTCTGCGATTTTCGCTTCTGCGCCCGCCACGGCGGTTTCGCGGGTCTTGAGTTCCGTTTCCTGAGTCACCCGCCGACGTTCAGCCACATCGCGGGCGGCAATGGCATTCGCCAAATCTGTACGCAGCACATCCACTCTGTAACTGCCGACCAGTCCGAAAATCGCCGCGCTCACCAAGAATAGACAGGAAAGCAGTAGCAAGATGATTTTCGGTGTGACGGCAGAAATTGTGGATTTCGCGCGCAGCATACGCCAAGTTCCAAACTAAAGGAGCCGAGGCAATTCGCAACAGGCTCGTCGATGTCTGGTCAAGTGCATCACCGAACACAGCGCACACCAGCAGCCTTGTGCATTTCATTTATGTCGCCAAAAACGCGGCGCAATTTCGCTGCAAGGATGGGATCCTTGCCGATGTCGCGCCCACGCTTCTGTTTCTGCTGGGATTCCCGCAGCCAAAGGAAATGACCGGTCACCACTTGCTCGTGCGCGTATAGCTGTCTGGCTTTTTTTAGCGTCGTTTGGCGTGTCTGGCGAGAAGTCGCCTTGACTAGGATTTTTGTTCGCACAGCCATTGCGCGAGCTCGCATGCCCAATAAGTGACGATAATGTCCGCGCCTGCGCGTTTGAGGGCGGTCATGATCTCAAGAACGGCAGCGCGTTCGTCTAGGATCGCCTTTTCAGCTGCGGCTTTGACCATCGCATATTCACCGCTCACGTGATAAACCGCGGTCGGCTTGCCAAAACGCTCACGAACGCGCCAGAGGACGTCGATGTACGGCAGAGCGGGTTTGACCATCACGATGTCCGCGCCTTCGTTGATGTCCAGAGCTACTTCACGCAATGCCTCATCTGCATTGGCAGAATCCATTTGGTAGGAACGGCGATCGCCAAATTGCGGCGGGCTCTCGGCGGCTTCGCGAAACGGCCCGTAAAACGACGATGCGAATTTTGCCGCGTAACTCATGATTCCAATTTGATCGAAACCGTTTGCGTCGAGCGCCTCGCGAATCGCGCCGATGCGCCCGTCCATCATATCGCTCGGCGCCACCATATCTGCACCGGCAGCAGCATGAGAAAGCGCAGTCTTTACCAGAAGTTCGACAGTTTCGTCGTTGAGAACATGAAAGTGGTCGCCGTCGATGCGCGTGACGCCGCAGTGGCCGTGGCTCATGTATTCGCACAGGCAGACGTCAGTGATGGCAACCAACTCCGGGCATTTTGATTTGATGGCGCGTAGCGCCTCCTGAACCACGCCGTTTTCCGCATACGCGCCGCTGGCTTGTTCGTCTTTTTCCGCCGGTATGCCAAAGAGCAAAATGGCCTGGAGCCCGAGATCCTGAACGCGCCGGGCTTCGTCGACAACCTCCTCCACTGGGAGCTGAAAAACGCCGGGCATACTCGCGATTGGCCGGCGTTGGTCGATCTTTTCGCTGACAAACAGCGGGAGAACAAAATCGTGCGCGCTCAATTGTATTTCGCGAACGAGGTTTCGCAAAGCACGAGAACGCCGCAAACGGCGTGGGCGATGCACCAATTTTCTCACAAGGCGAGGCTACGTGCGGGGGAAGAGTGTCGCAAGCGGGGTATGCGCCAAATGGGTGAAATGGGACAGATGCTTGACGCGGGGAGCGGTTCCGTGTCTGCATTGCTCTCGTGGCTCGCGTATCCAGGTATGTGTTGATTGATATCAGCAATTCATTCACGAAACTGACGTTCGCTACGCGGGCGCGAATTGGGCGGCCGACGCGGCTCGGGACCGCCAGATTCAACGCCGCGTTTCTTCGTCGTTTCATAAGGCGGCGCGAGATCGACATGCTCGTTGTTTCCTCGGTTGTGCCAAAAAAAAATCGAGTCATTGAACAGGTAGCGGGGAAAACGAAAGTGCTTTGGCTGACTCCGCGATTGAAGCTTGGGGTGGGCATCGATTATCCTAAACCCCAAACAATCGGAGCCGACCGGCTGGCGAACGCTGCCGCCGTTTGCGCGCTTTACAGCTTTCCAGCTATCGTGGTCGATTTCGGTACGGCGGTGACTTTTGACATCGTTTCCGATCGCGGCACTTACATCGGTGGCGTGATCGCACCAGGACTCGAAGCGATGACCAACTTTCTCTACCAACGCACGGCGCTCCTGCCGAAGCTCTCGTTGAAAGAACCGCGTCGCACTGTCGGTAGATCGACAATTCAAGCGATGTTGTCCGGCGCGGTGTTTGGTTATCGAGGGCTGGTGCGCGAAATCCTTGCGCGCATCCGAGCGGAACAGTTTCCGGGCAAAAAAGTTCATATCGTAGCGACAGGCGGATATGCGCAGCTAATCGCGCGAGAGTTGCCGGAGATCGATGCCGTGCATCCTCATTTGACCTTGGAAGGATTACGGGTCATCACGAATTTGAATTGCGTCAATTTTTCCGAGACGGACTGAAGATCACGCAACTTTCCACTTGTCAGAAGCGCGGAACGAAGCTTCAGTCCTGGCTCATGAGAATCTGGGGAATTGTTGCGGTGGCAGCACTGGCGATCACTTCGTTCGGAGCGGAAAACGTGGCTCCGACGAAATCGGAACTGGAGCAAATGTACAACAAGGCGTTTCGCGAGTTCGACACGAACAACTTTCCGCAGGCACTAAAGGAACTCGACGCCCTCGATGCCCGCCAGCCTGATCTCGCCGCCTCGCAAAATCTGCGCGGCGTCATCCTGATGCGGCAGGGCATCTATGACAAAGCTGAAGCTGCCTTGCTGGAAGCGGCACGGATCGACCCCAAATTTTGGAACGCGCGGTTTAATCTGGCCGAAATTCCATTTCTCCAAAAAAATTGGGAGGAGGCGCGGAATCGTTTCCAGAAGTTGCTTTCGAGCAGTCAATCCGATTTAGCGAGCGAAGCGACACAGCTCGTTCAATACAAGATTCTGCTCACGTATCTGCTGGAAGGTAAAGAGAACATGGTCGATTCCATTCTGGCGAAGCTGGAGCTTTCGTCCGATACCCCGGCTGTTCAATACGTCAAAGCGGCTGTCGCGCTCCAGCACAAGAATGACAAGGAGGCGAAAGATTGGATGGCAGTCGCGGAAAAGAATTTTTCGCCGCAACTGAACAAGCTGTTCGTGGAATCATTCTACGAGGTGGGCTGGCTAGAAAGACCGGGTGGCGAGGGAAGGGCCTCTATGCCGCTAATGACGGCCGCGGAGCGCAAGGAAAAAGCAAAGGCGACAGGCCGCGCGAAATTCGAAGAGGCGCAGCAGGCGCTGCGGCAGCGCGATCTTGGGGCAGCTCGAAAACTAATCGATGAGGCGGATCAGGCGGAGCCGAATCAACCCGCGACTCTGAATTTGCGTGGCGAAATTTTGATGGAGCAGAAGGAGTTCGACCAGGCGGAGGCTTCCTTCAAAAAAGCGGCCAAACTGGATCCGAAATTCCGTGAGGCGCAATACAATCTCGCACAGGTTCCATTTAAGAAAAAAGACTACGCAAAGGCGCGAGAGCGTTTCGAAGCGTTGTTTGAGCGAACGCCCGGTGGTGACAAAAATCAGGCTGCGGAGCTGATCAAATTCAAGATTTACATGACGCTCCTGTTGGAGGGGAAAGAAAGCCGGGCGCAGTCGATGATGGAACAATTCCAGTTCACTGGAGATACGCCAGCACTGTATTATGCGCAGGCGGCCTGGGAATTTAGACATAACAATGGGGAGAAGGCGGCCGACTGGGTCGCGTCGGCGAAGAAGATTTATTCGCAAGGGCTGAATAATATTTTTGCCGACGCCCTTTATGACGCTGGCTGGATGCAAGCTCCAGAAGTTGCTTCCGCGCCTGCGTTTGAAGCCGGTAGTCTCGTTGCCGAGAGCGGTAGCGCTCCGGCAATTGAGCCGAGTCCTATTCCTGATGGCGTTGCCGCGGCGAATAAACGAGAAGCAACGGCGAAGGCCGAATCGGTTGCTTCTTCGGGCCTAGTGGCGAACCCGCCGGTTGCTGGGACGAAAGTCACGAGTCTGGAACCAGCGGCTGAACAGGCTTCTGTTTTTTCGACGAAAGAGCCGAGTGCGGCTGGATTAAGCCAGCCGGAAGCGTCTCCAGCTCCTGTTACGGGATCGTCCCCCGGCGAGGAATCGACGGCCACGACGGCTGCCCCGAATGGGACGCCGATCGCTTCATCTGCCACTCTCCACGGGCAAAATGATCAGTCAGCCGTTAGTCAGCCAAATCCATCTCCGGCGCCTGTTGTCGCAACGAGCCCCGCAACGACGGTCGCGCCGACCAAAATCTCTCAGCCTAGCGTTATCGGGACGGCGAGTCGGCGAACATGGTTTGTCGCCGGATTGCTGTTGGCCGGTATCTTTCTTTTAGCTGGGGTGGTTGTTTCCCAGCGTCGACGCTACACGTTCAATATACCAAGTCACTTCCCGAACGGATCTCTCATCGGGTCGCGTACGTCTAATCTCAGCAAACCCACCACATCGCCCTTGGAAAAGGGCGTTGCTTTGGGTAATGGTTTTTTCGCTGGGCCCCGCCAGGTTTCGTTACAATTAACGGCGTCGAAGCCTTTGATGCAGCGGACGGTCTTGCGTTTAACGCAATCGCACCGCGCTTTTGATAGTTCGGCGGATTTGAGAGGCTCAGTCTCACAAGCCCAAGCTTATCAAAACGCGGAAGCGGATCACAAGGCACAGCAGGTGACTGCGCCGGTCCTTGGGGGCTCAGCCGGTTTAGTTGCCGCAGAAGCTGAAGGGACTGTAGCACCCGTCGTTGAGCCGGTAGCAGAGCCTCAGTTCGAAACAATCGACCAAGGCCAACCGGTTGGGCAAATGCTCGGGCCAGCAGAAAAGCCGGACGAAGTCCCCGCGGTCGCTGAAGAGGCTGTGGCACCCGCGATTGAGCCGGTAGCAGAGCCTCAGTTCGAAGCAATCGACCAAGGCCAACCGGTTGCCCAGCAAATACCCATTTCCGCGACGGAACATCCTGCAATTGCGGAGGTTGCCGTGGGCCCATCTTATTCTCCAAATATTTCCAACGCACCTGTATCTTCGCCAACAACATCTTTGACCATGCCTGAACAATCTGAACAGCCTCAACCCGCCGAAGTGCCACTCGCCGCAGACGCAGCGCGTCCTGTTTCTGCCGCACACACACCTGTGCAGCTCACTTTCTCCTTTGAGATCGTCTCTGTACAACTAACACGAACTTTCAAGGTGCGTACCTTGCAAGTGCGGCCCGCATCAAAGATCGTAACGATGCGCCTTGCCTCATCGCAACGTTCCCAACCTCAGATTCATCCGCAGGTGGCCTTCGAAGTCGCGAAAATTGAGCCTGCAGACTCTGGTCTCGGGACAGTCCGGCTTATCAAATCGACACGTCAGCGACAGCAACTAGCGCAGCAACCAGTCGACATCGCTTTGCCTTCATTCGAGGTTACAGCCTTGCAGCCGATTTCGAGTTCAGACGCCGCCGCCATGGTCCAGCTTGCTCCGTCTGAGCCAGGAAAGGCCCATGTGCAGGTTACGGCAGACTTCCAGATGGCAGAGGTGGAATTCTCAACGTGCTTTGAAATAACCGGAGTCGTTCTAAATTCCACTTCTAGGCAAGTTTCTGTGCAGTTGGCTGGCGCCGATCCGAGCGCCATCGAAGGAGCACCTGTCTTTAATGTTGCGAATGTTCGCCTTACCGGCAGCGGCGATAGCGAGATACTGGAACTCGATGCCATTTAGCACGAGGCCTCAACCATTGTAAGAGCGAGCGCGAACGCTCCGTGTCTCAACCGTGGTGCTTTGTTCTCCCAGCGCCGCTGTCCCGAAATGGTAGTATCGATCTCAGGCCCCTTTGATGAAGCGGCCGGGATTGAGTGTTTGCAGGGGGTGCGGTAAAAAGTCGCCATCTCGACGGACCAATTTACTGTCAAAGTAAATTTCCCCGCCGCCGTATTCCCGCCGCTGGATGCTTACCATGTCCCAGTGCACCTGGCTCCGATTGCCGTTATCGGCTTCTTCGTAAGCCTGTCCCGGCGTAAAATGAAACGAACCCGCGATCTTCTCATCGAACAAAATGTCCCGCATCGGCTGCAAAATGCGCGGATTAAACCCGAGTGAAAATTCGCCGATGTATCGGGCACCCACATCTGAATCGAGGATCTTTTTCAGTTTTTCCGTCTCGTTGCTGGTCGCGTCGACGATCTTTCCATTCTTGAATTCGAGACGGATGCCATCGAAACCAATCCCCTGATAGATGCTTGGTGCATTAAACGTCACATGTCCTTCCACGGAATGTTTCACCGGACAGCTGAAAACTTCGCCATCGGGAATGTTGCGATCGCCGCCGCAAATCACCGCCGGAATTCCCTTGATGCTGAAGCGAAGATCCGTATCGGGTCCTTTGATTTCGACGCGATCTGTTTTTTCCATCAGCCGCTTCAGCGCCTTCATGCCAGGCTGCAGTTTGCGGTAGTCCAGCGTGCAGACGTTGAAATAAAAATCTTCAAATGCCTCCGTGCTCATTCCGGCAAGTTGCGCCATTGATGGCGTCGGCCAGCGCAAGACGACCCATTTGGTTTTTTTTACGCGCTGGTCCTGCACCGGCTGCATTTTTTTGGCGATCAATTTCATCGTATCCACCGGCACATCGGACAATTCCGTGATGTTGTTGCTGCCGCGCACGGCGATGTATGCATCCATTTTTTTCATCCGTGCCAGTTCGTGGCTCGCCAACATGCTTAGCTGTTTATCCGAGGCTTCAAGCGCGAGCGCGCGGTTGACTCGAGCGTGATACACCTGCACAAAGGGCATCCCGCCCGCTTTACGCGCCGCGCGAATCAGCGCGATGGTCATTTCATCTGGGACATCGAATGCTTCAATCAGGACCGTTTCATTCCGCTTGAGGCGAATGGAATATTGCACCAGAATTTTCGCCAGCTTATCAAACCGGACATCGTGCATAGGCGCTTATCATTCCATCAGCCGTGCCGTATGCAACTCGAGCGGGGTTACGCGCTTTGGACAAGTTTCGCTGCGTAAGCGCCATCAAAACCGTCGCGAAAGGGCAGCGAATATCTTTCTGCTTCCAAGCGCAAGCTCGATATCTCCGCGAGGATACGACGAACAACGTGTTCGTTTTCTTCCGGCTCGAGACTGCATGTGCTGTAAACAAGGACACCATTCGCCTTCAACAATGGAAGCGCAGCGCGCACAATCTCGAGCTGCCGAGTCTGCATACGCTTGAAATCCGCCTGAGTTAATCTCCAACGCACATCTACGCGGCGACGCATCACGCCGGTGTTGCTGCACGGCGCATCAACTAGGATGCGATCGAATGGCGCCACAAAAGCAATTTCTTTTGGAAGACGATCGCGTGTCCAATCGTGACCAACAGGATGAATAATTCCGGCGCCCAACCGCGTGACGTTATGCTTCAGTGTTTCCAACCGCTCCAAATCGCGGTCGCATGCCATGATGGTTCCATGATCTTGCATAACCTCCGCGATGTAGCCCGTTTTCCCGCCCGGCGCTGCACACGCGTCGAGGATTTTTTCTCCAGGTTTCGGATCGAGGAACTGGCAGGCGAGCACGGTGCTTGGATCTTGAATGTAGGAATGACCTGAATCGAGAGCCTTGGTCGATAGATCGTCAAACTCCACAAAATCAGGATTGCCCGCCAGCACTCGCGAGCTTGGATAAAGCTGGACAAAATTTTCCGGATCGATTTTTAGCCGATTGATTCGGCCATAAACCGGCGGAGGCAGATTGTTCCATTTGCACAATGCTTCAGCGTTTTTATCGCCGAAATGCTGCTGCCACCGCGTAACGAGAAACTGGGGGTGCGAGGTGCGAACGAAAAGCGGCTGCGCATTGCCCCGGCTAAGCAGTTCTTCGCGTCTTCGTCCAGCGGCGCGAAGCAGGCCGTTGATTGCCCCTCGCTGCTTCTTTGGCGCCAGCGCTACGGTTTCGAAGACGGCTGCGTGTTGAGCCGTTTCCAGGAAGAAAAGTTGGTATAAGCCAAGCCGCAGGATGTCGCGAAGATCGACGTCGATGCGGGAGGCGCGCACGCAACCGATCCAGAAATCGAGCAAAGTCAAATTGCGCAGGACGCCATAAAACAACTCGAGGGCAAACGCGCGATCGGACTTCGTAAGATCCGTCTTGGCAAACGACCGCGAAATAACGGAATCGGCAAAGCGTCTTTCTCTTCGCCATGTGCGCAGCGCCCCCAGCGCAATTTGGCGAGCTGAGAGCCGCGCCATAGATGTTCGCGAAAATGTTTATTGAGACGTCACACTCTTGCGGCCGATCGAATGATAGTGAAAACCCAGGCGTCTCATCGTTTCGGGATCCAATAGATTTCGCCCGTCAAAAACGATGGGCGTTCTCATTTTTTCCTTCACCACCGCAAGATCGACGTTGGCAAACTCGCTCCACTCGGTGGCGATGACCAGTGCTTCGGCGTCATTCACCGCGTCGAGCGCGGAGGGTGCAAACTCGGCTGCGTCGATTGCTTTCACGCCGCGCGCCTTTTCCATTCCTTTGGGATCGTAGGCGACAACGTGTGCGCCTTCGCGCAGGAGATCCGCCAGCAGTTCAATCGCCACTGAGGAGCGCACATCGTCTGTATCCGGCTTGAACGTGAGCCCCCAGACAGCGATCCGTTTTTCCCGCAGGACCCAGAGCGTGTCTCGAATCGTTTTCAGAAAACGCCGCTTCTGGGCGGTGTTAATCCGTTGCACTTCTTTCAGCAAATCGAACGGGACACCAAGCTGTTCGCTGATTGCGATAAAGGCCGCGATATCTTTGGGAAAACACGAGCCGCCGTAGCCGATTCCCGCATTGAGGAAATCCCGGCCGATCCGATGATCCATGCCGATTCCATCGGCGACTTTTTCGACATCGGCGCCGCTGATCTCGCAAATCGCCGAGACTGCATTGATGTAGGAAATTTTCAGCGCCAGAAATGAGTTTGCACAGTGTTTGATCAGCTCGGCGCTATTGATGTCGGTCACCAGAATCGGCGCCATGAATGGTTCGTAAACCTTCTTCATGAGATCGACGGCGTGCTCACTCTGCGCTCCAATCACGATTCGATCAGGATGCATCAGATCGGCAACCGCACAGCCTTCCCGCAGAAACTCCGGGTTGCTGACCACGTCGAAGTTTGCGCCGTGACGATTGTAGCGTTTAATCGATTCGGCCACCTTTTCGCCGGTTTTCACCGGGACGGTGCTCTTGTCCACGATCACGCGATAATCGGACAACACGCCGGCGATTTCCCGCGCGACTTTCTCAATGAAACTAAGATCGACATCGCCGTTGGGTTGTTGCGGAGTAGGAACGGCGATGAAAACGATCTGGGAGTGATCGACTCCTTCCTTGATGCTGCTGCTGAAACGCAACCGATGCGCCGAGACATTGCGATGAATGAATTCTTCCAGTCCAGGCTCGTAGATTGGCACTTTCCCGCCTTTTAACAGCTTGATTTTTTCCAGGTCGTTATCAACGCAAATGACATTATGGCCAACATCAGCGAAGCACGCGCCGGTGACGAGGCCGACGTAACCCGAACCGATAATTGCAAGATCCATAAGCGAAACCGGGCGTAATCAATCACAACGCCAGTAGCGCATTGCGCCTAGCAACGTCAACGTCCTTCGGGCGTGTCTGCTCATTGTCCCTGGGACGTGGGATCGAAGTTCAAATCGAATCCAAATTTCGGGAACGCCTTGAGCGTCACCGTGAAGATGACGCCATATTCTTTCACCCCGGCATTGTCCCGTATCACTCCACCGATTGAGGCGACCCAACTGGATAGATCGCGGTACACCGAGTAGCGCTGTTCCTCGAGCGTGCTGGTCGCGGCTTCATATTGTTCCTGGGCGCCAACACCCCAGTTGTCATTGAGGCGGCAATATCCACCGACAACAAACAAGCTGCTGCTATTGAAAAAGGGATTGTCGTTCAAATAACGATGCCCGACCTCCAATTGCAGATTGGCCAGCGGTTGGACACGCGCGATGGTATTGACCTCCGTAAAACCTTTGGCAAACGCCGGCACTTGAGAGTTAATCGTGAAAGACATCCACGGCAGCGGAGTGAACCGGATGTTGTTATTAAAGTTTGAGTAATCGGTACGGTCGTACGGATTCTCGAAGTTCACGTCGAAGAAGCTGTCCAGTTCAAACCAAGTCATCGTTTCGTCGTCGCGCCGCGTTTCCAAACGATTGCGAACACCGACCCGCCAGACAGTCCAACTATCGATTGCATCGATTGGAGTAAATTGCGGAAAGTCGATCGCCCGCAGTTGTGTGGAAGGCAAAAACCGATCGAATTCCAAAATTGACGTGGGGTTCGCTCCGCTTTCCGAAACGTATGAAAAATCTGTGAATGGCTGGATCACATGCATCAGTCCATCCAGCCCGAACGCGCGGCTTTGTACGTCCTCCCATCTCCGCGAGATTTTAAAAGAGGCCTCTGCGCCTGTATCGAAGACTGTTCGAAATGTATCTCCGTTGAACTTGATCGGGTTAGCCAACGTCGGGGGCGGGAGAATAAAGTCAGGCACAAGCGGATTTGAAGGTGGTACGAAGGTTGTCGTCCCCAGGTCCCACGTCTTACCATAGTAGGTGCCGCGAAAGCCAACCCGCGGCACGATGGAAAGCCATCCAAAGTACGTGTTTGGATAAGTTAATTGATGGAAGGTATCGAAGCGATACGTGCCATAATTCTCGAACCCCGAACCCTGGGGGAATTGTAGCCGCAAATCAGCAAAGCCAGTCTCGCCTTCATAAAAAATCGGTCCCCCGAAAAGCGCGTGACGCTTAACGTCCAATACCACTTCCGGCAAACGTTCCGTTGTCGTGAAGAACTGGTTCGCTTGAAAACGCGCGATTCCTGTCAGGGTGAAAAACGGGTTGATCTTGGTCAGCGCGACGACGTTGTCCGGGACAGGATCGATACGAAACTCAGCCGGATAGAAGTCCTCCATAATCCATTGGTCGCTGAGTTTGGTGATATTAGCGATGCCGTAGATGTCCTGGGTAAAATTAGTTCGATCTTCCAGACTGAGCCGGTATCGTCCAGTGGGGACATCCTTTCGCGGTACCCCTGTTTGATTCAAATTCGGATTTTGATCCTGGATGTAATAGGACCTGATCTTGGCCGTACTGCTGTCGTCCTTCCCATAATCTATGGTAGAATCAAGGCCAACCGCGAGACCGCGCCGGCCCCGATAATCCAGCCGAAGTCGTGCCCGGATCTGCTCGGTGATGGGGAAACTCACCTGAGTCAGAAGAGATGGTCCCCATGAGCTCAGGTACGCCGGTGAGACGAGGAAGCTGAATGAGTCATTCAGCGATTGATACATGTACGGCCACCAAAACACCGGCACATTGCCGATGTAAAACGTCACGTTCTGAAAAATCACCCGATCGTTCTCATACACGCGGATGGTATGCGCGCGCATGTGAAAATCGGGCTTCGACGAATCGTGCGTGGTGAAAGTTCCATTTGTTATCCGATAAGCATTCTCGGAAATCTCCGTCACTGCTTCGCCACTTAAGAAATAAGGCTGGGATTCCGTTTTCGCATTGATGGCCCGGATCTGTTTCGTGTCGATATTATAAATACCACTCTCGGCAGTATAGAAGCTCACGCCTCGGTAAATCCGCACGTTCCCTCTCAGCTCGACTTCGTGTGTGGTGGAATTGTATTGGGCGTAATCGGCGTAGATATCTGTGTCGCCCACATGAATGGCCACATTACCTCGCGCCGTCGCCAGCCCTCCCTCGTACGTGGTTTGTCCGGTAGATGTGATCTCGATGGGAGCGTTCTCTGGCGTTTTGATCGCGCCTCTGACCAAACCGACGCCCGCGGCAAGGGCGACGAGCGATAGAAGCAGCTTTGGCATGGCGGACGCCGAAGGTAACCGCAGCAAACGCTCTCTGCAAAGTTAAAAGCATGTGGCGCGCAGGCCGAGAAAATGTAGGAATTACGTCGAGAGTCATCGAATCGATAGTCGCAAACCAGCGGCCTGCTGATTGAGCCCACAACTTAACACAATTGCGTCGTTCGCATGCGGCAGGGACAAGCGCGCAGTCGAAATCCGCAACTGGCTACTTAGCTCGGCGTGAAGCAACGGCGGCAGCTCGCCGCGTCGCAGCGCCAACGCTGCAATAATGATCTGCCACATTCCTGCCGCGCCAACGCTTTCGCCAAGCGCCGGTTTTGGCGTGTAAACCAGAGCGCCTGGAATAACCTGTGCTAATGCCTTGCGCTCTGCTTCATCGACAAATGTGCCGTTTGCGCTAGACAGAACGAAATCGATTCTGGTTTCATTGAGGTCGGAGAGAATTCGCTTCAAAATTTCTTCTGCTTCAGCGCGCTTGCGGTAATGCCCGCCCGGATTTATGCGTTCGATCATCGGCGAACCTTCTCGAGCAAGGAGGACTGCTCCTGCTCCTTCGCTCAAAATCATTCCTCGGGCGGGCTGGCGGAATGGCTCCACCGGCGGCTCGAAGCGGAGCAGTCGCCACCGGCGATACGCGTCGCACAAGAGCCAATCGACTTCTTCCGCGCCGACGACCAGGCAATAGTCAAACGTGGCATTCGCCATCACGTCCTCGGCCATTTTAATCGCCAGCAGACCCACTGCGCCGTCTCCTACCAACGTATAAACGGCACCGGTGACACCCAGGATGGCCGCGAGATGGCTCGCCGGCGCATTGAAGACGGTCTCGGGAAACAACAGGGGACTGGCTGATTGCGCACCCGACTCAACAATGGAGCGGTAAAAACGCTTCGTGTAGATCACTCCGCCATTCGAAATCGCGAAAACGAGAGCGATTCGTTCCGCAGTCTTTTCGTCCACGTTGACTCCTGCGTTTTTCAACGCTTCAAAACCTGCGGCTGCGGCGAATCGCGAAATCACGCTGGCACGGCGGAGCCGCGGATGCGGCGTCAAACTGGTCAACGCGGATTCAGGCACTCGGAAGGCAGTGTAAGATTGTTTGCCAAGCTGTTCGGTGATTTTTTCACCGCACGCCTGCTCGCCGCAAAGCAAACAGTTCCAGACTGCGTCCACGCCGCTCCCGAGTGGAGTGATCCACCCCATGCCGGCGATGGCCAGGCTCATGTCTCGAACTTATGCATCACAATGGAGGCGTTAGTTCCCCCGAAGCCGAAGGAGTTCGACATCACTGTCCGGAGTGGCGCGGGCCGGGCTTCGTTGCCAACAATGTTCAGATCAAGGGCCTCGTCCGGAGCGCGAAAATTGATATTGGCGGGGAGAAATTGATGCCGTAAAGCGAGCAAACAGACAACCGCTTCGACCGCGCCTGCTGCGCCTAACGAATGCCCCATCATGCTTTTGGTCGAACTCACCGGCACCCCGTCAAACAACTCGCTGATGGCCTTGCCTTCGGCTGCGTCATTGAGCTCCGTAGCTGTTCCGTGCGCATTGATGTAATCGAGTCTTAGGGCCTCTGTACCGGTGCTTTCAATCGCTCGTTCCATCGCTCGCCGCGGCCCAACGCCTGACGGATCCGGCTGCGTCAGATGAAAATTGTCCGTGGACACTCCGTAGCCGGTGATTTCTGCCAGAATACGCGCGCCGCGCGCGTGAGCGCTATCGAGATTTTCCAGCGCAAGAATGGCTGCGCCTTCCCCGAGGACCATTCCGGTGCGATGCCGATCAAACGGGCGGCATTTCTCCGGCGTCGATGCTTGGAGAGAATCAAACCCAACAAAAACCAGCTCCGAGAGCGCGTCATATCCGCCGGTCAACACGCGTTGGTAGCGCCCCGACCGCACACACTCGAACGCATGACCAATCGCGTTTGTGCCGGAGGCGCAGGCATTCGCAATCACCTGGCATGGCGCAGAAATTCCAAACGCTTCCTGCGCGTCGATCAGCGGTTTTTGCGCTGGGTAATTCGCGATCCAGGCAGGCGCGTGTCGCAAACTTCTGTGTCGATGTAAAGATCGGTAATAATCTTCTCCGTATGACATGCCGCCGCTGGTGGTCCCAATTACCAGCAATTCAGGTTTGAGCTGAGGCTCGTACGCCAGTGCTTCTCCCAGCGCCTCAATCATCATGTGCGAGGCGCGATGCAAACGCTGCGCGCGCGTATCACGCTTTTTGTTCAGCAGGCGATCATCGGGCACCTGCCCTGCTGTCTTGCATCGACATTGAGTGACTGAAAAGCGGGTCACCGGTGTGACGCAGTCGCGCGCCTTACGCAACGCATCCAGCGTTTCACTCAAGCCGAATCCCAGCGGACTGACCACGCCCGCTGCCACCACAGCGACTCGCGCAGCGCGCTTCTTCCCATTCGCATCGCCAGATTGAGTCATTTTGAGAAAGAAAAATTGATTGTGATTTCTATTGCCTTCTTACAAGAAGCATTCTAAAAGTGGGGCGAAACGGAAACGGAAGCTTGGGAGTTGGTGGATTGTCAGTTGAGTTTATTCAGTGGCGATTTGAAATCCGATAGGCGGGAACAGTGACCGGGCTGCGTTTTCCAGAATAAACTCAATGGCAACTAGATTATACGTAGGCAATCTTCCCTTCAATACGACGGAAAACGAACTGCAGGAGCTTTTCTCACAGGCTGGCGTGGTGCAGGAAGTTACTCTCATGCAGGATAAATTCACCGGCAAATCGCGGGGATTTGCCTTTGTCACCATGGGCTCGGAACAGGAGGCCCAAAATGCGATCTCCAAATTCAATGGCCAAACGATGGAAGGTCGCCAATTGACCGTGAATGAGGCCCGCCCGCGGGAGGCTCGTCCGCCGGGTGGCGGGGGACGCGGCTACGGCGGTGGAGGCGGCGGCTATGGCGGCGGCGGTGGGTACGGTCGCCGCGAAGGCGGTTCGCGCCGAGGCCATTGACGTCCGAAACCATTTTGCGAATTATCAATCGCGAAATGCGATCGATAAGTGGAATTGGGCAGGGCTGGATTCGAACCAGCGAAGGCGTGAAGCCAGCAGATTTACAGTCTGCCCCGTTTGGCCGCTTCGGTACCTACCCGCAATTGCAAGCAGAGCACAGATATCCTGCCTGCGCATGCGAACGCTAATTGTCGATGTTTATTCGAAAAATTCAACGATGGCGTCGACCACGTATCGCTGCGCTTCGCGTGAAATCTCCGGATAAATCGGCAGGGCAAACGCCTCGCCCGCGGCCCGCTCGGTCTCCTGGAAATCGCCCTTTTTGTAGCCGAGATATGCAAAGCATTTTTGCTCGTGCAATCCGAGTGGATAATAGATCGCTGTCTCGATCTCGCGCCTGGCGAGATGTTCGCGCAAAACATCCCGCCTTGGCGTGCGAATAACGTATTGATGATAAATGTGGTGATTCGGTAAACCGCGCCCCCGGTAAGGTTCGGCTGGCAACGTGATTTTTTCCGTCAGTCCGGTCCTCATGAATTCCGCGCGATAAAAATCCGCAGCGGCCCGCCGCGCTGCCGACCAATTATCCAGATGCGGAAGTTTAACCGAGAGGATCGCGGCCTGCATCTCGTCGAGGCGGAAATTCCCTCCGATGACACGATGGTAATAACGCAGTTCCATCCCGTGCTCGCGGAGGATGCGCACTTTCGTCGCCAATTCATCATCGCTGCAAATGATCATTCCCGCATCACCGGCGGCTCCCAAATTTTTCGAAGGATAAAAACTGAGCGCACCGGCCTTACCCATCGTGCCCGCCTTCGCAATTTTTCCGCCAAATCGATATTCTGCGCCAATCGCCTGCGCTGCATCTTCGATCACATGGAGCTGATAGCGCTCTGAAATTTTTTGGATCGCATTCATCTCGCAGCACAACCCAAACAAATGCGCCGGAAGAATAGCGCGGACTTTCTCGCCGTCTGGTGTCGTTAAATCACCGCTAGAATCGGTTCGACAATTTTTTTCCAGATATTTCTGAAGGGCAGAGGCACTGATGTTGTAGGTGTCCGGATCGATATCAACGAAGATGGGCTTTGCTCCAACGCGCGCGATGCATGCACCCGTAGCGAAAAATGCATAAGGCGTCGTAATAACTGCATCGCCGCGCCCAATTCCAAGCGCCATCAAAATTACCAGCAAAGCATCTGTTCCGGATGAAACGCCGATCGCGTGCGGCGTGTTGGAATAGTCGCTGATCGCCTTCTCGAACGCCTTCACTTGCGGGCCGAGGATGAAGCGGCGACTTGCCAGGACAGCCTCAATTGCCTCATGGATTGGCTCGGCTAAGGCGCGATATTGTTCGCTAAGATCGAGCAGCGGCACACGCATGGCGCGAAAAGCATGGCAGTTTCGCCGCGCGCTTCAAGGAAGATAGACTCCCAGTCTGTCTCGGCCGACGAGCTCGCCCTGGCGAATTTGTCTAACAGATCAACCCCAGCGATTGACCCTCCACATGGAGCAAGTTAGGCTATGACCCATGGCTTTTCTTCGCGGGCTTTTCTGGCTCGTTCTGTTTGTCGTCTTGGCTTTTTGTTTCGTCGTGCTCTTCCAGTACGGGCCGCAGAATTTCGCAAACGGTTTTCAGAAAGAGTTTGCCCGCGCGAAATCCTTTGTTGTTAAGCAGGTGGAGAAAGTCGAGAAACCGAAGAAACAGCGCTGATTTATTCGACGAACTCTACGTCGATTGGAGTGTCGATATAGCCTTTGTCACTAGCGTCCTCCAGGAATTTCCGAATCGCCGCGCGCCCGATCTCGCCGTAATCACAGGTGAATTCGTTCACATACATCCCGATGAATTTGCCAGCCAGATCGACGTTCATGTCGCGCGCGTAAGGAAGCGAGTGGCGCACCGCTTCGTCCCAATGGGTCAGACCGTAATCAATGCTTTCGCGGATAATCTCGAACAGATCATGCTGCACCGGCCTCGGGATATCCTTGCGCAGCACATTCCCTCCAAGCGGAAGCGGCAAGCCAGTTTGGCACTTCCACCATTCGCCGAGATCAATAATCTTCTCAAAACCCGATCGCGCATACGTGAGCTGGCCCTCGTGAATGATTAATCCAGCGTCAGCGCGACTGCTTTTGATTGCGTCAAAAATTTCATCGAAGGGCACGACAAGATAATCGAATTTTCCCAGAAAAAGCTGCAGCGCCAGAAACGCACTCGTCATTTCGCCTGGCACGGCGATCACGCAGCCGCGCAAGGAATCGACAAGATCGCCATCTTCATTCGATGTTCGATGTTGGACGTTGGATGTTGGATGTTTCCGAACAACGATGGGTCCGTATCCATCGCCCATGCTCGCGCCACAGGGCAGCAGCGCGTATTTGTCTGTGACGTACGCGTACGCGTGGATCGAGATCGCGGAAATATGCAGCTCGCCGCGCCGCGCCCGTTCGTTCAGCGTCTGAATATCTTCCAGTCGATGTTCGAATCGATAACCACGGAGATCGATTTTGTTTTTCGCGATCGCATAAAACATGAACGCGTCGTCTGGATCGGGCGAATGGCCCAATGTGAACAACCCGCGGTCTGGCATGATGCCCGACGCTATGTTTGACGACCAGCCGGTGCAAGAGCGAGCTCGTGTGACGGCAGCTGTGTAATACAATTCCGGATTGAATCCGGTGAAATATCAAAGCATCGCGTTCGAAAGCGCGTCGCTGTAGCCTCGTTTGTGGGAGAAACCCGAACTCTTCAGAAGCTGTTGAGTTTGCGTTGACCGACGTGTTCCGGTAGCCTCAGGCGCATGGCGAGATCGGGTCTTGGAAAAGGTCTTGGCGCACTCATTGGCACACCCGCGCCTGCTCCACGAGCGGAGGTTGCCGAGACGGGCGAAAAAGTTCATCGGATCAACCTCGCAAGCATCACCCCGAGCCCGTTGCAACCGCGCAAAGATTTTGCGCGCGAAGCGTTGCAGGAATTGATCGATTCAATTCGGCAACACGGCATCATTCAACCGCTCATTGTTCGACAGGTTGGCACTCGATTTGAGCTCATCGCGGGCGAGCGCCGCTGGCGCGCAGCGCAGGAGATCGGCCTGACGGAAGCGCCGGTGATTATCCGGAGCGCAAGTGATTTGGAAGTGCTCGAGCTTTCTCTGATCGAAAACCTACAGCGCGCCGATCTCAACCCAATCGAGGAAGCGCAAGGCTATGCAAGATTAGCGAACGAATTCGCGATGCGACAGGAAGATATCGCGTTGAAGGTCGGACGCAGCCGGGCGGCGGTGGCCAACGCGATGCGTTTGTTGGATCTGCATCCACAAGTCCAGGTCTGGCTCGCCCAAAATTTAATCACGGTTGGACACGCGAAAGTTTTGCTGGCGTTAAAAACGCCGGAGGAACAGCTCTTGGCTGCGGAAACCGTTCTGAGGCGCAACGCCACAGTGCGCTCCACTGAGAGGTTAATTGCCCGCCTGCTTGGCATCGGCCGTCCCCGGCGGAAGCAGCGCGTTTCCGAACAGGCGAGCACGTCTGCGGCGATCCAGGATTTACAGAACCGTTTGCAAGAGCATCTCGCCACTCATGTGGCTATTCACCACGGAGAAAAACGTGGGCGAATCGAGATCGAATATTACGGAAACGATGATCTCCAGCGGATCGTCACCGCTCTTGGCCTGACGCCTAGTGAGAGCTGACTTCGCTGCGTGCTGTGGCGTTGATCTGGTGAAACGTTAAAGCGTGAATCGGCCGCGCGTCTTTCTGGTCTTTGTTCTTTTCGGGTTAGTCATTCGCGCGGATCCAGGGCGCGCCGCGCAGGCGAAGATTTGGGAAGAATTTTCCGGCGAGAAATCTTTTGCTCACGTCGAGCAGCTGGTAGATTTTGGTCCGCGTCCGCCCGGGTCCGAGGCGCTCGAAAAATCCAGAGATTATATCGAAGGTCAGCTTCGGCTTTCAGGCTGGCAAGTGAGTCGACAGGCTTTCACCGACGACACGCCTCGTGGCAAAGTTCGCTTCGTGAATCTCATCGCGCGATTCCCCGTGCACGGGAACGGCGCACCTTCTTTTTTGTTGTGCGCCCACTACGAAACCAAGACGTTCGACACCATCCGGTTTGTGGGCGCGAACGATGGCGGCTCGGGTACAGGGTTGCTGTTAGAATTCGCGCGAGTACTCGCGCAGCACCCTGATCTCGCTGCAAAGATTGAGTTCGTGTTTTTTGACGGCGAAGAAGCGTATGAAAGTTTTTCGGAAAAGGACGGACTCTACGGCAGCCGTTATTTCGCAAGACAGCTTGGAACCAGCGAAGCCAAACAATTTCGCGGCGGTATTTTGTTCGACATGGTGGGCCAACGTTCGTTGAAGATCACGTTGCCGACGGATTCACCTGTTGAAATGGCGCGAGATATTTTCGCAGCGGCCGAGGCACTCAAATTGCGAAGTTATTTCACTTATCTGGACCGGGAGATGATTGATGATCACACGCCGTTGAATGCAATCGGGATTCCGACGATCGACCTAATCGATTTTAGTTTCCCATGGTGGCACACAGCCGAGGATACGATAGACAAGCTCAGCTCACAAAGCCTCCAGATTGTCGGTGCGGTCGCTGCGTACTACTTATCTGAATTCGCGCTAGCCAATCCGGCTCATAAGTAGTCTACCGTTTATCATTCCGACCGAGGTGGAGGAATCTTTTGCCATAAAAAAAAGCAGTGATCCGCTGGAGAGGGAGACTCGCTCGACATGACAGCAAGCAAAACTGGAAGGCCCACGAACTTCTGCATTGCCTGCCAGTGGTTTTGCCCGCAGTTTTGATGAGGAATTTCGGCCGCTAGGGAGCGCCGGACGCCCATGTCCCATCCAACGCACAAGAAGATTGGAGTGATCGGTCTCGGAATTATCGGTCGCGGAGTGACTGCGAATCTGCGCCGCAAAGGGTTTCAGGTTTTCGTTTGGAACCGGACGCCGCGTCCCGTTCCTAATTTTGTCGGCTCGCCTGCGGAACTGGCCCAGCTCTGTGATTACATTCAAATTTTTGTCTCGGACGATGAGGCGCTGCTGGAGACTGTGCAGCGTCTGAGCGGAAAGCTCGCGCCTAAACACATAGTTCTTGCGCATTCAACAGTTGCCCCCGATTCCATGCGCGCCGCGGCGGACATTATCGAACGTGGCGGGGCGCGGTTCGTCGATGCGCCGTTTACCGGGAGCAAGCTTGCTGCCCAAAAGGGTGAGCTCGTTTTTTACGTTGCGGGAAGTGAAGCAGCATTGCGCGAAGCGCGTCCCATTCTTGAAGCGAGCGGCAAACAGATCATTGAGATTGGCGCGATCAGCCAGGCGACTGCGATCAAAATCGCAACCAACATGATTACGGCGGCGAGCGTCCAGGCTTTGGCGGAAGCGTTGGCGTTGACGCAGGCTTTAGGTGTGCCGGTGGAAAAGTTCGTCGAAGCCATGGAAGCCAATGCCAGTCATTCCGCCACTTTGGCGATGAAACTGCCAAAAATAACCCAACGCGATTTTGAACCGCACTTTTCCGTGAAGCACATGCTCAAGGATATGCAGATCGCCAATCAACTTGGTTTATCGCACAATCTCGACCTCGGGGTGACCGCCGCCGCCCGCGACCGCCTGCTGGAACAAATGCAGTGGGGGCGTGGCGACGAAGATTATTCTGCGGTCGCGCGAAAGTATTTTTCAGAAATTGACCCGGCGAATCACGCGGAGCCTCAAGCGATCGCCCAGGACCTGCAAGCCACCGCCGACCCCACTCCGCCAGCTCCCGGGATGATGAGTGTTTCGGAAGAGCCCAAGCTTCATCAGGAAACTCCTATCGTTGCCGCCGTTGAACCAACGGCGGCGAGTTCGTCCGGTGGAAAGGCAAAAAAAGAGGTGCAACCGCGTCGCGGCTTTCTCAGGCAGCTCGTGCAGCGCGTGCGGCAACTTCGAAAGCATTCGACGGCTGTTTCGCCCAAAGAAGGATGAGGACACCCAAAGCCTTCTTTCTTGATTTTCCCGGACGCACAAAGCTTCGCATCACCGGGAGCGATCGTCTTCGTTTTCTGAATGGGCAGATCACCAATGATCTGCGCAAGGCCAGTGAAACCGCTGCAATCGAAGCGTGCGTACTCAACGGAAAAGGCAAGATAAACGCGCACATTTTCGTTTCCGCCGGGCCGGACTGCTTTTTCGTCGATGCCGATCCCGAATCGCGAGAAATGCTGCCGGCCAGGCTGGAGCACTACGTGATCGCCGACGATGTTCAGATCGAAGACGTCACCGACCAATTTTCCATCTTTCATGTATTGTCGCCGGTCGCGCCGAGTCTGAGCAATTGCCGGCTTGTTTCCGCGCGCCGTTCCGGCGAGCCCGGATGGGACATATGGACTGACATCGCCGTTCATAATGCTGTCTTGCAGCAATTATCATCTGCGCTTGAGCTTCTCGATTTTAACGCTGCGGAGATCATGCGAATCGAACAGGGCATCCCTCGTTGGGGATGTGAACTCACGGAGGAGATCATTCCCGTCGAAGCCAACTTGGAAGATCGCGCGATCAGTTACGAGAAGGGCTGTTACATTGGCCAGGAAGTGATTTCGCGGATCAAGATGTCCGGTCAGACCAATAAAAGATTATGTGGCCTGATTTCGCTGCGCGACGTGCCGCTCCAGCCTGGCATGAGACTCGGCGCCGCCTCCGCCACTGGCAAAGAAGCCGGCTGGATCACGAGCGCCACGCGCAGCGAACGAATTGGAAAGGAGATCGCCCTCGGCTACGTGAAACGCGGTTTCAACGATGTGGGCGCGAAGCTCGAAGCATTCCTGCCGGATCGCCAGACAACGCGATTTCTGGTCGAAGTTGTCTCGCTTCCATTTGTGTAAGATCAACATCGCTGTAGCCGGCATCGCTGATGCCGGCTCGCCAGGAAATCTGAGCCAGCTCTAATTGCGTTCGCCCCGCAGCTTGCATAAATTTTAATGTTGCGTTTTAAAGATAGCGCCGTGTAAAGTCCCCCGCTTCTGTTTTTCAGTTTTTCACTTTTATGAATCAACGTTTAATCGCAGAAATTGGCCGGACCCAACGGCTCGAAATTATCAACTCGCTCAAGCGCACCAAGGGCATGTCCGTCAACGAGCTGGTTGAAAAAATGGGGATGAGCTACATGGGCATCAAACAACATTGTCTAACCCTTCAACGCGACGGCTACCTGGATACCTGGCGCCGGCCACAAAAAATGGGACGCCCGGAGATGGTTTACCGGCTTACCCGCCGCAGCCATGATCTTTTCCAATCCGATAGCAACCAGCTCACGCTCGAGTTGTTGAGATCAGCTCGGGAAATCTACGGAGCGAACGCGCCGGAAAAGCTCCTTTACAATATCTTTGAGAAAAAGACCGCGGCGCTGAAAGCCAAGGCGAGAGGAGGTACCGTGGTAGAGCGCGCCAAATGGCTCGCTCGCATCCGTGATGCGGAGGGATACATGGCGCAGTTCAAGGGCGACGGAGAAGGCGGCCCACACATTTTGGAATGTCACTCGCCCATCATGAACATGCTCGAGCGTTACCTGATCATCGCCCGCCTTGAGCAGGAGATGTTCGAAGCGGTGCTTCGCGCTCCTGTGCGCCGCCAAATGATTCGCAACTCGGGACTCTACGAGTGCGCGTTTTATTTCGCGGTGTAATCCCGCATACCTTCTTAGATCACGGCGATTTTTCTTTCGCAGCCGGTGAATTTCGGTTGATTGATGGCCCATGCCTCGGGCCTTTCCTTCCGCGGTCATCGAGAATCTGCAACCGTTGGTCGATGGCGGCCGTTATCCGGTAAAGCGCGTCATCGACGAAGATCTCGTTGTTGAGGCGGACATTTTCAAGGACGGACACGACGTGGTTGCTGCCGTCTTGAAATGGCGCGCTGTGGGAAAGCGCGCCTGGCGGGAAACGCCCATGGTATTCGTCGATAACGATCGGTGGCGCGGTGTTTGCACTCTCTATGATCAGGGCACTCACGAATACACGGTCGAGGCGTGGACAGACACTTTTCGCAGCTGGCAACGCGAGTTCACGGCGAAGTTTGAAGGCGGCATTACTTCGCTGCGGAGCGAAGCGTTGGAAGGTGCAGCTTTGGTCGAAGCGGCAGCTCAGCGCGCACGCGACCGGTCGGACGCGACGCGGTTACTGGAATTTTTCGAACAAATCGCCACCGGTGCGAATTCAGAGATTAACGCCATCGCGCAATCCGGCGAGCTCGAGGTGTTGATGGCGACTTATCCGGACCGTTCGAACGCGAGTGAGTTCACTCCGGCCCTGCGCGTTAATGTGGATCGTCCAGCGGCGTTATTCGGCGCATGGTATGAATTTTTTCCGCGCTCTGCAGAAGGTCGTGGCGATCGTGGCTCGACGTTTCGCGGTTGTTTGCCGCGGGTCGATGACGCAAAGGCGATGGGTTTCGATGTCATTTATTTTCCGCCGATTCATCCGATCGGTTACACGAATCGCAAAGGACGCAATAACTCCGTCGTCTGCGAACCGGGTGACCCGGGCGTACCGTGGGCAATTGGCAGTGAAGCGGGCGGCCACAAGGCGGTCGAGCCATCGCTCGGCACACTTGCGGACTTCGACTGGCTCCAAAAACAGGTGCGAAAACGCGGAATGGAAATCGCGCTCGATTTCGCACTCAATTGCTCGCCCGATCATCCCTACGTCGAGGAACATCCCGAATGGTTTTACAAACGACCGGACGGTACCATCAAATACGCCGAGAATCCGCCGAAAAAATACGAAGACATTTATCCGCTCAACTTTCGGTGCGAGAACGGGCGCGCATTGTGGGCCGAGACAAAGAGCATCGTCCTTTTTTGGGCGAAGCGCGGTGTGCGCATCTTTCGCGTGGACAATCCGCACACCAAGCCCGTCGCGTTCTGGGAATATTTGATCGAGGGCGTCCGGGAAAAATTTCCTGATGCGATTTTTCTCTCTGAGGCATTTACCAGGCCGAAGATGATGAAAGCGCTGGCCAAAGCCGGCTTCAACCAAAGTTATACCTATTTCACCTGGCGAAATTCTAAGCGCGAGCTGATTGAATATTTTACTGAACTGACCCAGACCGAGCTGAGCGAATATTTTCGGCCGAATCTTTGGCCGAATACGCCGGACATATTGCCGTTCGTGCTGCAGGAAGGCGGCCGGCCGACGTTCATGATTCGCGTGCTCCTGGCTGCGACGCTCTCCACTCTCTACGGCATCTATAGCGGATACGAACTTTGCGAGAATGAGGCGTTGCCGGGCCGCGAAGAATATCTCGATTCCGAAAAATACCAGTTCAAGGAACGCGACTGGAATGCGCCAGGAAACATCAAGGATTGGATCGCCCGCTTAAACAAAATCCGAAGGGAAAACCGCGCGCTTCAATCTTACACCAATCTGCGATTTTATCCGGCCGAAAACGACGCCATTCTCTTTTACGGCAAGATGACGCCGGCGCGGGACAACATCATTCTTGTTGTCGTGAATCTCGATCCGCATCGCAAACAACATTCATATGTCGATGTTCCGATCGATCAGTTCGGGCAAATGGAGAGCGATGTCTATCAAGTGCAGGATTTGCTAAACGATGCGATCTACACCTGGGGCGGTCGCAGAAATTATGTCGAGCTCGATCCGCAAATTCAACCGGCGCACATTTTCCGCGTGCGCCGCTGAGATCCTCGGAATCAAATTTGTTTAGCAACCGCGCGAGCTAGTTTGGGTTTGATCTTGCGGTTGTGTATTTGCATCACTGACCGCTCCGCATATCGTTATGCGATTTTTGGCAGCATGAAGAATTTGTTTCTGCTCTTTGCCGCGCTGGCGAGCGCGCCTTCCCTACTGGCACAGACTGCCACGCCTCCCTTGGTGCCTGAGGTTTCCCGCTCCCAGACGATCATGGACACGCTCATCAAGGCGGGGCCGGTCATGATTCCACTTTTTCTCTTGTCGATCTTTTTCGTGATGCTCGTGATCGTTTATCTGATGACCATCAGGCGAGGCACTGTGGTCTCCAGCGGTTACATGGCAACGGCGGACGCGCTTTTGCGCAAACGCGATTATCTCGGGTTGCTCGCCGTTTCGAATCGGCACGGCGAAGCCATCGCGCGAGTGGTGCAAAAAATGCTCGATTTCACAACCAAGAATCCGAATGCAGATTTTCAGCAAGTCCGTGAGATCGCCGAGACGGAAGGCACCCGGGTCGCGGCGAGCCTGAACAATCGCGTGATTTATCTCGCCGATGTCGGGATGATCGCGCCGCTACTCGGCCTGCTCGGGACGGTTTTTGGAATTATCCATTCCTTTGGCGCGCTCGGAGCCGATGTTGGATCGGCTCGTTACGTGGCACTCTCGCGAGGGATCAGTGAGGCGCTCGTCAACACCGCAGCAGGGCTAGCCATTGGCATCCCGGCTATGATCTTCTACGCGTTTTTCCGCGGCAGAGCGCAAAAGCTCATTTCAGAATTGGAAGCGGCTTCGACCCATGTTTTGGCTTTGCTCTCCTTGCAGTATGGTAAGCGGATGGAGCGCACTCCGGTGCTCATTGAAGACGAACTGTAGGCTGGCCGGCTCGTCAATGGTTCGCAAGCTCGATATCCTTCCTTTGCTCATATGAATCTGCGTGGTCACGCGCCGCTGCATCATCCCGGCATTCAATTGGCGCCGCTGGTGGATGTGCTCCTGCTGTTGTTGATTTTTTTCCTGTTGACGTGGAACGCAGCGCGCACTGAGACGGAACTGGACGTGAAAGTGCCGAAAGCGTCGGCTGCCAAAGAAAAAAGCGCGCCCATTGGAGATGTTGTTGTGAATGTGAAGGCGGACGGCAGCGTGGTCGTAAACCGCCGCTCGTTGAGTGGAGCTGAACTGAGCGAGTTGCTCAAAAGCCTGGTTCAACTCAACGCCGAACAGGCTGTCGTAATCCGCGGCGACGAGGCGGGCGCCTACAAAAACATCATTGGCGTTCTCAATATTTGCAGCGAAGCCGGGGTCACTAACGTAGCTTTCGCGACCGCGAAATGAAAAGGACGCGAAGCGCAGCTGGTCTCTTGGGGCTGGCGACGCTGGCTTGGACAACGGCAACGGCGCTCGCGCAGTGGACGCCGGAAGTGCGCCGGGCGCGGCCAGTCGATGAGCCGCCAGTCGCACGCGCGTTGCCGTTGGATGAACTGAACGCCGCTCCGCCGCGCCGTTCCACAGAAGAAGCGCACGAGCCGCGCACGCGCGATAGTGAAGCGCCCGATCGCCGTCAGCTCGACTACGCAAACGCGCTGTTCACCCGCAAACTTTACGATCTGGCAGCGCCAGAATACCAGAAATACCTGGACGACTATCCCGGATCACGCGGCCGGGCCAACGCTTATTTTTCGCTGGGCGAATGCTACCGGAATCTCAATAAACCGTCGAACGCGCGCACAAATTTCCAGAAGGTACTGAATGATTTTGGCGACAGCGAGTTTGCCGGTCCTGCCGCCTACGCACTGGGGGAAATGGCTTTCACGCAGAAAGACTACGGTGCAGCGCTTCCGCTTTTTCATCGTTCCGCGGCGAAATCAAAAGAACCGGCCGTGGCGCTTTCGGCGCACTATTTCGAGGCACGCTGTCTCGAAGCGCTTGGTCGCAAGGAGGAGGCCTCCGATATCTATTTGGAGATTGCCGAAGTGGGGAACCCAAATCCCTACCGGGAAGACACGCGGTGGACCGCTGCCTCTATTCTCGTGGGGCGAGGCAGAAAAATCGATGCGCTGAAACAATACGAAGCGCTCTCCAACGAAACGCAGAAGCCGGCTTTAAAAGCTGAGTCAGCCGTGCGCGGAGGCATGATCGCGCTGGACCTTATCCAGGCAGACAAGGGCAAGATTGACAAGACACTGGTTGACCGGGCCACAGCGTTACTGCAAAAAGGCCGCACTTTGCCTGAAGCTGGAAAATTCCGCACGATTGCGCAGGTCGGTTTGCGCCGGTTGCAATATCAGACCGGACAATACACGCAGTTGCTGGCCGATTACAAAAAAGAACAGGATAAACTTCCCGAGGCAGCTCAGGCAGAGGTGTTGTTGCTGGCTGCAAACAGCGAACGGCAACTTGGCCACGCCGATAAAGCCGAAGAACTCTATCGCCAGATCATAACGAAATATCCAGACCGCGAGGAGGCTAGGGACGCCGCTTATCAACGATTGATCAACGTCTATAACTCCGATCCCTCAGCTCTAATTACCCAAGTAGATGAATTCTTGACCACCAATCCTACCGACGAGCGCGCCGATCAGGCCAGGCTTTTAAAAGCGGAAGCACTCTACAAACAACAGAATTACCGCGAAGCTGCGGCCACCTATGGAGAGCTGCGCTCCTCTCAGCTTTCGCCCAAGCTGCGCGCCGAATCGGCGTACAAGCTTGGCCTGTGTCAGTTGCAGATGAAAAGCCCGCCGGACGTGATCGAAGCCTTCACTTATTACGTGCAGACGTTTCCAGACGGCCCGCAAGTGACGGCGGCCTTGGCTCAGCGCGCCCTGGCTTACGAACAGGATAAAAACTACAACGCCGCGCTTTCGGACTTAGACCTTATTCTCTCGAAATATCCTACCGCGCATGAGCGGGAGGCGGCATTGCAAATGAGGGCTTTGATCCTGGGCCAGCAGGAAAATACCAAAGGAATGGAGGAGACGTTTCGCCAGTTACTGAAAGAATTCCCGAAGAGTTCTGTCGCAGCGCAGGCGCAATATTACATCGGCAAGGCCGCATTCGAGGCGAAAGATTATAAAACGGCGATGGCCGCGCTCAACGCGGCCCGGCAACTAAACAAAGAGCAATACTACAACCTCGCGTCGCTCCGGCTCATTCTGTGCCAGTTTTATCTGAAAGACCGGCCTGCCCTCACCAAAGAGGTGAACAATTTCATGGCAGCCAGCCCGAATGTGAATGTGCCGCCGGAAGTTCTGGAATGGCTCGGCATCGAGTATTACAACGAAAAAAATTACGAAGCCGCGGAAAAGTATCTGAGCGCGCTGGCAAAGATCGACAATCGGGGGAGCGTCAAACCTGATTTTTTATTTTATCTGGGAGACGCTGCAACGAAGCGGAAAAATCTCCCCGAAGCGGAAGACGCCTTCGCAAAGTATTTGCAGATCGCCAAGGATCCGGCAGGCAAGGCTAAGGTGTTGCTGGCGCTCGGTGCGATCAAGATCAGCCTCCACAAACCGGATGACGCGCAGAAGATTGCTGAGGAAATCATGGTGCTGCAACCTGAGGGTCGCGTAAATGCGGAAGCGCGTCTTCTGGCGGGCGACGTCCAACTGGAGCGCGGAAATTTCGATGACGCCGGTAAAGCGTTCAAAGGGGTCGCCTTGCTTTATGATGATCCCGCGATCACGCCGCGCGCTTTGGATAAAGCAGCATCTGCCTATCAACGCGCTGGTAAAACCGCCGAAGCAGATCAGCTGAGTCGAGAGTTGCACGAGCGATATCCGAATTACGTTGCAGTAGCCACGCCGCTGCCTGCCGCGCCGTAGCTGCGCGAAGGCGGTGAGGCGAACGAGATCGACATCTTTAGTTGTCAACGGCTGCGCAATCTGATTGCATCCCAGGCATGACCAGGTTTCGACCATTGCTCGCAGAATTCATCGGGACATTTGCGCTGATCTTTGTCGGCATCGGCGCGATCAAAACCGCCGGGCACGACGTCCTCGCCGTCGCACTCGCCCACGGTCTCACCATTGGAGCTTTTGTTTCTGCGACCCTGCATATTTCTGGCGGGCAATTAAATCCCGCGGTGACTTTCGGGCTGGTTTGCGGGGGTCATATGAAGTGGTCGAACGCTCTTCGTTATTGGATCGCGCAATGTCTCGGCGGAATCTCGGCTGCTTTGATTTGCCTCGGTTTGTTCGGACGCGATGTGGTCGTGACTGGCACTCCGCAACTGGCAATTAATCTCACGGCGGCGCAGGGGATCCTGGTCGAAGCCATTCTCAGTTTCTTCCTCGTCTTTGTGGTTCATGGGACTGCGGTCGATGAACGCGGGCCGCGGCGCATAGCGGGCCTCGTGATTGGAGCGACAATCACGCTCGACATCTTGTTCGGAGGCCCGCTAACGGGCGCGGCCATGAACCCCGCGCGCGTCTTCGGGCCGGCTGTCGCCGCAAATTTCTGGCACGACCATTATGTCTATTGGATTGGGCCGCTCGTGGGCGGCGCGGTGGGCGGTTTTGTCTATCGCCTTTTGATCGAACGCAGACGTCCGGAGTCAGGTCGGACAATCAGCCCGCCAGGTGGCTAGTTGCGATCTTACGAGATTGCGAGCGTTTCAATCGGCAACGGCGCAAGAAATTCTTTCGGGTTCTCAATTTGCAAAACCGGATGCGCCAGGTGGGCAATGAGAAGACTTGCATCCAGCGCGGGAGCAATCCCGGCTTGAGCCGTGATGTCGCATTCTGCCAATTGTTCGATTACACGCGAAAGCTTCGGCACAAGATTGCGATTGTCTGTAAATTGAATGGTGCAAATGCTCGGGGCGGTGTTTTCCACAAACGGGCTGAGCGTAAACGCATGGTGAAGCAAAATTTCCTGGATCGAATTTTCTTGCGACTGTACGCGCGTTTTGATGACGACCTGCAAACATCGCGCCAAAGCCTGGCTCGGCGTCATCCATTTGCAAATTCTGGCATTTTCCGCAGCCTGGTTCAGTTGAATGATAAGGGGTTTGCGTTCCTGTTCTTCAATCAAGGCTACGGGCTTTGCGCGCAGTTCCGGCTGATGACGTATTGCCGCCTGCAAATAAAAATTCGGCAGATAAATTGTCGCGAACATCAATAACTGACCTCTGATCTGAGATGAGATCGCTGCACACGAAAACGCAATTGCGAGATCGCATCGACTTCTTTGAACGTTTCGAGGCTCCACGAATTTTCGAGAACCATTTTGAGTTGTGCGCTACTGACCATTCCGTGCCGCGTGAGAACCAGACATGCTGTAGGCGCCGATTCGACGAGCCGTTGCAGGCGATACCAGCTTGTCTGCGGAATTTTGTGCAATTCTTCCACCGGATTGAGTACAAGATCGACAATCACCAGCGAAAAATTCCCGTCCCGCAAAAGCAGATCCGCCGCTTTAATTGCCTCTAAAGCTTTGGTGCAACGCACCCAAAGCAAGTGACGCAGCGAGGAATGGTCAAGCGCGCATGGATCGAACGAGTCGCGACCATCAATCAACGCGACAAAATAATAATTTCGCAGCGCCGATTGCAGCAGCGCGTGAATGAGCGATGCGGTTCCTGCACTTGCTCGTGGGCTAATTAATTCCGTGATCGCGCCGTTTGGCAATCCACCGCCGACCGCTTGGTCGAGGAAAGGTAACCCGATAATGAAACGCGTCGCTGCCGCGGCCCCGATCTGTCGGGGGGGGAAACGCTCCGCCAACAGTTTCCGAAGATCGATAATCTTGCCGCTTGCAGTCATCAAAGAAAGATGGCAGGCAGGTGATATATGTTCAAGGGAACATTTAAATACGATAACGACCACGGCAGACTGACGTTGCAGCAATTTGCGCAACCGCTTAGTCACTCAAGCTAGGCGTTTAAAAAGCCAAATTCTTCTTGATCAATCGTTTCGTTGCTGCTGCAGCCGCTTTAGATCTGATAGTTGGCCGAATCCGGGCGCACGACTTCTGAACTTTGAGTTCTCGCCTCTGACTTCTCACTCAGTGTTTCTTGCGCCGTTCTTGCTTGCGCACCAGCGAGACCATCACGCCTTGAATCTTCAGTTCGCGGGCTGGAAGTAAATTGGGATAACGTGGGTTTTCCGCCTTGAGATACGGCCGGCCATGCTCAATCACGTATCGTTTCAGCGTTGTTTCGCCGTCGATCAGCGCGGCGACAATATCGCCATCGTGCACCTCTTTGCTGTCTTCCAAAATCACGATGTCGCCGTCGATAATATGCGCGTCGATCATCGAGTCGCCGCGGACTCGCAGCGCAAATGTGCCGCGATTTTTTGAGACGTTGGCGGAGCGTGTATCGAGTGAGACATGACCTTCGATTGTCTGTTCAGTCAGCGCTGACATCCCGGCTGGGATCTGGCCGTAAATGGGAACATCAGTGATCCGGACTTTCGTGGCCGGAGTAATCAATGCTCGTGCCTTGCGCGCATGCCGGTCTACAAAACCTTTGCGTTCTAGCGCCGCAATGTATTGCATCACCGATGTCTGACTGGCGAAACCGAAATGACGCTGGATTTCGCGCGTGCTGGGCGTAAAGCCTTTTTCGCGCTGTTCACGCTGAATGAAATCGAGGATGTTTCTCTGGCGCTCGGTCAGCATTCTTTATTATCGCCAAAAGCGGAACCTGTTCAAGTTCAAATGAACAGATAACAGAACGGCAGCGAGGTGGCTTGGATGCGTCAAGAACCTGAGTCGTGCTAATCAGACAGCAAAACTTTCGCCGCAGGAGCAGTGCGCGACCGCGTTTGGATTTGTGACTTTGAAGCCGCCTTTTTGCAAGTCGTCGCTGTAATCGAGCACCGAGCCGCTGACGAAGAGCGCGCTCTTCGGATCAACAACCAATCGCACGTTGGAGGTCGGCACGAGAATATCGCGCTCTTTAGGACCGTCCACCAAATCCATCATGTATTGCAGTCCGGAACAGCCGCCGCCCACGACGGCGAGGCGCAAGGCGCCACTGGGTTTGCCTTTTTCTTCAAGTAGCCAGGCTAGTTTGCTCGCTGCCTTGTCGGTGACTCTGATCAGACGCTCATTACCGATCTTGTAATTGAGTGGTGGAGCTTCGGTGGTCATTTAAGGAACTGATTCTCACGGCGCCGCCGCGGCTGTACCTAACAGTTGCGCAACTTCACCTTGCACGTTTTCCAGTTCATCCAGTCGCAATTGTGGATCGGGCACGATGAATACGTCTCCGGTGGCGTTGTGTTCATAGATCAAAACACGCCCTTTTGGACCCTGTTCAGTCTTTACTTGTTTTAAGAGGCGTTTCCGCTCGAGCATCACAGCCAGGACATAACATGCGTTTGCCGGCGGGTCGTTCGAGGCCATCAGATGGCAAAAGAGTTGTTCTGCATTTTCCCTGATTAGAGGCTCCGGAGTTCGCTGCGGTTCATAACGCGATTTCCAGAACGAGAATGGCTGAATGTTCTGGTTCCGGTTGAACCAAGCTTCTTCGCTCAAATCTTCTCGGCGGTAGCCATCGGCATCGTGAAAGAGCAGGGTGTAGAAATATTCGCCGGGCACAAAACGCCGCTGCGTCACAGCACATGCATCGGCGCGATGCCTGATCGCCCATTCACTTGGAAGCGGGTTCATCGTGAAACTATACGCCGTGCCGTGAAAAGATGAAAGCCAGGCGCTTCGCGATTGGACGCACGAAGATAAAAAAGATACAGCCCGATCGCGGCGAAGAGCAGATTCGGCGTCCAGGCCGCGACCCAGGGAGAAACGCGGTCGCCTTCGCCGAGCGCGAGAAAGAGATGCACGAGAAAGTTCATTGAAAAAACCAGAACGACGGCAGCCGCGACGCTGGATAGCACGCCCCGGCGCGAGTAGCCGATTCCAAGCGGAGCGGCGATACAGACGACCACCAGGCACGTCCACGGTAGAGCCAGCCGATACTGGAAGTGCGTCCGGAACGGTGCGAGCAGCGTTGCGGGAAAATCAGCATTGAAGTGGAGATATTCCTGCAGCTCCGGCAAGCTCAGAAATTCCGCGCGCACATTCGCGCTCCCGAGCCGGAACGGCGTTTCGCTCCATTGCTGGATTGTCAGCGAGGGATAAATTCGCTCGGTGGTGATGTTGCCGGCCTGATCGTAGTGGACGACTTTTACGTTCTCCAAATCCCACGTTTTCGTTTCTGGCCGGTAGAAAGCGTGAGCCGCAACGTAATTGGTGGCGATATTGTCGTTCGCGTCCTGCTGGAGAACCTGCACATTGTTAAACGTGTTGCTGCCGAGGCGAAAATTCTGAATAAACCAGGTGCGAGCGTCAGTCCGATTGCGAAAGATTTGTCCTTCGATATTGCGTTCGGGCCGCGCTCGCGCTTCGGAGAGAAAAGCTTTGCGCGCGAGCTCGGCGTGCGGTGCAAGCGAATAATTGAGCGCCATGCTTGCTGCTACCGTGAGTAGTCCTATGCCGATCAACGGCAGGAGCACGCGCGGCAGACTCACGCCTGCGGTCAGCATGGAGACGATTTCGTTCGACCGCGACATTCGCCCCAGGGTAAAAAGAAGCGCGAGCAGCAGGGAAACCGGCAGTAGAATAATGAAAACTTCTGGGACCTGCGTGCCATAATAGCGCACCGCGAGAAGCAGACCGATGCGCTCGTCGATAAATGTGGAAATGTTGTCGCTGATATCAAAGATCAGCCAGATGGAGACGAAGCCTGCGATGCAGTAAAAATACACCTGCAAAAAATTGCGAAGGACGTAACGATCAAGCAGTCTCACTGGATTTTCGAATTTCGATTTGCGATCGCCGAATTACAATAGCATTTCCGCTATCCTGACTCAGCGTTAAGGCGCTGGCCATATTTCCACTTCAAATGATCGCGCTAAAAAAAATCTTGGGCAGTGAATTTGTCGAGCGAATCCACGCAATTTTTTCCGATAAGGGCCTGCTCTCCAAGGCAAAGAACTTCGAGTTTCGTCCGCAACAGCAGGACATGGCGGCCAGCGTGGCGCAGGCGCTTGAGGAAGAACGGCACCTTGTGGTCGAGGCCGGCACAGGGGTCGGCAAATCACTCGCTTATCTGGCTCCGGCAATTTTATTTGCGCGTGCGCAGCACAAGAAGGCAGTCGTCTCCACGCACACAATCAACCTTCAGGAGCAACTTCTCTACAAAGACATCCCCATCCTGAAAAAGATTCTCCCGGTCGAGTTCGAAGCTGCGCTTATCAAAGGCCGGCAAAATTATCTTTGCCCGCGACGACTCGACCGTGCGCTGCAGCAGGTAAACGAGCTTTTCACCGGGCCCGAGCAAAACGAGTTGAACCGCCTGGCAGAATGGGCGCGCACCACGCACGATGGCTCGCTCAGCGATCTCGCAGTCGAGCCCGACCCGAAAGTATGGACGCAAGTCTGCAGCGAAGCGCACATCTGCACACAGAAAACGTGCGGCCAGGATCCGCGCTGTTTTTATCAACAAGCGCGCAAACGTCTGCTGGCGGCCGACGTCCTGGTGATCAATCACACCCTGCTCTTTATGCTTTTGGGAAGCCCCGAGGCGCAAGAAGAACGGGAGAGCGGTTTCCTTTTCCCGAATGATTTCCTCATTTTGGATGAAGCGCACACGGTCGAGCAGGTCGCCTCGCGACAGATCGGCATCGGGATTTCGCAATACGGCCTGAGATCGACAATCCAGAGGCTCTATAACGCGCGCACGCGCAAAGGGCTCTTCACCGTCATGCGCGACGCGGAGGGAGTAAGGCTCGCGGCTAATCTGGTGGACGATGCAGAGAAGTTTTTCAGCGCAGTCGAATCGAAATGCGATTTCAAAAAAGGCCGCGAATTTCGCGTGCGCGATGTCGATCTTGTTCCGGACACGATCACTGGCCGCCTGACCGCGCTTCACGCACGAATCACCGAGGTTGCGAAACGAGCCAACGACGAGTTCCTGAAGGCGGAATTACAGGAATACGCCAGGCGGATTCGTGATGCTCGCACTGGTGTCGCGGCTTTCCTGGAGCAGAGTGCGCGCGAGCATGTCTATTGGGTCGAGCGCACGGGAAAGATAGCGCAATTTCTTACACTCAACGCGGCGCCAATCGATATCGCGCCCGTGCTACGCCGCATGATTTTTCGCGACAATTGCTCGTGCATCATGACCAGCGCCACGCTCTCAGTGGGCCGCCCCGATCTCGCTTATTTCCGGGGACGCATCGGCGCGGACGAATCCGAGCCGCTGCTGCTCGGCAGTCCATTCGATTTTCGCAAACAAATGAAGGTGTTCATCGTGCAGAAAATGCCCGATCCACGCGACTCCGGTTACGAGGAAGCGCTGGAGCGCTGGATCGCGCATTTTGTCGAAAAGACCGAGGGCTGCGCGTTTGTCCTTTTCACGAGCTATCGCGGAATGCAGCAAGTGGCAGAACGGATGCGTGAATTTTTTTCGCGCAAGAAATTACGTCTTCTCATGCAAGGCGAAGGCACGCCGCGAAGTCTTTTGCTGGAACAGTTTAAGACAACCCGACGCGCGGTTCTCTTCGGCACAGACAGTTTCTGGATGGGCGTGGATGTTCCCGGCGAAGCGCTTTCCAATGTCATCATTACCCGCCTGCCATTCGCCGTGCCCGATCATCCCCTCATCGAAGCAAAACTCGAATTGATCGAGGAGCGCGGCGGCGATCCCTTCACGGAATATTCGTTGCCGGAGGCGATCCTTAAACTTCGCCAGGGCGTAGGGCGCTTGATTCGAACGAAAAGTGACCGCGGCATTATCGTCATTCTCGACAATCGCATTGTGACCAGACCCTACGGCCGTGCTTTCCTGCAAGCGCTCCCAAGGTGTCACGTGGAAATAATTTGAGGTTGGTCCATGGTCCTTCAGGGAAATCTGTCATTTCGAGCAAGGCTGAGACGAAGTCGAGAAGGAAGCAGCTTGGGAAGCTGCGACATAGACGGGAAGGCCGAAGGCTGAGCGAACGGGAAGTGAGCGAATCAAATCTCTTAACGTATAATCGGATCAGAAAAACAATAAGAGATGCCCTTAGACTTCGCTCGACACGACAGAAGTAGACAAAAATGTTCACTTGAACATATTGATCGTTCGCCTTAATTTGAGCGCATGAAGCGCTCTTCGTTATCGAATTCCCCAGCAGATCGACAACCTGAGATCCACCAAATCCTGGCGATCCTCCACAAGTGGGGGATTCATACCCTTGGGCAGCTTGCGGCGCTGGATAAGGAGCAGCTTGGCGCACGCCTTGGCCCCGAAGCCATCCGAATGTGGGAGCGCGCGAACGGGCAATCCAATCGAGTGCTCAAACTGGTTCGACCGCCGGAGTCATTCGAGGAGAGTTTCGAATTTGAAAATGAAATTGAAACGGCCGAGCCGCTCCTGTTCATGCTCCGCCGCTTTTTGGAGCAGCTCGCAGTGCGGTTGAGCGCGATTTATCTCGTCGCAAAAGAACTGACGCTACGAATCACTTTTGCAGGCAAACACAATTACGAGCGGGTTTTCAAAATTCCGCAGCCGACCAATGATGTCGATCTTCTCTTCCGCATGCTGCACACGCATCTGGAGAATTTTAAATCGGAGCATCCGATCATTGCTGTCGCGCTTAGTGCGCAGCCAATTAAACCCGCCAGGGAACAATTCGGATTATTTGAAACCACATTACGCAATCCCAATCAGCTTTATGAATCGCTGGCGCGATTGACCGCATTCCTCGGCGCTGATCGAGTCGGCACGCCGGTTTTGGAAGAGACCCATCGACCGGATGCATTTCGAATGGAACCGTTCACGTGGCATGGGCTTCCAGCCCATCCTATCGACAAGATGTCGATGCCACGGCCTGCGCTACGAAGATTTCGGCCCGCCGCACCTGCATCAGTCTTGTTGGATGAAGACACGCCTGCGCACGTTCGCGGCGTAGATTCCTGCGGCAAAGTCGTTAGGCAACACGGCCCCTATTTGTCTTCTGGAAATTGGTGGGACGAAAAATGGTGGACGCGCGCCGAATGGGATCTGCAACTGGAGGACGAGAGTTTGATTCGGTGCCACGAGAGCGAAGGAACCTGGAACATTGATGGAATCTATGACTGAAATTGTCATCTCGAGCGGGGCGAGGGATCTCATAACAAGGCGATCGATCACTCTCAGTCTCCAGCGTGATCAATGCGCCGTAGGGAAGATCTTTCGCTTGCGCTCAGGATGACATGCCATGTGTTACATCGAGTTACATGCGTGCAGCGCGTTTAGCTTTTTGCGGGGCGGTTCGTTCCCGGAGCAATTAGCTGAAGTCGCGGCCGAGTTGGAAATGGCGGCGATGGCTTTGCTCGATCGCAATGGCATTTACGGCGCACAACGATTTTCTGTCGCCGCGCTGGAAAATAATGTGCGGCCGATCATCGGCTGCGAGTTATCGATGGAAGACGACAGCATTCTGCCTGTGCTGGTCGAAACCCGGGTCGGCTACAAAAATTTGTGCGAACTCCTGACCCAGGCGCATTTGCGCAGTGAGAAAGGAAAATGCGCAGCGCGGTGGGATGAACTGCAGCAATTCGCGAAAGGCTTGGTCGTTTTTCTGGGTAGCGCATGCGTCTCGCGTGCTGGCGAGGGCGTCCTCGCCATCGCGAACTTTTCTGGACGTGCGAATTCCATGACGAGTGGCGAATCCTCAGAAAGATTGTTTCGGCGCGACGCCGAAACCAGCACGCGAGACGCATGCGCTCCCCAGATTCGTGCCCAGTTTCTCATCGATGCGTTCGGTCCTGAAAATGTGTTCGTGGAAATCCAGCGGCATTTCATTCGCGGCGAAGACCGCATCAATCGTGAACTTGTCGATCTTGCGCGTACAAATCGATTGTCGATCCTGGCCACGAACGGTGTACAGTACGCGAAGCCGTACGGGCGCGAAGTGCTGGATGTCTTCACCTGCATTCGCGAGCACACTCATCTGGATACTGCCGGAAAGTTGCTCGCGCAAAATGCCGAGCGCCATTTGAAAAGCGATCGTGAAATGCGCGAACTTTTTCGCGATTTACCAGAAGCGATTGAAAATACGTCGCGACTGGCCGAGCGGCTCACGTTTTCGCTGGAAAATCTTGGGTACGAATTTCCTGAATATCCGGTGCCGGCCGGTCATACGATGGATTCATTCTTGCGCACTATTGTCTGGTTTGGCGCGCAACAACGTTATGCTGCGATCAGCATCAAGGTGAAGCACCAGCTCGAAGAAGAACTCGCACTCATTACGAAGCTCGGTTTTGCCGGCTATTTTTTGATTGTCTGGGACATCGTCAATTTCTGTCGCGAACACAACATCATGGTTCAGGGCCGCGGCAGCGCCGCGAACAGTGCGGTTTGTTATTGCCTAGGGATCACGCCGGTTGATCCGGTGAGCAACCATCTCGTGTTCGAACGTTTTTTAAACGAGAGCCGCAAAGGCTGGCCGGACATCGATCTCGATCTTCCCTGAACTTTTCGCCGAGCATTATTGATCGGTTCTCGCACCTGTTCGCGAATGGCGATTTCCCACACACCATGGATTTGGAATCTCAGATCGAGCAGGCGGGTTTGCCAAAAAATCATCCGCGCATGCCGGCGTTCATTCGATTGTATCACGCGATTTATGGATTGCCACGACACCTTGGTCAGCATTCTGGTGGCATGATTATCTGCCAGAACAAACTCAGTTTGTTTGTCCCGCTGGAAAACGCCTCGATGCCAGGTCGTGTCGTCGCGCAATGGGACAAGGACGATTGCGAAGACCTAGGCATCGTGAAGGTGGACTTGTTAGGCCTCGGCATGATGTCGGTGATGCAGGACGCGTTTGAGTTATGCCGCGAACGCGGCCGGCCACTCGATCTGGCGCACATCCCGAAAGATGACGAGAAGACGTTCGAGATTATGCAGCGCGCCGACACGATCGGCATTTTCCAAATCGAGAGTCGCGCCCAAATGGCCACTTTGCCGCGGATGAAACCGAAATGTTTTTACGATGTCGTGATTGAAGTGGCAATCATTCGGCCGGGACCGATCCAAGGTGACATGGTGCATCCGTATCTGGCGCGTCGCGCTGGACGCGAACCGCCCACATATTTTGATCCGCGTCTGGAGCCTGTTTTAAAACGCACGCTCGGTGTCCCGTTGTTCCAGGAGCAAATGCTCAAGATCGCAATGGTAATGGCGGATTTTTCCGGCGACGAAGCGGAAGAGTTGCGTCGCGCGCTGAGCTTTCATCGTTCTGAAGAACGGATGAACAAGGTCTGTGCAAAATTGCGCATAGCGATGGAACGCAAAGGTGTGACCCCGGACAAGATCGACAAAATCGTCCAGTCCATCTCATCGTTTGCGCTTTACGGATTTCCGGAGTCACATGCGATCAGTTTCGCCATTCTGGCGTATGGCAGCGCGTATTTAAAAGTGCATCGTGCGCCGGAATTTTATGCGAGCCTGTTGAACAACCAGCCGATGGGTTTTTATACGCCTGCGACGATTGTCAAAGATGCGCAGCGGCATGGGCTGAAGATCAAGCCGGTTTGCGTCTTTCAATCCGAATGGCGTTGCACGGTCCTCGATGACAACACGGTGCGGTTGGGATTTTGCGTGGTGAACAGATTGCGGCAGGAACACGCTGAGGAACTCGTTAGGCAACGACGGGATCGACCATTCGATTCGTTGGATGATTTCAAGCGTCGTGTCCCGCTTTCAAGAGATGAATTGCGCACAGTAGCGGAATTGGGTGCGCTCAATTGTTTTGCTGAGCATCGCCGTGCGGCGATGTGGGAAGTGGAGGAGGCGCTGCACGATGACTTGCTCGATCGGACGACTCTGGGTAGCGCATGCATCTCGCGTGTTGGTTTCGGCGTCGCGCCGAAACAATCTTTCGAAGGATTCACCACTCGCCATGGATTTCGCGTGTGCAGAAAAGTTCGCGATGGCGAGGGCGCCCTCGCCAGCACGCGGGACGTGTACGCTACCCAGAAACTGCTATCGCCGCTTCAGCGAATGACCTTACCCGAACGCGTGCGGGCCGATTACGAGACTATGAACCTGACGACCGGGCCACATCCGATGAAGCTTTTGCGCAGAAGGTTGCCGAATATTTGGCGGGCAATCGATCTTCCGCACGCGCGACACGGTTCGATCATTCAGATCGCTGGAAATGTCATTTGTCGTCAGCGTCCGGGCACGGCGAAGGGATTTGTTTTTATCAGCCTCGAAGACGAAACCGGCGTTTCAAATGCAATTGTCGAGCCAGACTTGTTCGAACGGTTCCGGCTGGTGATCACTGAAGAAGCCTTTCTGCTCATCGAAGGCGAAGTGCAGAATTCTGACAATGTGGTTTTGATTAAAGCGCGCGAGATCAGACCGGTTGCGCACGAACAACTCGTCGGAAGCGAGTCACACGATTTTCATTAATGCGTTGAAGCGTTAAAGCGGTGTCGAAACGCGTCACTCCCCCGCGCCAACGCTTCAACGATTCCTCACTCGCCCGCGTGATGGGGCTCGGGTGTTTTCGGTTCGGTCGGTTTTTCGGTGGGTTTTTGCTCCGACTCGATCCACTCGGTGTGGAAAACGCCTGGTTTATCGATGCGCTCGTAAGTGTGCGCGCCGAAGAAATCGCGCTGTGCTTGCAAGAGATTCGCTGGCAAACGCGCCTGACGATAGCTATCGAAATAGGCGAGCGAGGCGAAAAACGCGGGGACAGCTACGCCGTGTTTAATGGCTGTCGATACCGCAACGCGCCAGTTGCGCTGCGCTTTCTTAATAATCTTCGTGAAATAGCGATCGAGCAGAAGGTTTTGTAGCGCAGCGTCGCGCTGGTACGCCTCGACGATCCGGTTCAAGAATTTCGCGCGAATGATGCAACCACCCCGCCAGATGGTAGCGATGTCGCTGAGGTTGAGGTTCCACTTGTATTCACCGCTTGCTGCTCGAAGCAGTTCCATTCCCTGCGCGTAAGAGACGATTTTAGACGCGTAAAGCGCGTCGCGCACTGCATCCACGAGACGGTTACGATTGCCTTTGAATTTTCGTGCTCTCGGCTGCGGCAGAATTTTCGACGCAGCCATGCGCTCTTCTTTCCGTGACGACACAACGCGCGCTTCAACGGCGGCGTTAATTGTCGAAATTACGACAGATTGCCTGATGGCGGATTGAAGCGTCCAGATGCCCGTTCCTTTTTGTCCGGCCTTGTCGAGGATCATATCAATCAGCGGCTTGCCAGTCTCAGGATCGATTTTGCGAAAAATTAGCGAGGTGATGTCGATTAGGTAACTGTCGAGCTCGCCCTCGTTCCATTCGGCGAAAATCTCGGCTAATTGCGAGGCGTCCATCTCTAAGACGTTCTTGAGGATGGCGTAGGCTTCGCAGATCAATTGAATGTCTCCGTACTCGATTCCGTTATGTACCATTTTGACGTAATGACCGGCGCCATCGGGGCCCATATAACGACAGCATGGCTCGCCATCCACTTGCGCGGCGATCTTGCGGAAAATAGGAGCGATGATTTCCCATGACTCGCGTGAACCGCCAGGCATGAGCGAAGGGCCTTTGAGCGCACCTTCTTCGCCTCCCGAAACACCCATGCCGACAAAATGAATTCCTTTGCCTTCCAATTCTTCACCCCGACGTTGCGTATCGGTGAAAAGGGAATTTCCCCCGTCGATGATGACATCGCCTTTTTCGAGCAGCGGCGCGAGCTGATTGATAACGGCGTCCACAGGCGCGCCCGCTTTCACCATCATCATCGCTATCCGAGGTTTTTTGAGCGCAGCGACGAATTTCTCCATCGTGCGCGTTGGCTGAATGTTTTTTCCTTGGGCGCGTCCGGCAGCGAATTTCTCGGTGACTTCGGTCGTGCGGTTGAACACGGCGACAGAAAAGCCCTTCGATTCCATGTTGAGGGCGAGGTTTTCGCCCATGACACCTAGACCGATCAGCCCAATATCACATTGATTCGGAATCACTTTAGTATCTTCTTTCCTGATGCGTTAGAGTGGGAGAAACCACTGTAGCGAGGAGATGGAGAGCATGGCAAATTTTGTTTGTGAGGTTTTGCTGACCGAAGCGCCCTTGGAGGGGGGAGCGCAAGAATGTGACGCAACTTTGAAAGTTGCCTCCTGCAAGTTACAAACTTGCGCCACCTCAGATGTCGATCTCGCTGCCGGAGCGGTCGTCGATTTTTGGGGCGTGGTTCGGAGACTTGAAGATGGACATGTGATCGATGGAATCGATTATGAAGCGCATCGGGAAATGGCCGAGCACCAGTTGAAGGGGGTTGCGGAGCAGGCTGCAGAGAAATTTGGGCTTACGCTTGTTATCATCCATCACCGGATCGGATTTATCGCTGTTGGGGAGCCATCACTTTTTATGCGAGTGGCCAGTTCGCATCGGGACGAAGCGTTTCAGGCCAGTCAATGGATCGTGGATGAGTTAAAGAAGAAAGTGCCGATTTGGAAGCGGCCCGCCTTCGCCAACCCGCCTTCGCGCAAGGCTACGGCGAGTCGGGAGGGCAACCCGCTAACGAGCATGACGATAAAATGAATTGGGCGAACCGAATTACTTTGAGCCGGCTGCTGTTGACGGTGCTTTTTGTGGTGGCGCTCAATTGCTCCTGGCAGTATGCACGCACTGCTGCGCTAGTGATTTTTTTGGTTGCCGGTCTTACAGATTTTATCGATGGCGAGATTGCGCGGCGCTACGGAGTCATCACCAATTTTGGCAAATTGATGGACCCCCTCGTGGACAAGATCATGATGGCAGCAGCCTTTATTTCGTTGGTTCCTCTTAAGGCTGTGCCGGCGTGGGCGGCTACGACAGTAGTAGCGCGAGATTTTCTTGTCACTGGTTTGCGCATGATGGCCAGTGCCAAAGGCCGGATTCTTCCAGCCGAACGGCTCGGGAAACAAAAGACATCGTGGCAAATCATCACTATTATTTTCTTTCTTGCCCTCCTTTCGATGGTGGAACTGCGATACGCGAATGAAACATCAACATGGTGGCTGCGTGCATGGCGTGAAGCCGGTCCCGTCCTGGTGTGGATTACCGTAGCGCTGACGATTTATTCCGCTGTGGGCTTCACCTGGCGCAACCGCGAGCTGATTGCGCCAGATCAATAGCGGGCAACGGGAATCGAACCCGCATTTCGTTTGTCCAAATTCGGCATCTTCATAGGTAGGATAGCCTGAAAACTGCGGAGATACGTGCTGGTCAGAACGTTTGGTCAGAACAAGACCACTGATTTCAGGCACGTTCAACGTTGTTTATTGAAGTCGGTTTCTGTGATGCGAAGCTCTCGGCAGAGTTGTCGATGCAGTTCGAGTCTGAGCCTTCTTTTTTCTGTCGCCCTTACCGGTTCGAGGCCATGTCCCCCCACGACCGGGGGCGTCTTGCGCAGATTACGTGCTAAAAAGGCCTCACACCAGCAACAAAATGTTGCTTGAACTCGCGAGAGAAATTCGAGGCGTTGAAAGAAAGCGCAGCAAGAAATTATCAACAGCACAATACAAAGCGATTTTCGATAAGTGGGAAGCCGCCTCGCTGCCGTTCTTACGAGCAGGACACGATTATTTTACTGAACTTCTCGCTAAGCTGAACTGCGTGACTGTTCCCAAAGGCGAAACTCTAGGCGCGGCATTTGAGCGAGCAAAGGTGAAGCCACCACCGGCGAAGGTGTTGTTGATTGGCAACGACGGCCTGCGCTTACTAGCAAGCCTCTGCCGCGAGCTTCAAGAAATGGCCGGTGATCAGCCATTCATGCTCTGTCAAATGAATGTTGCGAAATTATTCGGACATTCTGATCACAAAAACATTTCCAACTGGATTCGGGCACTAAAAACACTCGGGCTGTTGAAACTGGCAGAAGCCGCCATCCCAAATGCTCGAGCAGCGCGATATTTTTACGTGGAGTGAAATGCCCCGAGCTGGTCAAGACAGCGGCTGAGGGACTCCGAGCGTTCTAGCGGCCTTCTTCTTTAAACGTTCCGACCGATTCCGCTTCCGACATGCGGAACAATTCGCCACAATTCCCGCGACGACGTGCACGCTGTAATCGCATTGCTCTTTTGCCTGTTCCTTGGCGTGATGGTCAAGGTGCAGGGTTTCTCGGCTCTACTCTGGTTGCCTGTTGGCTTTGTAATCAGCCTCTACGTTACCGCCCAGATCGCCTTGCCAGTGATGCTCGGGATGCCACGCGCCATCCGTCTTGTGGCCAACCGGCAGATGCGGGCGGGCGTTTTCATTCGTCTGCTTGTCGTTCCCGCGATTTGGGCCATGGCGGTGTTTGGAGGGCTATTTCTGCTTGGCTATTTTTGGCCGTCAGTCGCAACTTTTGTCGAGGCTAATCCCGCGCTCAACCTTGGCTTGTGGCTCGGGACTGTCGCCATCATCCTCTCACCCCTTTCGAGGAAATCTCGCTCGGACTTCAGGGAAGACTTTGACCGGGCTTACTCTTGTTACTACAAACCAACACAGCGGAAACAAGTGGAGACCGTGGTCACGGTTGCGACCAATCTATACCTGCACACGATTCCAGAAGCAGAGGATGCACCCGCTCCTTTGCAGTTTAGTCTCCCAGATTCGAGGTATCGCTACATGATCTTTTGTTTGAGTGCCGTGCTAGCGGCGGCACTGGCATACGACGAGAAAAAGCAAATTCAGCCCGAGGCGCTCATCGAAGGATGCTTACGTGCTGCGAACATAATCGCCACAAAAGATGCTCAAAAATACCTCGGCGGTTCAGCGAGTTCTCAAGAACCTGTCGAAAACGCCAGCGCGTGTCTCAAAGAGTTCCTCAAACACTGGTCGCGATGGCCCGAACTCGAAAAAGAAGGCAGAAACGCCGAAATTATCGATCTCATTTCCTCTATGATCCACACCACAGAATCTAAAAACTCTGTTACGGAAAGCGATAAAAAGCGCCTCGGCCCACTTGCTCTTCAAATTGATTGCTGGCTTCCGACAATGCGCGGCGCGATGCTCGGTCTCGCCAGTAAGGGCTGAGCTTCTTCTCGTAGATGGAAACCAATCGCTCCAGCTAACCGCTGGCCGTCGCGATGCCTAGCTCACAACACGTTTACGAAGTCAGACCGCGCCGGGATCATCGCGGCGTCGATCTAATCTCCGATGCGCTGCCGTTTGGTTCACTCTGGTACACCAAGCCGGACGACGCAATCGAGTACGCGAAGTTTCGCAGCCGATCATGTGATGCCGTGATTCGCGTTTACGATGTAGCGGGCAACGTGATCGAAACGCGCGAGAACGCGGGCGATTTCAAAGAGTGGTGAGTTCCGTCTTGTAATGGGCGTCCGTTTTTGGGACCCTACAACCCGCCGCTCGGATCCCAATAGTAAACAGCTGACTTTACCGCTGAGTTGGTGAGCCCTGATTTGTAGCCGATAGCTTTCAAAGTCATCCCAGCCGCTGGCGG
>QHPD01000023.1 GCA_003218975.1 Verrucomicrobiota bacterium
CAGCATTGAGGACTAAATCGTCAGCATAGAATACGTAAGCCATTCAATTAGACACATCGAGTCATCCAAAGCGCGGTTTGAATCCTGCAGCAGCTTAGAGACTTCACTCGTGCCTGGTCCGGAGGCTGACTTTGAAGTCTCTCAATAACTTGCGGAAAAATTTGCCGCTGATGAAGTCGATCTCGATGTCATGGTAAGATCGAGATCATAGAGATCACCGCCATCGTGATCGCATCAATTGCGATCGTCCCGAACAGGATGATCTTCTGATTCGAAAGTTTCAATTTATTCTACGGCTCCGTAGCGGCGTTGACGGCGGCCGTATTCTTCCACCGCGGCGAAAAGATCTTTCTTGGTGAAATCGGGCCAGAGCTTAGGTGTGACGTACATTTCGGTGTAGGACATTTGCCAGAGAAGAAAGTTCGATAACCGCATTTCGCCTGAAGTGCGGATGAGCAAATCGGGATCGGGATAGTACCGCGTGTAAAGATGTTTGCTGAACATCTGGACGTTGATCATTCCTTTGTCGATGTGTCCGAGCTCAATGGCTCGAAGCAAACTTTTTATGCCGTCGACAATTTCGAGTCGTCCGCCGTAACTGAGCGCGAGGATCAGTGTCAGTCCATTGTTTCCGGCGGTTTGCTCGATGGTCTTATGAAGTTGTTGCTGCGCGCTCTCCGGAAGATCGGTCAACCGGCCGATCGCCTGAAGCCGAACATTTTTCTCGATTAATTCCGGCGTTTTCTCTTTTAAAAACTTTTCAAGCAGTCGCATGAGCGCGAGAACTTCGCTTTTAGGACGCTGCCAATTCTCGGCGGAGAAGGCGTAAAGCGTGAGGTAATCGACTTTCAATTCGCCGCAGCCCTCCACGCATTCGCGAACCGCTTCGGCGCCTGCTTCGTGACCCTTGATGCGGGGCAGACCGCGCGCCCTAGCCCAGCGGCCGTTGCCATCCATGATGATCGCGATGTGACGGGGAACGGTTTTCACGCTCCTGGAGATATGCTACAAAATGATGGTCTCACCACGCGTCGGGCCGACGCTGATCATGGATAGTTTCGCTCCGGTTAATTTGGAAATGTATTTGACGTATGCCTTTGCTGCGGGAGGAAGCTGCGAGAATTTCTTGGCTGAACCCGTCGGTCTGTTCCAGCCGCGTACTTCTTCGTAGATTGGTTCGCAATTCGCGAGCTGGGCGGCGTCGCACGGCGGGACGTCCAGGCGTTTCTCATTTAGCCAGTAAGCGACGCAAACGCGAATCGGATCGACATGGTCAAGGCCATCGAGATTGGTAATAGCGAGCTCGTCGATTCCGTTGATCATCGTCGCGTAACGGGTCGCGACCGCGTCGAACCAGCCACAACGGCGCTTGCGCCCGGTGGTCGCGCCGAACTCACGTCCCCGGTTGTGAAATGTCTCGGCCAATTGTCGATCTTCCGTCGGCAAGGGGCCTTCGCCTACGCGCGTGGTATAAGCCTTCATAACTCCGACGACGCGACCCACCCGGTGCGGCGGCACGCCCGTGCCCGTACAGGCGCCGCCGGCCGTCGTGTTCGAGGAAGTAACATAAGGATACGTGCCGTGATCGATGTCGAGAAATGTGCCTTGTGCTCCTTCAAATAGGATTTCTTTCCCACGTGCGAGGGCACGATGCAGATACACAACGGTGTTGGCGACGAACGGCCGCAATTTTTCTCCGGCAGCGAGGTAACTTTCGTTCACGTCGCGAAAACTGATCGGCCTCGCGCCAAGCGCTTGCAGGATTCTGTTGTTCTCCAGCACCTTGGCCTGGAGTTTTTTCGAGAACACCATTGGCTGCATCAAATCGGACATGCGGAGGCCGGTACGCGCCGCCTTGTCCGCGTAAGCCGGGCCGATGCCGCGTTTGGTTGTTCCGATCTTGCCCCGACGCAGCTCGCGCTGTTCATCGAGCAAACGGTGGTAGGGCAGAACCAAATGCGCGCAATCGCTAATGAGCAAATTCCTCTCGATCGTGATTCCCAACTCGCGCAGGCGATCGATCTCGGCGACGAGCGTGACCGGATCGATCACCACGCCATTGCCGATCACGCAAATTTTTCCGCGCCGTAGAATTCCGGATGGAATCAGATGTAGAATGTATTTGACGCCGCGATGGATGACAGTGTGCCCGGCATTGTTGCCACCCTGGCTGCGGACAACGATGTCCGCCCTGGCGGTGAGCACGTCGATGATCTTGCCTTTGCCCTCGTCACCCCACTGTGCCCCAATTAAAATTGTGTTGGCCATCGGAAATCAGAAATGGGCAAAAAATTTTCCCGACGCATCTGGCAAGACGCGGTCGGGACTTGCCGACGAATCATATGTTGGAGAGAAACGGCTGCAAGGTATTTCGGTGCAGAGATGCAACGCCGCGACGACTTGAAAAAAGGGATTGCCATTCCGGGGATGCGCCCAAATAGCCTCGCCGAATGCGAACAATTCTCTTAATTATTCTGATTCTTCTGCTTATCGGAGCGTTCCCAACCTGGCCTCACAGTGCAGGCTGGGCTACTATCCCGCTAGCGGGCTCGGCTTGATTTTGCTGATCGTGCTGATTTTGATTTTAGCGGCAGTAATTTGAGCCCCGCAACGGAACGGCTGAAGGCGTTGAGCCGCGTTTCGACTCAATGTTTAACGGTTTAGCCTGGCACGCGCAGCGCTAATGCTCCAGCGCGAGCGCCTCTTTTAATGCCGCGGCCGATTCGCCGGTCCCGCCGTGATAACGCGAATAATTCCGCGCGTCGTCCCAGTTGATCAGCATGTCATGAGTAAACGTGTTCATCGCGATGCGATATTTGCGCGAGCTAGCTTGAAGATGTCGATGCGCCAGGATGAACTGCGACGGTTCGCAATAATTGCTGAGATCACGCGCAAACGACGCCCGGCTCATTCCAATCTCGATGTTTTTCCGGATCTCCAAATGCAAATGCGCGTCGTATAAGCCATGCGCTGTGCCGATGGTCCCGATTTTCTGGCCGCGCGACACCGCCTGGCCACGACGCACGAGAATGCTGCCAAGATGCCCATAGAGCGAGTCGATGTTTTTGATCGTGCCGTTCTCCTGATAAGCGTGCCGCACAATGATCACGTTTCCCCAGCCCATGTGACAGTCGCGCGCGAAAACCACCACGCCGGCGCCGATACTGCAAACCGGGTCCCCAAGATCGGTGCCTCCGCCGCGAATTCCATCCCAATCTTCACCGAGATGTCCATTCGACCTGAAACCGCGCGCTTTGTAGTAACCCTGGGCATCCGGTATTCCCAGGGGAAAATCGAAGCCGTCCGCGAGTTTGGTAAACGCCGTCTCCGTTCGCAAGCTGATGGATTGAGCAGGGATCGCATCTTGCTCGCGCGCTGATTTGTTCAGCAACTGCGAACTATTCGTCGATTGCGGCGTGTGGATTTGTCCGCTGCGAGGCTCGCTTTTCGCCGGGCGAGAAGTGTCTGTCTCTTGTCTCCCGGATTCCATCATGGTGGGTCGAACCGGACCGACCGGACCGACGGCTTGTGATTTTTTTGTGCTAGATTTGGATTCACGCGGGGCGCTCGGCGTTTCGACCGGCTTTTCTTTTCGCAGTGATTCCCCTGGCACCGGCTGCACTTTGACCACTTCGGCACTGGCCGCAGGCGACGGGTTCGATTCTTTCGTACGAGCCTGATTCTTGAGACGCTCAGCGGCAAGCGCTCCAGCCGTTCGCATTTGCTCGATCGTAGGCAAAGTCGCTGAGGATTTTTTCTTCCGATCTGGAGCTTTTTTCGTCGTCGCGCTTTCTGATTCTACGCCCGACAGCTCTGAGGCGGGCGTCGCGGGTTCAGGAGAGCTTGGTTTTGCCTCTCGCGGGACCATCACTTCCTGCGCGTGCATTTGTCCCACTATGGCAAAGCTACAGAGCACTGCCGTGAACGCTTTCGTCGCCATGAAATGCGCCGCCCCTGATAAATGAAATTAGCGCGATTGGCAAGCTGTTAATTCCGCTTCTAACCTGGCGGGCGCGGAACCTGAATCACCGGCAAGGGAAAGCGCAGCCGCAACTCTTCTCCCAGGTAAATCTCCACGTGATGCATCCCGTATTGTTGGAATTGCACGCCGCCAAAATAGTGGACGTTTGTAGCGTGACCTTCCATCTCCTTCAGCACGAACTCGACTTCCGCCTGCGCGATCAGGTGCTGTTCATCGATGCCAACGATGCGAGATTGTTGCCGGAACTTTCCTGTCCCACTGCACCAACGCGTCCAGATGCATAGCCGCAGATAATTGATCGGCAGCGCCTGCGCGGCGATGACATTGAGTACGCCCACCAGCGTTTGCATTCCGTTGATTTCACAGCGGACGTCCTCGCAAAGGACAGCACCTTGCAGATCGGGAAGGATGACGTGGGTTTTCATCGCAATCGATCAGATGAATCCGCGCACCAGTAGCGTCAATAGTCCGATCCCCAGTACAATCCGGTAAAACGCAAACGGCGCCAAACCGCGTGCCCGGACCCAGTGCATAAACCAGGCGACCACTGCCAGCGCGACGAAAAATGAAACCGCAAATCCAATTGCGAGCACGACCCACTGATGCCCGTTCATTTGCAACGGCGCGATATTCAATTCGCGATGAGACGGCATCACGGTCTTCATGAAATCATAGCCGGTGGCCAGCAGCATCGTTGGCATCGATAGAAAAAACGAGAATTCGAGCGCGGCCGGACGCGACATGCCGGCCACTTGGCCGGCAGCGATCGTGGACATGGAGCGAGAAGTTCCGGGGAAGACCGCGGACAGAATTTGCGCAGCGCCGATCCAGATGGCTTGCGGCAAAGTCATCTCCTCCATGTACGTCACGCGCGGTCGGGTGAAAGTGGCGTCAACAATCCACATGATCACTCCGCCAATGAAAAGCGCCCAACTCATCACCCAGAGATTTTCAAGGTTTTTCCCAATCTGCTTCGTCAACGCCCATGCCGGAACCGCGGTGACTACGAATGCTATCAGCGTGAGACTCAACGGATGCGTCAATATAGTGCGATCGCCGCGTTCGCCTCTGGGAAAGGTACGCAGAAACTCCAGAATCCGATCGCGAAAATAGACCGGCAGCGCGAGGATCGCGCCCAGTTGAATGACGATCGTGTACATCTTCCAGAAGCCATCGTGCAGATCGATGCGCAATAACGCTTCGCAGATGCGCAGGTGCGCGGTGGAACTCACCGGCAGAAATTCAGTCAATCCCTCGACGATTCCGAGAAAGATCGACAAGGAAAAGTCATGCATCGGTTAAGCGGTTGGAGCGGGGACGTGTTAAAACGGTTAAGCCGTTACAAATGTGAGCGCTGCGCACTTACAGCGCCTCCGTTCCGCGATCGCCCGTTCGAATGCGCACCGCCTCCTCCACTTCGCCCACAAAGATTTTTCCATCACCGATCTTCCCTGTCTTGGCTGCCAGCAAAATTGCTTCAACGGCGCGTTGTGCGCGTTCATCTGGAATGACCATCTCGAACTTTATTTTCGGAAGGAAATCGACTGTGTATTCGGTGCCGCGATAAATTTCGCTGTGCCCTTTTTGCCGGCCAAAGCCTTTCACCTCGCTGAGAGTCATTCCTTCCACGCCCGCCGCCAGAAGCGCTTCCTTCACCGGCTCGGCTTTAAAGGGCTTGATGATCGCCTCGATCTTTTTCACCGCGCCAAACTAGAACCGGGGTTCCAAATCGCAAGCACCAAGGGGGCTGCGGCAGCCAACGTCTAGTACCGCGAATCGATTGTCGCCAGCTCCGCCTCAACCATCTCTTGGACGAGCTCGCGAAAAATTCCAGTCGGCTTCCAGCCAAGCCTCTGCTGAATTTTATTCGCACAACCTACCAGCCGGGCTGGCTCAGTTGGTCGATCAAAGGAGGAATCGTGCTTCACGTATTTTTGCCACGGAAGATCGACAACCGCGAAAGCCGCTTCGACAAATTCGCGCACCGAATGCGCTTCTCCTGTTGCCACGACATAATCATCCGCCGTGTCGTGTTGCAACATCAGCCACATCGCATGGACATAATCCTGTGCGCGGCCCCAATCCCTTTCGCTTTCCAGGTCCCCGAGCACAAGCTGTGTAACGAGCCCTCGCGCAATGCGCGCAGCCGCACACGCGATTTTGCGAGTCACAAAGTTTTACGCGCGCCGCGGCGACTCGTGATTGTAAAGAATGCCGTTGCAGACAAACAGCCCGTAGGCTTCGCGATAAACTCGCGCCAACTGCGTGGCGAACGCCTTGGCGCAGCCGTACGGACTCGTCGGTCGCAACGGCGTGTTCTCGGTTTGCGGAACTTCGAATGCATTTCCGAAAATTTCCGAAGTCGACGCGTGATAAAATCTGGGGGGCTGCGGTTGCGCGCGCGCGATTTCAAGCAAGCGCAGGGTCGCTATCCCCGCTTCTTCGCAGTTCGATTCTGGAATTTCAAAACTCAGGCCAACGTGGCTTTGTCCGGCAAGATGATACAGCTCCGTCGGACAGACATCGGCAACAATGCGCCGCTCGTGCTGTCGGCGAGGTCGCCGTAATGGAGAAATAATCGTTGACCGTAAATTTTTGCATCGCGCCTCAAATGCTCGATGCGCGAGCGCAACAGGTCGCTCGTACGTCGCACCACGCCATGCACCGTGTAACCTTTTCCCAGCAGCAACTCCGTCAGATACGAGCCATCCTGTCCGGTGATTCCGGTAATCAGGGCGATTTTCTCCGAGGCTTTCAATCGAACTTCGAATCGCTCCTCAGACTTTGCGTCCGAATTTTTTCTCCAGCTCGGCAAGTGAAATTTGAATCATGGTTGGCCGGCCATGCGGGCAGCAGTAGGGCAGATCGCAATCAAGCAAATCCCGAATCAATTTCTCCACTTCGGGATAACGCAACGGATCGTTGGCCTTCACCGCATGGCGGCAGACAGTCTTGGCAATCATCTCTTCGCCTAACCGCATTTCGGAACTGCTGCTGCTCACGCTTTTGAGGTCGTCGATCACTTTTCGCATGAACTGAGCCGGGTCCGAGGCATTCAAAAATATCGGCAGGCTGTCAACCTTAAACGTATTCGGGCCAAAGCTCTCGATGCCGATTCCCATTTTTTGCAGGATCGACATATTGCGCTCGACCCAGTCCGCGTCGCGCGGCGGCAGATCGAAGATCTGAGACAATAAAAGTTTCTGGCTCGGAACTCCCTGCTCCTCCATTCGCCGCCGCAACTCCTCGAAGAGAATCCGCTCATGTGCCGCATGCTGATCGACCAGGACGAGTCCGTCGGCGTTCTCCATCAGGACATACAGCTTGTTGAGGACGCCGATGATCTGGAATTGCTGTCGATCACCATCGCGCTTAACCGGGCCTGGCGATGGAGGTGGATGCGTCTTGATAGCTCTGCCGGGGTCGACGACCCCGGCTACAGTTGAACCAAGATGTGGTAACTCGCGGTTTGACTCCTCCGGAGCAGATACCTCGGGCCGTAACCTCAGGTTAGGAGCTACTTTCCCAGGAACACCGGCTGGCACACCCAACGGCGCTCGAAATTTCTCCTGCCACTCCGTCCGACCACGCTCCAGGCTTTGCTGAATGCAGCGAACGATTGCTTCGCGGACTGCGTTAGGATCGCGAAACCGCACTTCTCTTTTCGCGGGATGAACGTTCACATCGACGGTAGCGGGGTCGAGATCGAGAAAAAGAAAGGTGACCGGATATTGCCCTTTCATCAGCGCGGTGTGATAGCCTTCGCGAATGGCGCTGGTAATCAGGCCGCTGTCAATGGCGCGACCGTTCACGAAAATGAGCTGTTGCGCTCGCGTTTGTCGGCTCAGCCCCGCCTGTCCGATGAAGCCGCGGATTTGAACTTTTCGCGACGCAGCGCCATGTAGCTGAATCAGGCGTTCCAGGAGTTCGGCGCCATATAAATCCCGGATTCGATCGCCGAGTGTTTCCGTCGTCGGCACTTGGAAAACGAGTCGATCATCTCGCAGCAGCGTAAACGCGGTCTGCGGATGGCCGATTGCTTGCAGATGAATCTGATGTTCGATGTTGCGGCTTTCCGTGTTTTCCGACCGTAGAAATTTTCGTCGCGCAGGCACATTGAAAAAAAGCGAGCGCACTTCGACTTGCGTCCCCGGCGCTTCACCGCCGTCGCGCACGATGTCGATCTTGCCGCCGTTTACGATGATTTCTGTTCCCGCAAGCGCGTTCGGTTCGCGCGTGGTTAATCGAAAGCGCGACACGCTGGCGATGCTCGGCAGCGCTTCCCCGCGGAATCCCAATGTGCTGACGGCTTGCAGATCTGCAGCCGAACGAATTTTGCTTGTGGCATGGCGCTCGAGCGAGAGAAGCGCGTCGTCACGATCCATACCGCACCCGTCGTCAACCACACGAACGAGCGAAATTCCCCCGCGCCGAATCAAAATCTCTATCTTGCGCGCGCCAGCATCGATGCTGTTTTCAATCAGTTCCTTCACCACCGAAGCCGGACGCTCGACCACTTCGCCAGCCGCGACCTGGCTGGCGACGGTATCTGAAAGCAATCGAATCCGACCCATGTGATTTTGAATCTTAGTTTCCGGCTGACGAATTGCGAAGAAAAACAGGCTAAGCAATTCGAAATCCGAATATCGAAGTCCCAAATCCGGGGTTTTGACTTGGAAGAGTCGACGCCGTATTTTTTTACGATGATTAATATCACCGACAACGCTGTTCAACAGCTCCGTAGTTTGCTTGCAGCGCAGGCGAAGAACTCGGCGAAAGGTCTGCGTGTGCAGATTGCAAAGGGCGGCTGTTCAGGATTGCAATACGAAATGGAACTGGATGAGAAAAAGGATGACGACGTGGTGGTCGAGCGGGATGGAATGCAATTTTTTGTCGATGGTGAAAGTCTTCCGTACTTGCGCGGCGCGACCCTGGATTTTCGCGACGGTTTGACTGGCGCCGGTTTTTACGTCGTCAATCCCAATGCGTCGCGAACCTGCGGATGCGGTTCCTCATTCGATACAGCGCCGTCAGCTTGAAACGAAGTAATCTTCCTGGGTTCACGTAATGGACTATGGCGCGTTCCCCTATGAAGAGCCGTACGCTCGCCCGCGACGGCGCATTAATTATTTCGCCTGGACGGCTGCGATTTTGTTCTTGAGCGGCTTTGCCCTAACCGCGTGGCTGGGTAGTTTTTACATTTTCGATCAACCCGAACGTCCGGACAGCTACCGGATTTTGCAACGGCTGCACAAAATTGATCCATCGAAACGGTTCGAATTAACGGCAGCACCGGCTGGCGAGTTTCTAAAGGCAAAAGACCTCTACGATCGCTATGTCGGCATGGGCGCAGCCGAACTGGCCAAAACCAATGCCGAACTGGCGCGCAATTATATTCGGAACTATCAGCAGGTGCGCGGTCTGGTGCCGTACGTCGTCGGCAGATACACGATCATCGCGGCGCGAGAACTGGGGCCCGACGATGTGTTCACCTCGGGCATGGTCGCTCTAACGCATGCGATCGACAGCGGCGAATTACTCATGGAGCATCTCTATCCGGCGAGGCCCGAAGTCCTTCCGCTCATGAAGCAGACGCTGAATCCGGGTTTGGAGGTAAAACTGGAGCGCACCCACGATCTTTCCGCCGTGATCCACGCCGAGCGCCTGGCGGATGGCCGGATCATGGTGACAGCCGTGCCATTGCTCTACGGTAGCTATACGGTCACGCGCGGCCTCGGGACATTTCGTCTTGAGCCCCCGCTAAGCCTCAATCTCGCCGCAGGCTGGCCTTTGTTTAAGGCGCAAGAGCGCGCCACGGTTGAGCAGCGAGAGGCAGACCACCGGGCAAAGATCGCAGTGGCGCAAGGATCCGTGCCGATACCCGGTTTAAGCCCGAGCGCGACGCCTTCACGTGCGCAAAACGAGTTGGTTCGGGTCGAACAAGCCAGGCCGGTCGAGACATCTGCGCTCACGCCCGCTCCGACGCACGCTGAAAAACTGGCAAAGGCAACTCCAGCGCGCAAAGGCGGTAAATTGGCAAAGAAGCAGAAGCTCGAGTCGCCCACGCCTGTTTCAACGCCTCCTCAGCCCGTGGTTGCTCAAAGATCCGCGGCTCCGACATCGACACCGTTCATCGTCGCATCAGCGCAAAGCGTTGCGCCGACTGTTGCCCCTGCGCCAACCGTCGCAAATGCTCAACCCACACCAATTGCGAGTCCGACACCAGTTCCAGTTTTGCCGGCGCAGCCGGTTCCTGCTGAGACGCCGGGCGCAGCCCTGGCCTCGAACGCAGGCGGCGGCAGTTGGAAGACATTCCCACCTGGAAAAATGCCTCTGGGGCGGCTCATCGGGACAGGCGATTTGCGAGATGTCCTCGAGCATGGACTCGCTGGCGAGCGCGTTTACCTCAAGGGACAATTTGTCGTGAATTTTTCCGATGCCAATCGCGCTGTGCTCCGCCCGCGGACAAAATTGACAGACAAAGTGCTTCATTTTGGCGGCGGCTCCTCCACGCGCATCATTGTGGAATATCCGTCCGGTTACACGCCTCCACAGCAAGGCGCAGGTGTAAGCCGGGACGAGATGCGACCCTACGAAATCACCGAAGTGCGCAAACAGGAAGACGGCCAGCTCAACGTGTTCGTACGCGAAATAATGCAGCCGTGATTAGTCGATCTGGCGAAAAGTACCGGCTGGTCTAACGTCGATTGCTTCCGTCGCGCGGATTCTGAGCTCGACTCTCTGTTTCGGCCAAAAAGAACGAGTGGCTGGACGCAGAGGCGCCCGCCACGAGCGAGTCAGTCAGTGCGTGATCTCAGGATTAATTTGCCATCGCGGATCTCGATCGTCCCGACGCCATAATTATCCCGATACTCAGCGATGTAATCTGCCAACTGCTTGGAGCGGTATTTCCAACCCAAAACATTCTTCGGGACGGGCTGATTATTCACGATGATTGTATTCAGCTGCGGATGCTCGAGCGACTCCGTACCATTTAACTCGATTACAATATCGTCGTTGAAGTAATACGGGGACCAACCAAAAAATTCGGCGAGCGGAACACTTGTCTGAAGGCGCAAGCGATTCCCCTCGATGGACACAAAAGCCTTCCACCGCGCAGAGCGATTCGCCGCGATCAAACTGTTAACGTCATCTGCTGTTAACTCGATCGCCGCTGCTTGACCGGCCCGACTTTTCTGTTGGAAATCTTGCCACCGTTCCTGAACTGCTTGAATCTGTTCGTCTGACGCGGTGAATTCCGGGACCTGCGCCGGCGCTTCTGCAATTGAATGGGTCTTCCCCAGCCAATAAATGGCGTGGACTATCGCCGAGTCCTGATGGCGGCCCCAATACAACCCGGCTACACAGGCAAGAGCTAGCACAATTCCGAAAACGACAAGAATGAGACAGCCGCGAGCGAAACAGCCCAATCCCCTTCTCGACGGCGGCGCTTCAACCCAGCCATTCATGCGCTGGGATGTGACTCCACGTCGATCTTCGCTTGTGCTTCCATCAACCTATCGTAAAGGGTGCGCAACCCTTCCGAGAGCATGCGCGTGCCGGCAAGGATCGGCATGAAATTGGTGTCACCGCTCCAGCGTGGCACGATGTGGATGTGCAAATGATCGGGAACACCCGCGCCCGCGCATTCGCCAAGATTTAAACCGATGTTGAACCCCTGCGCCTTCGTCGCCGCGCGCAAAAGCGCCTGCGCATGCACGGACAGGTTCCACAGCTCAACGATTTCATTTTCGCCGAGCGCCGAAAGGTCCGCCGTCTTGCGATAAGGCACCGCCATCAAATGGCCAACCGTGTACGGATAACGATTCATCATCAGGAACGCCGTTTTCCGCCGGGTGATCACCAGGTGTTCCGCGTCATCGCTCGCCCGAGCCGCCGCTTCGAGAAAATCCCGGTCCCGCGGTTCCTTTTCGAAATACTCTACCCGCCACGGAGCCCAGAGGGTCTCCAATCCTTTTTTCGGAAATTCTTGCATCGACATCTACGATTCCGTTTTGCTGTAGCGGAAGCTGCTTGCCGTGCCGTAGCCTGTTGGCGAAGGCTGGTCAGCTTCCCGCTTTAGCGAGCGTAGATTTATCTCCCCGAAAGTCGAGCCAGCATTTCTGCCTTCTGCCTGTCATTCCGAGCGGAAGTCTTGCCCTGAGCGAAGTCGCCTGCCAAGCCGCAGTTTTATGCGAAGGGCTGGAGGAATTTCTGGATGCTCTCTTTTTTAATTGTTCAAACATCCCACGCGTCTCGCCGCAACAAGCTTTTAGTCTAAAGGGCTCTTCACTCCCAATCCCGGTCGATTCAGCACGTGCGTGTAAATCATCGTCGTGCTCACGTCTTTGTGTCCAAGCAATTCCTGCACCGTGCGAATGTCGTAGCCCTTAGTCAGTAGATGCGTTGCGAAGGAGTGCCGCAGACTGTGGCAGTTCGCACGCTTCACGATCCCGGACGCGTCCACTGCTTTTTTAATCGCACTTTGCAAAATTCCTTCGGCCACGTGATGTCGCTGTTTTTTGCCGCTGCGCGGATCGACAGCAATGCGCGAGGAAGGGAAAACATATTGCCATGCCCATTCGCGCGCCGCGTTCGGAGATTTTCGACTCAAAGCAAATGGCAGGTGCACGGTACCGAATCCGTCTTCGAGATCCTGCTCATGCTGTGCCTTCGTGCGCAAAAGATGGCGTCGCAACGATTCAGATAAATTGAGTGGCAACATCGTAACGCGATCTTTGCCGCCTTTCGCGTCACGCACCGTGATTTGTGCCAGCGCGAAATCGATGTCCTTGACCCGTAGGCGAACACATTCCATCAATCGCAATCCGCTTCCGTAAAGTAAACCAGCCATAAGCTTGGGTGTGCCATGCAGGTGAGCGAAAATTTCTTTGACCTCCGAACGAGTGAGAACCACCGGCAGTTTTGCCTGCTTTTTCGCGCGCTCGACTTTCTCCAGCCACCCGATTTCCCGCTTCAGCACTTCTTTGTAAAGAAAGAGGAGTGCGCTTAGCGCCTGGTTTTGGGTTGAAGCAGCGACGTTGAGGTTGCGGGCGAGGTGAGTCAGAAATTGCGCAACTTGCTCCTCTGCCATGTCCACGGGATGACGTTTCTTGTGATAAATAATGAAGCGCTTGATCCAATCGACGTAAGCTTGCTCGGTACGAATGCTGTAATGCTTGCGTCGAATGACGTCGCGGACTTGATCAAGCAATTTAGGTTTGTGTCCAACTGAGGGGACATCTAGTATTGAGCGCATGGAAGCGATTGTGTTCCCTGTCTCACGAAACTCAAGCCGGATTAGACCCAAAAATTGGGCATTTCTCTTGAAAGACCCAAAAATTGGACCGAATTCTCGTTAGCTGAAACGTGACCACTCGGCGATGGAATGCGAATACCAGAACGTGGGAGCGTTATACGCCTGCGCTTCGCGATTACTCGCGTCTGCCTGCGATCCTCGAAGCGCAGCTTCATGCCATCGATC
>QHPD01000099.1 GCA_003218975.1 Verrucomicrobiota bacterium
AACGCGGCCCGCGCCTGATCGATCGTCATGCCGGGTTTCAAACGCCCGATCACGCGCAGAAAACCGCTCCCGCGCATCACTCGTTCATAGGAGATCCCGGGAACCAGGTACGGCTTCGTTGTCCAGATCTCGGCATTCGGTCCGATCCAGGAGAACGGCAGGTTGGGCAATACCCCCACGATCGTGTGCGGGACGCCGTCGAGCGTAATGCTGCGGCCGATCACATTAGCGTCGCCCCCCAAGCGTTTCTGCCAAAAATTTTCGGTCACCATCGCCATGTCGGCGGTCTCCTCTTCCTCCGGCAAAAAATTGCGACCGCGGATCGGTTGGACGCCGAGGACATCGAAGTAGTTCGACGTCACTTTGCCGCCGAAAAGCTGAACGGCATCGCCCACTCCGGTCAAAGTGAACGGAATGATGTTTTCGCCGGCGAACCCGTCGAAAATCTTTTGGGCCGCGCGGAAATGTTGAAAGCGCGGCACCGAGACCGCGAGTTCCAGCAAATTGCGCTCCCGCGCATTCGAATACATGTGCACGACGCGCTCCGGCTGTTTGAACGGAAGGCCGCGCAAAAACAGATCGTTGATCAAACTGAAGATGGCAGTGTTCAGCCCAATCCCGAGCGCGAGCGTGATTACAGCGAGAAAAGTAAATCCGGGCGATTTGCGAAGTTGGCGTAGAGCAAACTTTAGATCAGCGATCATTGGTCTCCTTTCACGATCCAGCCGTCGCGCAGCTGTACAACGCGTTTGCCGTAAGATGCGTTTCTTTCCGAGTGCGTGACCTGCACGATGGTCATGCCTTCGTTATTTAACTTGCGAAACAGCTCCATGATCTCCTCGCCCTGACTAGAGTGCAGGTTTCCGGTCGGTTCATCTGCGAGCAGAAGTTTCGGTCGAGCGATGATCGCCCGCGCGACGCCGACCAGCTGTTGTTGTCCGCCGGAAAGCTGATGCGGATATAAATCTTTTTTGCCGACGATTTGGAAACGGTCGAGCATGTCGGCTACGAGTGCGGCGCGCTCGCTTGTCCTGTACCGGCGATACGACAGCGGTATATCGAGGTTCTCGTAAACCGTGAGATCATCGAGCAAATGATACTGCTGAAAAACGAAACCGATCTGCTTGTTGCGCAATGTCGCTCGCTCTTTTGGTTTCAAATGGTGCGTTGCAGTTCCGTCGAGAAAGTATTCACCGGTCCAGCCGTGATCGTGCATTCCCAGAATGTGCAGCAACGTCGATTTGCCTGCGCCGGACGGACCCATGATCGAGACGAAGTCGCCTTCCTGAACCTCCAGATTGATCTCGCGCAGAACGTAAAAGAACTTTTCCTTCGCCAAAGGATAGCAGCGTTCGATGTGTTGAAGCTTAATCATATCGGGGCTTTCATTCGTAACGCAGCGCGACCATTGGATCGACAGCCAGTGCCCGGCGCGCGGGCAGGAAACAGGCCACCAAGGCTATTGACACAAGCAACAGCGAAATCGAAACAAAGGTCGCCGGATCGGTTGCGTTCACCTCGAAGAGCAAACTCGCCAGCAACCGCGTAAGGCCCCACGCGGCAGTCAAACCAATCGCAATACCTAACAATGTTAGTTTTGCGCCCTGGCCGAGGATGAGTCGCAGCACGTGGATAGGCTGTGCGCCTAGTGCCACGCGAACTCCAATCTCGGTTGTTCGTTGCGAGACCGAATACGCCATTACGCCGTAAAGTCCGAGCGCAGCGAGCAGCAGACCAGCCGCAGCCAGCACGCTCATCAAAATTGCACTGAACCGTTCGGTCACCAGAACGCGGGCGAGATTTTGGTTCATTGTCATCACATCCGAAATCGGCTGATCGGGATCGACAGCACGAGTCGCTTCGCGTATCGCGGTTGTTACACTCGAAGGATCATCACTCGTTCGCACAACAAGGTTAACGGGAAAATTGTTTTCGAGCTGCGCGTAGGGCACGTACCACACCGGACGGTTGACCCGATAATTGAACAAATCTTCTTTCACGTCCCTGATAACGCCAATTACCGTCATCCATGGAAAATCCTGACCAGGCCGGACTCGCTTAATTCGTTTGCCGAGCGGATCTTCTCCCGGCCACGCCTCACGCGCTAATTGTTCGCTGATCACCACGACCGGCGGCTGGCCTGCGCGATCAGTCTCCTCGATCAATCTACCCTTTAGCAGAGTCACACCGAGCGTTTTCAAATAATCCGGGCTGACCAGACGGTGTGATGTAATTGGAATATCGTTTGGGTTACGCGGCGACCGGCCTTCGACACTGAACCTGGCGTCGTAAGCAATCTCGCGCTCGAGTGGAATGTTTGTTGTGGTGCCAGCGGACACCACGCCAGGCAGATTTTTTAGCCGCTCAAGAACCTGATTAACAAATGCAACCCGCTGCCGATGCTCGGAATATTTCGATTCCGGCAAAACCATTTTCAACGTGAGCAGATGATCCGGTCTGAATCCGAGATCGACACGCTGCAAGCGATTGAAACTGCGAACGATCAATCCGCCGCCGACTAACAACGTCATCGCCACGGCGATTTCCGCGACGATCAGGATGTTGAGCCAACCATGGCCGGGCGCGCTCGCGCTGCGTTGGTCGCCTTGTCTGAGCGACGGCATCACTTCACGTTCACCGGTGCCTTTCAAGGCCGGGACCAATCCGAAGATCACTCCAGTGGCGAGTGTGACGCAGAACGCGAAAATCAAAACGCGATTGTCGATCCTGAATTCGTGAAAGAATCCGGCGAGCGAAACACCCTGCACTGGATTGATCACTGCAAGCAGCGGAAGGATCCAATGGGCAAGCAACAAACCGCCCGCGCCGCCGAGCAATGCGAGCAACATGCTCTCGGTGAGAAGTTGTCGCACCAAACGCGATCGACTCGCGCCAAGAGCGCGCCGCAATGCCAGCTCGCGCGTACGCGCAATGCCACGCGCGAGCTGAAGGTTCGCGACGTTCGCGCAGCAGATTAGCAAGAGGAAGGCGACTCCGCCCGTTAGCGCGACAAGCGCTTTGTTTACTCGTCCCGCATAATCACCAAGCAACGCCTGCCGCAGCCAAAGCAATTTAACTGTCCAGCCGCGGCGGAACTGCGGGAATTCCTGCTCTAATTGGCGCGCGATGGATTTTGCTTCTGCATCTGCCTGTTTGAGGCTGATTCCAAGACGAAGCCTGGCTACGACTTCGCAGCTGGGGACAGCGCGCTGCGTCAGCGGCAGGCTAGCGATGTTGATTTGCATCGGTACCCAGATCGCGGCCGCCGCGGGCACATCAAATCCTGGCGGCATGACGCCGATGATAGTGTAGGTACGAGCTTCGAGGTTCAGCGTTTCACCAATAATGTCCGCTTTTCCGCCAAAATGTTTTTGCCACAAACTGTGACTAATCAAGGCGACTGCCGCGCCGCCTGGCCGGTCGTCCTCGGCGGTGAAACTGCGGCCGAGCACCGGTTTCACGCCGAGTGTGGTCAAGTAATCGGCCATGATGGAGGCGCCGCGAATGCGCTCAGGTTCACCGCGTCCGATCAAATTAAATGAGCGCTGCCTCGCAGCGCCGATGCTTTCGAAGGAATGACTTCGTTCCTGATAAGCTTGCAATTCGAGCAAAGATGATTCGTACGGATCAAAGCCTTCGCGCAGCGCCTGGCTGAGAACTAGCTGGTCCAAATTTTTCAACGGCAACGGGCGCAGTAACAGCGTATTGACCGCACTAAAAACCGCGGTGTTCGCGCCGATGCTTAGGGCGAGCGCTGCTACAGCGATGCCGGTGTAAGTAGGAGACTTCAGCAAAATCCGTGCGCCGTAGCGGACATCTTGCCAGAGTTCTTCAAACATAAAATGTCGATCCTGTTTTTAGGCAGCGACTCGATACGAATGCGTTCAGCAAATTCATCACTGGTCATGTAAGGCCCGGACTGGATCAATGCGTGTCGCGCGCCAGGCAGGCAAAAAACACGCAGCAAAGGATACCATCGTGATCACAACGACTGCCGATCCAAACGCCACGGGATCGCGTGGACTGACCTGGTAAAGCAAATTGCCCATCAAACGTGTCAGCAATACCGCAGCGATTGCGCCGATGACGATTCCGGCCGTCGTTAGCCGCAGGCCGCGCAAAGCAACGAGTCGCAACAGATCGCGTGTGCCGGCGCCGAGTGCCATTCGTAAACCAAGCTCTCTCGTTCCCTGCGAAACCGAATAGGACATTACCGCATACAATCCAATAGCGGCTAGGAACAGCGCCATCCCCCCAAAAAGTGCGACGAGCGTAACCGCTAGCCGCTGACTATAACTCATTCGGTCGACCTGCTCCTGCAACCGGTAAGCGACTCCCGGCGCAAGGGTCGGATCAAGCGCGTGAACCTCGCGCGCGAGCGAATTCATGATCGCACCGGGCGTTTCCCGCGTGCGGATTAGCAAACTGTTTCGCACACCAACAAAATTTTGTCGCAGTGGCACGTAAAGGAACGGCGTTGGCGCCTCAATTTTCGTGCGGTAATTCGCATTTTTCGCGATCCCAATGATCTGCAACCAACGATCTCTGACCTTAAGTCGCTGACCGAGCGCATTCTTCCCCAGCCAATATTTCGCAGCCATCGTTTCGTTGATAATCGCTACCGGCGGCGCGTTCTCATCGTCCGTGCGAATAAATGCGCGGCCGGAACACGCGAGTAAGCGCGGCCGATTCAACGCCGGGCAGTGTCCGAACCCGATCTAACAATTGGGTGTGAAAAATCTTGGCACGCTCGAGATTGTAGCCCCCCGAAAACAAATCTACTCCCGAAACGATCACATCTGTCGAGAAACCGGGACTGGCGTTTCGCATTTTGTTCAAGCTTTGCAAAAGCAACCCGGTGCCGGCGAGTAATACGAAGCTGAGTGATACTTGCACGAGCACGAGCGCAGAACGTAATCGCGAGCGACTGCTTCCGCTAAGGACACCGCCGCCTTCGGTTTTCAGAGCGCTGGAAAGATCGACGTGGCTGGCGTGAATCGCGGGCACGAGCGCAAATAACAGAGTCGACCCGATACAAATTCCGGCGCTGACCGCGAGCACTCGCCAATCGATTTGACCCGGATAGTCGATTACGATCCCTGCCGCGGGTGAAGGGAATGCGAACACGAGTGCGTTGCGACACCAACACGCCACCGCAATTCCGCCGGCGGCTGCGATCAGCGAAAGCAACAATCCTTCGGTCAAAAGTTGCTTCACCAGACGGCGTCGACCGGCGCCAAGGGCGAGTCGCATCGTCATCTCGTGGCGGCGGAGCAAAGACCGCGCGAGCAAAAGATTGCTCACGTTCGCGCACGCGATGAGCAACACCAAAAACACGACCGCCATCGTGATCGCGAGCGTCGGCGACATATTTCCAGCGCCATTGAACGGCGTTTTCCACAACGGGAAGAGCTGGACTTCGTGGCCGCGATTCGTATCAGGAAAATCGTTTTCCAACCGTTGCGCGATCGAGTTCAGCTCGGCCTGCGCCTGCTGACGCATAACGCCAGGTTTGAGAAATGCGTAGCCTTCGATCCAACGCGCCCCACGGTTTTCCAATTTGTAACCGGTCGAGTCGAATGTCTCCTGCATCGACGTCGGCACCCAAAAGCTGAACGAGTAACCGATAAAGGTGCCGTGAAACTTTTCCGGTGCGACGCCAACGATCGTGTGCTGCACGCCATTGAGATATTGCGTCTTGCCGATAATCTCCGGGTCGGACTTGTAACGATCTCTCCAGGTTCGATAACTGATCACGACCACCGGATGCGCATTGCGTCCGGTTCCTTCTTCGGATCTGAATCCGCGGCCTAGAATTGGCCGCACGCCGAGTGCGTCGAAATAATTCGCCGTAACAATTCCCACCGATGCGATTTCGGCCCGATCGCCAACGCTCAAAGACGTCCCCGTGATTTTATCGACAATGAACGATTCAAACAGCGTCGCGTTTTTTTCGAAATCGACAAAGTCAGGATAGGAAAGCCCGTTATGCCCTTCCACCCCGCGTGTCGTGCCCACAAGCGCAAACATCCGGTCCTGGTGTGACACCAGTGGATAGGGCCGTATCAGAATTCCTTCGATCCAACTGAACACGGCCGCATTCGAACCGATCCCGAGTGTGAGGCAAAGCAATGCGAGAACGGTAAAGCCGGGACTGCGCCGAAGCATTCGGAAGCCGAAGCGAAGATCTTGCAAAAGCGTTTGCATTTACCACTTCCTTAGGCCGCGATCCTGTCTTCAACCACTCGGCCATCAAATAAATGCACTGTGCGATCGGCGTGCTGCGCGAAACGCTCGTCATGCGTAACCATGCAGATAGTCGCGCCGACGGCGTGCAATTCTTTCAAGAGTTCCATAACCGCCTCGCCATTGCGTGAATCGAGATTTCCGGTTGGCTCGTCTGCCAGCAAAATAGCCGGCCTGCCAGCAAGCGCGCGCGCGACTGCGACGCGCTGCTGTTGGCCACCTGACAGCTGGCTCGGTAAATGTTTTGCCCGATGTGCCATGCCGACGCGTTCGAGTGCTTCGGTGACAAACGATTTGCGTTCACCCGCGCCCATCCCGCGGTAGGTCAGCGGCAACTCCACGTTCTCAAATACTGTGAGATCGCCGATCAAATTGAAACTTTGGAAGATGAAACCGATTTCGCGATTGCGAATCCGTGCACGATCCGCAAAGGAAAGATTGGCGACTTCGTTTTCTTTCAGGGAATAGCTGCCTTCCGAAGGAGTATCGAGCAGGCCGAGAATCGATAGCAGCGTCGTCTTGCCGCAACCTGACGGTCCCGCAATTGAAACATACTCGCCGACACGAATGTCCAGGTGAATCCCGGAGAGCGCATGCGTTTCCACTTCATCGGTGAGAAAGACTTTCGTTACCCCACTCAATCGTATCAAAGGACTTGAGCCGTTTGTCATAGGAGGTTGCATTGATTCAGTAGCAGTTGATGTTGAATTCATAGGTTTCAGTTTTGTGCTAGTTGAGGCGAATGCGTTCGTGCGCGTCCCACGCGCTGGTATCGGAGAGAATCACCTGATCTCCCGGTTCAAGGCCGTTTAGGATCTCAATCGTATTGACCGAGCTCTTGCCCAGTTTCACCGGTGTGCGGACAGCATTCGAGGTGCCGTTGACTAGTTTGAACATTCCTACGGTATTGTTCTCCTGGCCAAACGCTGGACGGCCGACATAAACCACATTGTCGAGACGCTCGAGCTCGATTGTTCCATCGACACTGAGGTCCGGCCGCGCGCCTTTGGGCAGCGCCTCATCGACCGCAACATCGACAGTGACAGTTCCCTGTTCGACTGCCGGATCGACGCGCGTGACGTGGCCTTTCACCGTGCCGTTCCGTGTATCGATCACCGCTTGTTGCTTAATCTGAATATCTTTCGCCTGCGTCTCCGCGATTTTGACTTGGGCTTTCAACTTCGTCGGGTCTGCGACGCGCGCCAAGTTGTCACCGACCTTCACGCGCTGTCCGATCTGAACGGGTAATTGTTGCAGGACGCCAGACATTCCAGCGCGCACGTGCAACGCTTCGACTTGATCCGCTTTTAACTTGGCAAGCTGCTTGGCTTGATCGACTGCCGCCTGTTTGGACGCCAGCTGCGGATCAATGGAGTCATGCGCAAAATTGAGACGTTTCTCTTCGATCTCATTCCGGTTCGCCAATTCCGCCTCTTTCACTTTTGAGGTCTTGTATTGGAGTTCGGCGATCAAGCCGTTCTTGGCTAACTGATCGTTGGTTTCGCGTTCCATTTTCGCCTGTTGGTAATCAGACTTTGCTTTCGCGGTAGTTGCCTCCTGATCGAGAAGCTCGCGCTGTAGGGTCGCCCTCAAGGTAGTTAATTCCGCCTCTGCGGCTGTCGCTTGCAGCTCGGCGTCGTGAGCGGCTTGCTCCAGCTCGGGACTGCTCAATTCCAAAATGACAGAGTCCGGTTCAACGTGCGTACCGGGCCAAATAATTATTTTTTCCACGCGACCTTCCGCGTTTACCGAAATCCAGCGAATGTCTTCAGGAACGAGCGTCCCAAGACCGCGCACCTGTCGCACCATCGGTCCGCGTTTAACTGTGTCGATCCAAACCGTGGAGCGATCCACACTCGGCACTGCTGGTTTCAACCGTGAGATGGCAATCGTCGCCAGAATCAATCCAAGGGCAGACGCAGCAATGATAATGACGCGGCGCTTGCGCTTCTTTGCTGCAACCCCCGCGCGCGGCACATCCATCGACGAGAGAGTCGGTGTGAATCCAGCCGGCCGCACGATTGTCTCTTCTTTTAACTTTCGCTGAGGAGTCACAGTTGAATCACGGCTGACCGAAGGCCCGGCAAAGTTCGGCAACGGCATATGCTGCACTCACCAATGGTATGGCCGCGGTGATCACTAGCATTGCGAACAAAATCGCTTCGCCGACGAAATCGTGCCGCGCTTCCCTTTGAAAGTATTGATGACTGATATTGCGGAAGGATGGCGTCAGCGGTTTTGCGCAGTGGCTACGATAACCACTAAGGGTGACCGGATGGTAATTGCAGTCGGTAAGGGGGAACCTCGTGTGATTGCGAACTATAAAGGCCGTTGGTTTCATATTTCTTTAGGATGCGTTCGGTGGGTTGTTGGATTCAAAAGTTTTTCTGATCAGCAACAGCTATTGCAATGTTCGTGCCAACAGCGGCAAAGAAATCACATCGCGTGCCCGATCAGGCACTTACGTTTGGTGGCCGAAAAACGGCGGAAGTCCGATTACTCCGATTCTGGGATTTCGGCGTCCCGATTTCGGGACGCGCTTCGCAGAACTCACCTCAGAATGGAAGTTGCAGCAATGCTTCTGCGCCTTTGCCGCCGCGTCGGTTCATTACCACCAACGAACCTCCGTGCGCTTCCGCAATTTGACGGCTCAGCGGCAGACCAATCCCAGAGCCCTCGGGCTTTGTGGTGAAAAATGGCACGAACAAATTCGCCGTGTTCATGATTCCGGGTCCTTCGTCCTGAACAAAAATCTCAACCGAATCTTCTTTCTCTCGCCAGCCGATTGCGACGTTTCCGTGTGTCTCAAGCGCAGCATCAACAGCATTGCGCACCAAGTTAATCAACAACTGTTCGAGCTGTGCCGCGTCGACATGAATCTTTCTCTTCGGGCCGGCCATGACCTTGACGTTCAACCTTGGTTCCAAATCCACGACACGCTGCACAAGTTCAGCAAGATCGACATCTTGTTTTTGAGGCGGCGGAAGCTTTGTCAGGCGCGTGTAAGCCTGTAGAAAGCGACTGAGCGAATCGGCGCGGGATGCAATAGAACTCAAGCCAGTACGCGCATCGTCCTTCCAATCTGCTGGAGGCGGATCGCGGCGTAGCAATGATTCGAGACTGGCGGCAAGCGACTTGATGGGCGCAAGTGAGTTATTCATTTCGTGACCGAGCACGCGCACCAATCGCTGCCAGGCGCGGCGTTCTTCTTCGCGCAGCGTGCGACTGAGATCCGTCAGCACGAGCAAGTCGTGCGGTAAACCCTGTTCACGAAACGTGCTGCGACGAATGCCCCATCGACCGGAACCCCCAGGAAAGCTGAGCGTAAGCGGTTCATCCTGGTCGGCATCGTAACAGGGTTCGAGCCCAAGTTCCTTTGCCGTTTTGCCAAGTAATTTGTCCATTGGCTGACCGAGCAACGCTTCGCCGGCGCGATTGACGAGACGCAAACGCCGTTCTGGATCGAAAGTGAAAACCGCGACATCGATTTCCCCCATGATCGTGCGCAAAAGCGCCGTCGCTTCAAAGGCGCCGAGGCGTTGCCGACGCAACGTTTCGCCAAGCGAGTTGATTTCCAGCAGAACCTCCCCCAGTGCATTGTCGCCACCGGCGCCCCGCGCCCGGATTGAGTAATCACCTTCGCGTAATGCGGCGAGCAGATTGGACATTGTTTGCAACGGATGAACGATGTGCTCGCGCGCGCTGGAGATGAATCCAATGAAGCATGCAACGATCAGGATCGTTAGCGTCCACTGCACTTTCGCGCTGTAATCGCCGAACCAAAGAAGGGCGAGCGCAACAACAATCGCGGGAGCAGCCGCGCCAAGCGTCAGCCAGGTTAGTTTGCTTTCGTGGGACAGCCGGTAGCGACTTTTCGGTACCCGATTCATTTGCGCGCTGTAGCGGCAGGCGTGCCGCCTGCAAAATCGAAAAATTCGCAGCCGACACGGCTGCCTCTACAGTTCATAATCCATATTGCTGTAACCGCCGGTAAAATGCGCTTCTGCTCAAGCCCAGAGCTTCCGCTGCTTTGCGCGCATTGCCGTCGTTCCGCGCCAGCGCCTTCTTAATTAGAAATGCTTCTACTTCTTCGAGACTCATCTCCTCAAGACTGCGAGACTCAGCCCCGGCAAACGCCAGGCCAAGATCGGCCGCTCTTATCTGTCGATCCTGCGCCATGAGCACGGCCCGTTCGACGACGTGATCGAGCTCGCGAACATTTCCAGGAAACCGATGTTGCAATAAGCGCTCCCGCGCGGCTTCATCGAAAACGCTAACCTGTTTCCGATATCGTTGCGCGTGTTGTCGCAGAAAGCTATTCGCCAGCGGCATAATATCCTCCCGTCGCTCACGCAACGCGGGTAATGAGATTTGAATTGTATTCAGTCGAAAGAGGAGATCCTGCCGGAAACGCCCGGCCACGATTTCGTCCTGCAGATTTGCGTTTGTGGCGGAAATGATGCGCACATTTGCGTGCATTGTCTTCGACGATCCAACACGTTCAAAATTGCCGGTCTCGATGACGCGCAGAAGCTTTGCCTGTTGGGCAAGCGGAATATTTGCGATCTCGTCCATAAAAAGCGTTCCCTCATCCGCAAGTTCAAATCGTCCTGCGCGATCTGTCTTTGCATCAGTGAACGCGCCTTTTACATGTCCAAACAATTCGCTCTCAAAAAGGGTTTCCGACAAGCCGCCCATGTTGACTGTAATCATCGTTCGCGATGCGCGTGGCGAGAGCGTGTGAAGCGCTTGTGCGATCAAGCCTTTGCCTGTTCCGTTTTCTCCTGTGATCAGCACGTTCGCGTCAGACGGCCCGACGCGTGAAATCATTTCCATCACCGGCCTCATCGCGGGCGATTCGGCAATCAGATTCGGCATGCTGCCACGTAGCAACTGATTTTCGGCTTCGAGTTTGCGGCCGCGGCGGAGGGCCGTCGCCAGCTCAATCTGTGTGCGCACAATTGTCAGAAGCCGCTCGTTATCCCACGGCTTCGTCACAAAATCCCGCGCACCGCGTTTCATTGCTTCCACCGCCAGATCGATTGATGCCCAGGCTGTCATCACGACAATCGGCAACGTGCTGTCGATCTCTTGAATTTTGGGAATGGCTGTCAAACCTTCCTGTCCCGACGTCGTATCGCGCGTGTAATTAAGATCCATTACCAAGAGCGCGTAATCTTTCTTTTCCAGCGCATTAAACACCGCGGCGAGCGAAGTGACCGCTTCCGTTTGATAACCCTCGCCTTTGAGTAAGATGCGCAGCGCTTCCAGCACGTCGCGCTGATCATCCGCAAGAAGAATCCGAGTCACCGCTTAACTCTCAATCGCGAATTCGACTCACTGTCAATCACGCAGCTCAGATCTCTTATACTTCAGAGAACACTTTGCCGCGCGGGCAATTCGGATATCGGTGGCCAGCTAATCGGCCGAAGATCAAGAATGTCCGAAGGCCGCTTCCTTTTGCGCTGACGCAGTTGATCGAGCGCGAGATAGATCACCGGAGTGGTATAAAGCGTGAGGATCTGCGAAACGATCAGGCCGCCGACGATGGCGATAAAGCGCGCAATCTTGCGAAGTCGCTGACGGCGTAGTGGCGCCGGCGTTTTGTCTCCGGCATCGCGGTCGCGAAAATCGCGAGCGCGATGGAAGCGATTCCAGCCAGCGCGAGGAACGCGACGTTGTAGCCGGCACGTTGTACGATGAAACCGGCAACGCTATTGGACAGCGATGCCCAAGACCAGTAGCGGTCGCAACCAAGCCCTGCACGAAATTGAATCGCCCTGTGCCGCGAGTGAGATCCGAAATAATGAGTACGCTCATGACGCCGAAAATTCCCGCCCCAATTCCGTCGAGCAATTGCACTCCGGTCAGATAAATCGGATTACCGCTCAGCGTGTAGAGGACGCCCCGAATGGGCAGCGCCGCGAACCCGATCAAAAAGACGGCGCGACGTCCCCATTCTGGCGCGAGCCGCCCCGCCATCAACGCGACCGGCACCATCACTAGTTGTGCGCCGACGATGCACACTGCCATGCAGAGGGAAGCTGCGCGCGGATGTCCGACCGAAAGTTCCTGACCAACCAACGGCAACATCGCCGCATTCGCGAAATGAAAGAGCACTACCGAGAGGATAAAGATCGACAATGAGCGATTGATCAGGACTTCGCGAAATCCGGAGACGTTTTGCTCGTTTGCCACTTCGCCTTTCTCGCAGCCCCGGGCCCATGCGAAATCGATTTCGTCCGCGCGGATGAAAAAGATCGCGACAATCGTAATCACGCAGTTCGCAGCGGTGAAATAGAAGATCGATTCGCGCGCAAAAATGTAACCGAGCAACCCAGCCGCGACTGCGCCGAAAACATTGCCCGCGTGATTAAATGTTTCGTTGCGCCCGATGCGCCAATCGAGGCCGGCGCGGCCGACAATTCCCAAGGTCATCCCTGCCATCGCCGGCGGGAAAAACGTTCCAACGACGCCCATTACGATCTGCGCGCCGACCATGTCAGCGAAGCTTTGGGAATAAATCACGGCCAGGGCGCCAATTCCAAGCAACGCCGTGCCGACGGCGAGCGCTACGCGTTTTTGTCGCAGTCGATCGACGAATGCCCCCACCGGCGTTTGCGCGATCAATCCTGCGATGCCGCCCGCAGAGAGCGCCACACCGATGGCGCGCGGATTCCAATGCCGCGATGCGGCCAGATAAATCGCAAGAAAGGGACCGACGCCAGTGTGCACGTCAGCCATCAGAAAATTGACGGCGTCAAGTGCACGCAACGTTTGCTTGCTCGCCGCCGTTTTCACTTGTTGAAATTGAACGTGAAGTAAACGGCCGCGATAATGAGCAGGAACGACACGATATTGTTCCAGCGCGGCATTTGCCGGAATAGCGCCCAGGCGATCGCCACGAACACGATGATGGTAATGCATTCTTGCATGACCTTGAGCTGCACGAGATCGAAGCGTGCCGAGCCGATGCGATTGGCCGGCACCTGGAAGAGATATTCGAAGAATGCGAGCCCCCAGCTCGCCGCGATCGCGATCCAGAGCGGCGCCTGTTTGACTTTCAAGTGCCCGTACCAGGCGAGCGTCATGAAAATATTTGATATGATGAGCAGCAGTGCAGTGATCATTTTCGTTTTCATCAGGGCCGCGGCGGCATCAGCGCTGCGCCGTAAATCGGCGTGAGCGTTTGACCTTGAGCGCCAACCTCGGTCGCTTCAAAAGCGCGGCCGAATTCGTTTTCAGTGCCATAGCCTTTCGCGGAAATCGTCGCGCCTGTTTGCAGCAGCGCACTGAATTGCGTGCTTACGTGCGGCGCGATGCGCACGATCATGCCGTCGTCCAGCACCGCGCCCTCGATCTCGCCTCGCGGCGCATGCAGCACGACGCGAATTTTTTCGTCCGCCTGCATCGGTTTCAGATTTACGCCCTGCAAATCGGGCGGTGGTGGCGGCTGCATCGGACGCGCTTCGTTCAGCGATTGCCCGCTCGAGTTGGTGATCGTAAATGCGGTGAACACCGGCGACACTTCACGCACGCCTTGCGCAGTGATGCGCTCGTTAGGCTTTACCGAGCGTGTGAGATCGGCGCTCATGTGCGGCGGGAATTTCACCTGTGAGCCGTCGGCCAGCAGGAGGCCGTCCACTTCACCGCGCGGATTGAGCAAATACATGCTCACGGTGCCGGCGATTTGCTCCGTCGGAGGGACCGGCTGCGTGGCGGGCGTCGGCGGTACTGGTTGGGCAAGCGAAATCGCCGCTCCAACAACAAAACTCATGAGTATGATTGGAATGAGATGTTTCGTTTTCATGTCCATCGTTATTTCAACTTCCATGCCAGCGCCGAATGGCGTGCAAACCCCTGGAAATCAGCCCGCGAAACTGATCGAGTTTTTTGAAAACGTCCCCGAAGAAGACAACTCGCGTCCGGAATGCGGACAAGCGTGGCAGCGCAGTCCCGGGTAGCGCACGCGTCCCGTTTTCGCGGACACGCGGGAATTACAGACCGTGCTCTTTTAGTTTCGTATAGAGAAATTGCCGGCGGATGCCGAGACGCCGCGCGGCTTCGGCGCGGTTGTTGCCGGTTTTGCGCAATGCTTTTTGCAACAGCATTTTTTCCAATCGCGCCGTCGCAGCCGGCAGATCGAGAGCAAGCAACTCGTCGATTGAGTCCCCCGGGGTCAGCGCGGTTTCAAAATCTAAATCGCCGTGATCGATCGCCACGCCGCGGACAGTGAGGCTCAGACTCCGCATCAAGTTTTCCAACTCGCGCACGTTGCCCGGCCAAGTGTGCTCAAGCAACGATTTCGCCGCTGCGGTGCTTAATTTCTTCGGCGCATCCGGCAAGGCGCGACGCAAAAAATGTTCGGCCAAAAGCAAAATGTCCGAGCCGCGCTCGCGCAGCGGCGGCAGCTCAATGCGCAAGACGTTGAGCCGGTAGAAGAGGTCTTCGCGAAATTTTTCCTCGCGTACGAGCGCCGCAAGATCGTGGCGCGTCGCGGCGATCACGCGAACATCGACATGTTGCACGGAGCTGCCCCCAACCGGCGTGATTGCGCGGTCCTGCAACGCGCGCAACATTTTCGCCTGCATCGCCGACGTCATGTCGCCAATCTCGTCAAGAAAAAGCGTGCCGCCGTCGGCCTCACGAAATCGCCCGGCGCGCGCCTGTAATGCGCCGGTGAATGCGCCGCGCACATGACCGAACAATTCGCTCTCGAGCAATTCGGCTGGAATCGCCGCGCAGTTCACGGCGACGAAGGGACGCCGTGCGCGCTCACTGTGACAATGGACGGCGCGAGCCACGAGTTCTTTTCCAGTGCCCGTTTCGCCGAGGACAAGCACGGTCGCATCGCTCGAAGCGGCGAGGCCGATGAGCTTTTGCACTTCGCGCATCGGCAGGCTCGAGCCGATAAGCTCTTCCGCGCTGGAAATATCGATCTTTCCGGCCGCGATCGTTGGCGGATGAGTGAGCGCACGCGCGAGCACGCCGCGAATGTCATCGCGGCCAATCGGCTTCGTCAGATGGTCGAACGCGCCGAGTTTCATCGCCTCGATGGTGTTGGCACTATCGGCGAACGCGGTGAGAATCACGACCGGCGTGGATGCGCGATCGGGATGCGATTTAAGCGCGCGGAGCACTTCAAGTCCGTGCATTCCGCGCAAGCGCAGATCGAGAAAAACCAGCGCGGCCCCGATTTCATCGAAGCGCGCAAGGGCGTCTTCGCCCGATGGCGCAATCGTCACCTCGTAGCCAAAATCGCGCACCGCCTCTGCGAGGCTCGATGCGAAGCCAGCGTCGTCTTCAACGATCAGGATTTTAGACATGGCAATTCGATTTCAAAACGCGCGCCGTTTGTGCTTTCCACGCAGCGCAGCGTGCCGCCGTGCGCTTCGACAATTTCGCGCGCGATGCTGAGCCCGAGTCCGGCGCCGTTTCCGCGCGTGCTCACGAATGGCTCAAATATTTTCTCGCGCTGCTCCGGCGCGATGCCGGGACCGGAGTCTTCGATAGCGATGCGGCAGCGCTCGTTGTGTAGCTGAATGTTAGCTTTGATCCAGCCGCCGTGCGGCGTGTGTTGGACGGCGTTGAGCAAAAGATTGTCGAGCGCGCGAGACATGCTTTTTTCGTCGAAATTCCACTCGGCGTCCGGCGCGTCGCCGCTGAGCGCGAGATTTGTTTGCGCGGCTTGCTCGCGCACGTTGTCGATCCTCACTTGCAACCACGGCTTCAACGCAACCGGCGCACGGCGCAGCTCGCCGAGGCGCGTGATCGCGAGCAGGCGTTCGAGCAAATCGTCGAGCCGCTTGATTCCATCGAGTATTGCGCGCAACGCCGCGCTTTGCTGTTCGAGCGGCTTCACGAGTGCGTTCTCAGCTTTGAGTCGCATCGACGCGATCGGGTTGCGAATCTCATGCGCGATCTGCGCAGCCATCCGGCCCAAGGCGGCGGCGCGGTCGGCGCGCGCCAGTTTTTCAGAAAGCGCACGCGATTCGTCGCGTGCCGTTTTGAGCTTGGCATTGAGTTGATTTAGCGCGTTTACGATGCGATCGAGCTCGCGCTCACCGGTCGGTTTCAACGGCGGCAATTCCTCAGACGGTGTAGAGGCGATTGCCTTTTCGAGCGCGCGCACGCGAGCCGTCCAACTTTGCATAAACCACAGCACAGCCGCGCCTGAGAGCAGCGCGAAAATGAACAGCACGCCAAAGCCGAGCGTCAGTTTTTGATACGCTGCCGCCGCGCGAACGTGGGCGCGTCTCCTGCGCCGACCGGTTCTGCGCGCAGGATCAGCGTTTCCGTTTCGCTCGGAAATGACTGCGTTTGCGCGCTACCGCTGTTGAGCGCCGCCTGCGCGACAGCGGCGATGCGCGCTGCTTCAGCTTCCGGCACATCTTTTTTCGGCACGCCCCCGCCAGCGTAACTGGGATATGCGTAGGCTAGGAAACCGTCGGGCGCACTCCAGAAGCCGCCTTCGACTTCCTTAAAATCTGCGAGCACGAGCTGAAGAATCAGCGTTAGCTCGCGGCGATGTTCGTCGGTCGCGAATGAACTGGGGGTTTGCGGAAAGCTAGCCTCGTAAGCGTTGAACCGCTGCGCCGTGAGGCTCGCCGCGCTTTCCACCTGCGTCTGCACGTGACCGATCTGCGCACCGACCCCCAACCGAAAGATCGACATCAACAAGAACGCAAGCGCGACGCAGATGACCACGATGAGCAGCCAGAGGCCAAGAAGCGACGCGCGGAGAGATGAAGTCACGCTTGCACTTTAATGGCTCTCATGTGGAATCCAACCGCCGCGCGAATCGCCCCATGTGAGCATGAAGCCGAAGCTCCGCCCACGTTGTGGCAGCTACCGATGCACAGAACGTGCACGCCAGGGCAGATTTTCTTCGATGCCTTCAATCAACTCCGCCAAGCTGATCGGCTTGGCCAGGTACGGATGTCCCTCAATCCACAAACCGGACTTTGTCTCTGCTTTGGTGACCAGAGCCGTCAGAAAGACAACCGGAACCCTACGCAACCCTGGATCAGATTGAATTCGAGCAGCGACTTCACCTCCGTCCGTTTGCGGTATCGCAATATCCAGCAGGATTAAATCAGGCTTAAACCTCTGCGCTGTTTGGTGAGCTTTGGCCGCGTCGTTTTCTTCGCACACAAAATAGTCTCGCGCCTTTTCCAATGCCAGCTTGGCCGAACGGGTGAAAGCATGGTCGTCATCGATAATTAAGATGCGCACTCTCTCTTTGACCGTTTCAGGGGTCTGAGGAAAAAAGTCTGCCTCGACTACCTTGTTCATAATACCCCTTCGTACGCCTCTCCTGATTTTTGACCGCCAAAATATCAGCTCGGTTACAATTTTTTGATGGAGTCTGCAATCGACTAGCCGAGCGCGCCAAATGCGAGCCCGAGCCCGTAAGTCACAACGGCCACGATGATGCCGATCCAGGTCATTTCCAGACCCGATGCCCACCAGGAGCGGATCGTGATCAGCGATTTTAATGCGCCGACTAGAAAGTGCGCGACCAAACTGATGCTGAATGAAGTAATCACCGCTGGAATTCCGCCCAAGAAAAAGAAAGGGATAATTGGGACGAACGCACCAATCGCAGTCGAAATGCCCGCCGAGGACGCAGCAGTCCATTGATTCGGGAAACGGTGCTCGGAGAGTCCGAGCTCACTTTGTGCCATCGCCTGCACGAACTGCTCCGGCTGCTGGGCGAGGCGCTCCGCCATTCTTTGTGATTCTTCGGGCGTGAATCCCTGCAATTGGTAGAAGAGCGACATCTCTTCGATTTCTTCCTCCGGATTTTCCTCCACTTCCGCGCGCTCACGGGAAATCTCCGCTTCGTAAACCTCCGCTTCGCTCTTTGCAGCGAGATAGGCACCTGCGCCCATCGAGAGCGTGGAAGCAAGCATCCCCGCGAGGCCGGAAATAAGAATGTAATGTTGCTGGTTGTTTGTCGCGCCGGCCACACCTGAAACAATTCCGAACACCGCGCCCAACCCATCGTTTGCTCCGTAGATGGCGTCGGCCACCCAACTGCCGCCGCGCCCGTGCCAGCGTTCGCGCTTTAGAATCTTGTCGAGTGCAGTACGGGGGCTGACCGGTGGCGCCATGGCGCTCAACGCGCGGGCATGCGCTTTTTCCTCGAGCGCGCTCTTCCGCAAAAATTCCTGCACATCCTCTTCGCCAGCCAAGGTGCGCTCGGCTTGATCGTGAAATTCCGCCTCGTGCCGTTCTTCGGCGGCTTCCATGCGGCGAATGGCAATCTCCGCGCCTGCGATCTTGTTCCACCAACGATTTAGCCGGCGCCCAAGCGTGTCTTTTAGAACAGGCGGCTCTGCGCCGAGGTCAATCAGTTTTTTCTCCCAACGCTGCGCATGGCGCTCCTCGGCGTCCGCCATGCGCAAGAGAACGCCTTTGCGTTTCTCGTCCCGTTCGCGCTCGGCCAGATCGCGATACACTTCCGCCGTTTCGACTTCCGCCCGCCAGTTGCGCTTGACCACTTCGATCGTTTGTCGTGGATCTTTCCGGTCATCCGATGGATTTTGGCTTTTCATGGTCACTAATCGGCTGGCTCTATTGCGGCGCTAATTGGTGGTTCCGCTCTTTCTCTTAGTTGCTGCGCAGTAATGACCAACGCAACAGACCCGATGATGAGCCCAGCCGCCACTAATGTTCGCATCCTCAAAGTTTCTCCAGCAAACGCGGCGCCCAACAGCACTGCCACAATTGGATTCACATAAGCATACGTAGCGACTTTTGCCGGATCACAATGTCGTAGTAGCCAAATGTAAGCGGTGTATCCGACCACGGCTCCGATAATCACTAAATAGGCAAATGATGCCAGCGATAAGATCGACATTGAACTTGGATGCAAGCGTCGCGTTTCGCCCGTCACAACGCCGGCGAGCAAGAGAAGCAATCCGCCACAGATCATTTGTTGGGCAGCGGTGAGAAATGGCGAGGCTGCGTGTTTTGCTTTGCGTGAATAGAGCGAGCCAGCCGACCAGATAAACGACGAGAAAAGCAAGATCGACATCCCAATCGCAGGATGGCGTCCGCCACTTGACGAGAAGCGGAGCGCGGGTCCGAGCAAGGTGCCGACCCCGAGAAAACCACCCACGAGACCCAGCCAGACAACTGGAATTGGCCGTCGCGCCATTCCGGTCGCCCACGCCAGCAGCACAATGTAAATGGGAACGATCGCCACGATCAACGCCGCCAATCCCGAATCGATATACTGCTCTGAGATTGTCACCCCGCCATTGCCTGCGAGCAGCAAACAGGCACCGATGATCAACGACGTGCGCCAGTTCGCCCAAGTCGATTTACCGATGCCTTGCGACCACGCGATCGCGGACATGATCAGACCCGCAGCCACGAATCGCGCGCCCGCCATCAGAAACGGTGGAATTGTTTCAATGGCGAACCGAATTCCGAGAAAAGTCGAACCCCAGATCAGATAGAGCGCAGCAAACGCGATGACGACTAAACTTCTTTTCGGCGCAGCCATGGAGCAATGACAATCTGCCATTCGCGCGAGCCAGCAAACAGGGGTCGTTAAATCGTTGGAGCGTTGAAGCGCGGTATCCGTCGTGTCGAAATGTTGCACCCGGAATAAGTACAGAGGCGTTTGCGTCAAACGCCTGATTAACGGGTTCGGTGCTCGCCGCGACGAGCACCGCTACAACACGCAATGCGTGTTTCTACGCACCACGCCTGAAAAGCAATCGATACAAAAGTAACAAGATCATCGCCCCGACCACGGACATAATCCAACCGGCGACATAATTCTCGCCTACAAAAAGACGACCGATCCACGTTCCTACGAACGCGCCGGCGATGCCAAGCAAAATCGTGACGATGCAACCACCGGGATCTTTTCCCGGCATCAACAGTTTCGCGATGGCACCGATGACAAGGCCGATGACCAAAACCCAAATGATAGAGTGTGCGCTGAAGTCCATATTCGACGAGTTTTATCGGATCGACTCATCCAGGACAAGAGAATTGGTTTGAACCGGATTTTTCGGAACGCTGTCGGCAGGCAGGAACGGCGCGCTGCGCTGTCCACGGCGGCCGGCGGTCGCGCCCTACCACAGGTTAAAATTCAATCACTTGCGCGGCGTGGATATCTTCGCTGGCGCGAATTTCACTCATCAACCGGTCGCTGGGCGCACTGTCCAGATTTAAAACTGTAAGCGCAGTGCCGCCAGCTTGATTTCGGCTGAGCGACATGGTCGCGATGTTGACGCCGTGATCACCGAGCAATGTGCCGATCCGTCCGACCATTCCCGGGCGATCGGTATTTTCTAAAACGAGGACGACCCCCTGCGGGCGCGCCTCGACGGGACGGCTGTAAATGCTGACAATGCGCGGTGTCGCCCCAAAAAATGCGCCGCCTACTGATACGGTTTTTCCTTCTCCTGCGGCGGACAACTCAAGCATATCAGTGTAATCGCCGGGCGCGCTTAATCGCGATTCGGTAAGTTTCAGACCGAGGCTTTTGGCAAATGCCGGAGCGTTTACCTCGTTCACGTCGGTTCCACCGGCGATCTGCAAAAATCCTTTCAGGATGGAGCGCGTGATCGCGGTTGTGTCCACGTCGTTTACTTTCCCGCTGTAGTTGATGTTTAGCGTATCGACGCGTTTCGGCGCAATTTGCGAGAGGAACCGGCCCAGCTTCTCGCCGAAACGCAGGTGCGGCCCGATGACCGCAAGCGTTTTCGCGTCGAGGCTCGGCATGTTAACTGCGTTACGGATGGTGCCTTCGAGCAGCAGCGCGCGAATCGATTGCGCAATCTCGATGCCAACGCTCTCCTGCGCCTCAGCCGTGGACGCGCCCAAATGGGGAGTGAGGATAAGATTGGGCGCGGTACGCAATGGCGAATCAGCCGGCAACGGCTCAGTTTCGAAAACGTCGAGCGCCGCGGCTGCAACACACCGATCTTCTAACGCTTTGATGAGCGCGGCTTCATCGATCAGACCGCCGCGCGCGCAGTTCACAATGCGCACGCCTCGTTTTGTTTTCTGCAAACGCGCTGCATTAAGGATATGTCGCGTTTCAGGGGTGAGCGGTGTGTGCAACGAGATGAAATCCGCGTGCGTGAGCAAATCGTCGAGTTCGTCCACAAGTTCGACCTGTAAACTTCGCGCGCGCGTCGCCGAGAGGTACGGATCGTAGGCAATCACGCGCATCCCGAAAGCAATGGCACGCCGACTCAGTTCACTTCCGATCCGGCCCATCCCGACGACGCCAAGCATCTTGTTGTAGAGCTCGACGCCTTCGAGATTTTTGCGGTCCCATTTACCGCCGCGCACGATTGCATCGGCTTGCGGAATTTTCCGCGCGACGCAAAGCAGCAGGGAAAATGCATGTTCGGCGGTCGAAACGGTGTTGCCGCCCGGCGCGTTGAGCACAACAACACCGCGTCGCGTCGCAGCTTCGACATCGACATTATCAACACCGACGCCGGCACGGCCAATCACGCGCAACTTGGAGCCGGCATTCAAGACATCAGCGGTAACTTTCGTCTGACTACGGACAACCAGCGCGCTGAATTGCGGGATGAGATCGACAAGTTCGGGCTCGCTCAGGCCGGTTTTGATGGTGACCTCCAGCGCGTGGTCGCGCGAAAGCTCATCGATTCCGCGTTGGGAAACTGAATCTGCGATGAGTACCTTTGGCGTCATCAGCCGAAGATCAGAAGTTGAATCGAGTCGGGCAAATGTTGGGCGACGCTGGTGACCACGCTGCCGCGAAGCAGCTTCGCCAGTGCCGTACGTTGCGTAGCCCCAATGAGGAGAAAATCTACTCCCATGGTCGCGGAAAGATCGACAATCGTTGCCGCCGCGTCCGGGCTTACAGCGTAGAGTGGCACGACAGAAATTTCCCGCTCAGCGCCAAGTTTGAGCATCAAGGACATGATCGCGTTCGCTTCCGGATCATCCTGCCAGCGTGCACGACCAAGCCTTGTTCCGCCGGCAGTGTAGTAGACAGCGACTTCCTTCACGTAGAGCACACATAAGGTCGCCTCACGCAACTGAGCTTCGTCAAGGGCAAAGCTGAGGACGGGCGTGATGCCGCGCGCAGCGACCATAATTTTTTGTGCATCAGACAAACGAGATTGCATGGTGGCGGGTAGTTCTGGCGTGACCATCGCTGCCACCTGCCGGTGCAGCATTACCGTAGTTAGCCCCTGGCGCTTCAATGTATATGCGCGCAAGGCCAAGCCACCGATCAAGACGGCAAGGACAAATTGCAGCGCGTCAAGCTTCGTATGAGCCAGTGTCAATTCGACAAACAGAAGAATCGCGAAAGTGATGCCAAAGAGAAGACGGTCGTACCAGGTGAATCCGACGCTGCGATTTGCTGCGCATGAGCCAACATTCACCGTGATTGCTCCGACCACTCCAATGGCGTAAAGGCCGGCGAGCGCAGTAAAGTTTGCCACGAAGAGCAACACCACCGCGGGCAGCCCAATTGAGATGATCAACGGGTATATTGGCACCCCGTGGCGATTCAGCCGTTTGAATTGCCGCGGCATTTCCCGATCGCGGGCCATCATGTAGAACAAGCCGATCATGGCGACGATGGCGGTGTTGGCCGCGCTCAACAGCAGCAGAAAAAAAACGATTCCGACAATCCACCCGAACACATTACCGACCGCCGCTGAGAACGTCGCAGTCGCGAATTGTTCTCCTATAAAACGCAGCATGTCTTCACTGCGCTGCTGGAGCACTGCGGCTATGTCGCTACGGGCCGTGAGGTGAAGCGTTTTGCCAAGCACTTGCGGCAACGAGAGCATGGCCCAGCCGAGCAGCGCGGTTCCGAAAACAACTTCGATTGCTACCGGCGCGATCGCCTTGAGCGATTCGCGTGCAACGCTCGGGTGCTCCATTGTCGATCCGGGATCGAGCTTCATTACGCCGGTCAGGTTGGCAATCGATTCCGCACCGGAGAGCGCAAGAATCACGCTGACGAATTGCACCCAAACTGTGGTTAGACTCTCATGCCTCGGTTCGAGAAAACGCGTGGTGAAATGCGGCACACTGATCGCAATCATTGTGATCACAACGAGCGCGGTTGGGATCGCTAAAGCGACAGCAAAGGTGCCAGAATGTTTCGGACCGAAATAATTAATCGCTCCCATGATCAGCAGCACACCAATGGTCGTCAGCGCGATGTGATCGCGGAGCAACTTGATCGAAGTAATGTGCTCGGCGCCCGATGTGATGTAGCTCAAGGCCGACCAACCGCTAAGCGCAGCGGTGACCGTTAAATCGGCCACAAGTAATAGCGCACCAACAACCGCAAGGGCCCGGCCCTGTGAGCGCGCTGCTGAGTACACACCACCGCCATCGGGAAAATGGCGGCAGATCACCATGTAGTTGATACCGACGAGACCCGTGACGGCGCAGACTGCGAGGATAATCGGCAATGACGAAAAACCTGCCGCCAGGAATGCAAGCCCGATCACATACGCCTTGCTCGTGCCCCAGTCGCCATAGAGCAGAGCCGCCGCGCGTTTCCAATCGACGTTGCGCGGCCGATGCACCGCGCCGCTTTCCGTGACAATCAAGTCAGCCATTGCTGTTGAACTGAGTGTCTCGTGCATACCAGGTGTGACAAGCTCTTTCTAGCGTCAGCGGTGATCCGCATGTACATGCCACATTCTTCCCGCCATCCTTCATTGGCACGACGCCGACGCGACGACTTCGATCTCGGCAGTCTGCGGAAACATATCCAGGGGGGTGACCGAATTGATGGTGAATTTCCCCCGTAGTTCTTTTAGATCGCGGGCCAACGTCGCCGGATTGCACGAAACATAAATCAGTGTAGCCGGCGCAAGATCGCCAATTGCGTTGCGAACAGCCAAGCTTAGACCGACCGCCGGAGGATCAATAATGAGTATCGTTCGCTCACGCTCCTCGAGCTCAATGCTGGCCAACTCAAGATCCATATCGCCAGCGATGTAAGTTTCTTTTGCGGTCGCCTCTTGCTTCGCGGCGTCAATAGCGAATTTGTCCCAATCGATTCCGATTATGCGCTCAAACTTGTCGAGCAACGCCTTGGCAAAAAATCCGGCGCCACAATAGGCGTCGATGAGGAGCTTCTGATTTGCGGGGACAAGATCGACGATCAGGTCGCACAACGCATTTGCGACCGCTTCGTTCGTTTGGGAGAAAACGCGCGCCCCGGACGAAGCGCGCAGCGTGTAATGCCCATCGCGCACGTGTGGTTGCTCGCGTAACTCGGTCAGCGCTCGATTGACTTCGTCTCGCGAAATGGGACAACGCTCGATGTCGATCAAACGATGCGAATCGCGACGGAAAAAACCGATCACGCCATCTTGCGCGTGGACAGTGATGCGATTGCGATATCCATACTGCTCGAGCGACGCGATGATTGGCCGCATCGGAACGTCTCTGAATTTGCCGATGCGCTGCAAAGCATCGCGCACCTGACGCCACTTAATCGCAAGTTGATGTTCGTAGTTGATGTGTTGATACGTGCATCCGCCGCAACGGCCAAAGTATGGGCACTCCGGTGTAACGCGATGCGGCGAGCTTTCCTTAACACCTACTAGTTCCGCCTCGGCGAACTTCTTTTTTTCTCGCACGATTTCAGCCGAAACGGTCTCGTCCTCGATCGTAAACGGAATGAAGATCGCCTTCCCGTTTTCCCGCGCGACACCCTTCCCACCAAAAGCGATGTCTTCGATTTTAAGATCGACGATGCGCAAAGAAGTATGCTCGCGCTGCAAATCGCCTACGCTACTTAACTCGAAACAGGTTCCGCTGCGATTGCGCGCTCCATCGCCGCTTCGAGTTTCTCGAGCTTCACCGGTTTGATCAAATGCTCGGAAAACCCTGCCTTCAGACTTTTTTCGATGTCCCCGTAGTTGCCAAATCCGCTGATGGCAATACCTGGCATTTTGGAAATGGCGTGCAACTGCATCATTAGTTCCATGCCGCTTCCGTCTGGCAGCGCAATATCGCTGATCAGAAGATCGAAACGATTGCGCACCGCGGCCTCCATCGCAGAGCGCACATTGTGGGTCGCTGCCACCAGGTGTCCGCGCCGGACAAGCAGTTTTTCCAGAGCAGCGCATGTGTCTTGGTGATCGTCCACCAGCAAAATTCGCAGAGCACGAGCTTCAATAGGAATCATCTCTGGCTCCGTTGGCCGCTCCTGTGGCGGCGCGACTGTGTTCATCGTCAAAACAAACGTGGAACCGCGGTCGCGCCCTTCGCTCGCCACGGCGAGCGTACCGCCATGGGCCTGCGCGAGCGATTTGGAAATTGCCAATCCCAGACCAAGTCCACCAAAACGCCGCTGGAATGACCGGTCGCCCTGCTCGAACGGATCAAAAATTCGTTCCAAGATTTCGGGTTCGATACCAATGCCTGTGTCCCCCACAATGATTGTCAAAACTTGCGGCGAAGGATTTGAGGATGAAATCGTGATTTCACCATTTTCGTTTGTGAACTTGATCGCGTTCTTCAGCAGGTTCCAAATGATTTGCTGAAACTTCGTGACGTCCGCCGTCACATGGTGAGCGCCCGCCCGCAAGTTGAGATAAACCCGGAGTCTTCTGGCGTTCGCTTCCATCCTACAGATTTCGGCCACGTTCGAAATCGCTTGATGCGCATCAATTTGATCGAACTTCAGTTGCAATTTGTCTTTCGCGATTCGGGTCAGATCCAGCAGATCGTCAATGAGCTGACTTTCCAACTCCACATTGCGACGAATCATCGCCAGCGAGGCTTTGGAATCTTCAGATTGGGACGGAACAGATTCCAGGACATCCAACGCGGCAATCACCGGCGTTAGTGGCGTGCGAAGTTCATGCGAAAGCATCGCCAGAAAATTGTCTTTTGTCCGATTCGCCGCTTCGACAACCGCTTTCTGTTGCTCGATAGCCGCCTCAGCGCGCCTCCCCTCCGCCATGCCCGCGGCAAGCGCAAGGGCCGTAATGACCAGCACGGCCGTAAAAGTTTGCGCGATAAGAAGCGACTGGTTTTCCGTGGCCATGACAAATGGCCCGAAACCGCGCAGCGTACCCCAAATCGCGATGGCCGAGAGAACGAAAATTCCCGTCGCCGTTTCGCGTTGCGTAAAGCGGAACGCCATCCAGATCACGATCGGTCCGCAAATGAATGAGATCGGATAATTTCTTGCGGTAATCGGGAACCATCCACCGAAGACCGCTTCACCGAGCATGAGCAGCACCAGGAGAAGGAGACCGACTTCAAGATGTCTCTTCGGATTCAAGCGCCACCTCGGTCCGATACTCCAGAGGATCAGTAACGGAGCCACCACCAGAGCGCCCGTTGCGTCGCCAAGCCACCAAGTCAACCAGATCGCGCGGTAATTCGCCCAGTCCGCCAAACCACCCACCGCCAGACTGGTCACACCGAAAGTTGGGCTAACCGCCGTGCTCACCATCACCGCGAGGGCGAATTTGAAAACGTCTTGCGCGCGATCGAAGATGCGAGTGCCGCCGGCAAACTGATTCACCAGCCAGGCGCCGCAAACCGCTTCCAGCGTATTGCCCGTGGCGATGCAAAGCGAAGTCCCGATGTTGCCCGCCGTCGTGACATTCACCAGAAATGCGCCCAGAAAAATCGCGGGCCAGGTGCGATAACCGAACACGACTAGCGCGGCCAGCGCGATTCCCGCAGGCGGCCACACCGGGGAAGCGCTCGGGTGCACAAACGCAAGCTGTAAACTCAGCTTGCCGACGATGAAGTAGATAACCGTTAAAATGCCGATGGCCGGCAACGTGGAAAAACGTCGCGAATGCATCGCTCGACCGCCTCAGCGTGTCGCCTATCTGTACGTCGCCGCTGAGCGCGGTCAACTGTGAATCGCGCGCGCGTCGGCGCACGCATCCGCCAATCATTTATCTGCTGGGCCACGTTCCATTTCGCGACTACTTTTCGGCGAGAAACTGAATCTGTTCGCCTCCTAAATAGCCATACTCCCGAGAGTAATAACAGAGTGCCGAGACACTGGAAAAGCCAACCTCGGTCATTTGTTGGAGCATTCCCAGCCGAAATGCTGGAAGCATAGGGATCCTTTGGAATTTTTCGGATGGCCGTGATATTCAGGCGGGAGCAGATGCTCTATTGTCCCATCCGCGCGTATTCTGGCGCGAATCCGATTGTGTGTCGCTCTAGTATCGAACGGAACGGAAAACAACATTTTGCCGGCAGGCTTTAGAATGCGGGCGCACTCCGCAAATGCCCGGTAGTAATCAGGAATGTGCTCTAGAACCTCAAAGCTCAGAATGACGTCGAAGCTTTTGTCATCAAACGAAAGATTGGTCAGGTCCTCATTTCGAATACCCGCGGGATTATTTTGTCCATTTCGGAGCGCACCCTCGAGGTATTCGCTTCCCTCTACAAACGGAAAACATTTTCGCAAATGGCGATAAAGCGGAGACCATTGTTCGGTCGCGTAAATGAAGGACCGTCTTGTTGGGTGGACGATCTCCATGAGCAAATGAATGCTCGCCCGCCTTCGATTATTCAGCTGACAAAGCGCACAGACCAGGTGTTCCCGCCAGTTAACCTGCAGATGACCGTCCATGCGATAAGCGAAATCCCACGAGCTCATAAATTCGGTCCACTGCTGACAGACAAAACAGAATCCTGGCGTTTTAAACTGCGGCTCGGGGTGAAGCGAGCTCGCGTTCCCATTGTCGTCGGGCAGCCACTGCTGCATTCGTTTGGACGGGGTAGCTTTGAAAATCAATCTGATTTGCAAATCGCTCGATAAGTAGCGGCGGTGGCGGACGGCGCCGAATCTTGACCACCGAGCCTACGCCGGGCGACGCCCGATAATTCCCAGCGATTAGATCGCGAACGATGTTGATGAGTCGCACACCCGCGGGCACCTTCGAGTCTTTCGAACATGCTGCGCATCGACACTGCGGTCAACGGGCAACGTAGCTGCTCAAATCATCCGAATACCACGCAAACTTCGATGAAAGCGAACCCTAGTTGGGATCTTGGTTGTAATCGCGTACGTAAGGATATTTCGATTCGTTGCCGACCTCGGGAGGAAATTCTGCAAAGCCGGCGTGGATATACGGAATGTCTGGCGGCAGGATGGGATAATAGCTTCCGCGCAAAAACGATGGGAACGGCCACGTTAGAATTTCCATCAGACCTGCAACGTGTCGCGCGGCTGAGCGCCTGATGCCGCGGGCCAGGCCGTAGCTAAACGCAGCGGAATTGCCCTCCTCTTTGTTGAGCTGTTGAATGTTCACCGGAATTTCCGTCGGCGCGAAGAGAAGATTCGCGAGGCCACGGCCGAATTTGCGCGTCGGCCCATAATCATTCATCGGCGGATCCTGAATGTCGCCGAACGAGCTTGCGACAAATCCGAGCACTAACGCGATGACCGTTAGGGTTTTCATATGCTGGTTCATTGTTACCAGATTCCCTATGTCTGATGCAACATTTTATTTTCGATCGTCAACCGCTGCGCGGTTCTGCGTCCTCAGGATCGAAATTACAACCGTAATCGCAAGAATGAGTAGGACTACGCCGAGGGAGATCGAAGTCGGCACCGGAAAATACTTGGCCACGATCATTTTGAGCCCAACGAAAGCGAGCACGAAGCCGAGGCCCGTTCTCAGGTAAACAAAGCGATTCATCAAGCGCGCCACCACGAAATAGAGCGATCGCAGGCCCATGATAGCGCAGATGTTTGAAGTATAAACGATGAACGGGTCCTGGGTGATCGCAAACACTGCCGGGATGGAATCGACCGCGAAAACCAGGTCCATCACATCGATGACGATCAACGCCACACCGAGTGGTGTGAGCATCCAGCGGTTATTCACGCGCGCTCTGAAATCTTCGCCGTAAAATTCCGGGGTGATGGGAATCCAATTCCTGCAAAAACGCATCACTAGGCTCTTCCCGAAATCTGGTTCGCCGGCCTTTCCAAAAAGCATTCGAATGGCGGTCACCACTAGGAAGATTCCAAAGATGTAAAGAATGAAATGAAACCGCGACACCAAAGTCACGCCGAGCAAGATCATGATGCCGCGCATGATAAGGGCGCCCACGATTCCCCATACTAGAGCGCGATGCTGCGCCATCGGCGGTACCTTGAAATAAGCGAAGATGATCACGAAAACGAAGATGTTATCGACGCTCAACGAGTATTCGATCACGTAGCCGGTGAGAAATTCGAGGGCTTTGTCCGGCCCGCGCAGTTTCCACACTAGCAAATTGAAAAGGAGCGAGAGCACGATCCAGATGGCAGTGCGTTGGGTCGCCGCGCGCATGCTCAGTTCGCGTCCGCGGTGCTTGAATTGGGCGAGATCGATCGTCAGCGCGACGAAAACGCCCGCATTGAACGCGAGCCAAAACCAGATACTCGTCGTCGGCACAGCGCGTAGAATTTCATTTCGCATGCTGGACGGCAATGGAAATTGCGCGAGTTGCACAGACGACCTATAGGTGACCTGCGACGCATCCGTCGCGTAAAATGGACACCGAACTGCAAAAGCTTGTCGAATCCGGAAAGCTCACTTCTAAAGCCGCCGAGCAGCTGGAGAAGCTGAAGCCTGGCACGTTTTGTTTGCACAGGAGTTGGGGGTTCGGGCGCGTGGCCGAATGGAACCTGCTCCTTAATCAGATCGTGATCGATTTTACCGGTAAGAAATCTCATCCGATGCAGGTCCAGTATGCCGCGGAAAATCTTACGCCGCTCGGCTCCGAACATTTTCTCGCGCGCAAGGCGAGCGATTTGCCATCGATCAAGAAGCTTGCCGCGGAGGACCCGGTGGCCGTCGTGCGAAGCATCATTGAGAGCCTTGGCGACCACGCGACCGCCGCCCAGATCGGTGAGTGGTTGATCGGCGATGTTTTTACCGGAGCGGAATGGAAACGCTGGTGGGAGTCCACAAAGAAATTACTCAAAGCGAGCGGCGCTTTTTCTGTTCCTGCGAAAAAGACGGAACCAATTCAAATGCGCGCCGAAGGTATATCTCACGCCGACGAGTTGATCGCGGCCTTTCACAAAGCGCGCCAGCCAAAAGAACAAATCATCGCAACCGAGCAGATCATAAAATTCCACCAGCAATTCAAAGAACCAGAAAAACAACTGCAGCCGATCATCGCCACCATCGAGAACATGGCCGCGCGAAACCAGAAGATGCATCCGCAGCTCGCTTTCGAGCTGATCATTGCGCGCGACGATCTGCTCGAGCGCGTCCCGCAACTGCATACAACGCACATCGGCCTGACACTTTCGAAACTAATTAACGACGAAGAGAAGCGTTTACTGTCGATCTTGCCGAAATTAACAGCGGCAAAAGAAAAAAAAGTTTTGCAGGCGCTGCCGTCCGCGCTCGGTCAGCGCTGGACGGAGCGCGCCTTGCAATTGCTGCAAGGAAGTCACGGCCGCATGGTGGCGCAAATAGCGCGCATCTTGGGCGAGACGGGACAGCAGGGCGAACTTCGCTTGGTGCTCGAACACAGTATTCGCGAGCACTCCGCCACCAGTGAAATGCTGGCGTGGCTGTGCACCGAACGGGAAGGCTGGAGCGAGTTGATCACGCCGGAATTGCTCGGCGCGATTCTCGCGGCGCTGGAACGCGAACAACACGGCGCTCCCGGCCGCGCTAGCAAGTTGCACCGCGCATTTGTCGAAGATCGACAATTGCTGGGCCAAATGCTTGCGAACACCGACATTGGGATCGCTCGCGACGCCGTGCGGCGTCTGCAACTCAGCCCGCTGTTTGACGAGCTAACAAAACGCTCGCTGCTGGCACGTATCATTAGAATTCATCCGGAACTGGAAACCATGATCACCCGAGCGCAACCAGAGGAAAAGGCAGCTCCGTTGATCGTTTCATGGAGCAGCCTCGAAAAACGCAAAGCTGAATACGAAGAGCTCGTGAGGGTAAAGATTCCGGAGAACAGCAAGGAGATCGCTCTCGCAAGATCGTATGGCGACCTGAGCGAGAATTTTGAATTTAAAGCGGCCAAGCAAATGCAAAGCGTGCTGATGCGCCGGAAAGCGGACCTAGAACAGATGCTGCACAACGCGCGGGGAACGTCGTTTAAAAATGTCGATATATCGCGCGTCTCGATCGGCACAATCATTAGGCTACGCAATGTGGAGACGAACAACGAAGAAAGCTACACCATTCTCGGCGCCTGGGACGGCGATCCTGAGCAACACATCATCTCGTATCAAACTGCCATCGGTCAGGCGCTGCTCGGGCATAGCGTTGGCGAAACGATTTCTCTCAATACGGAGCACGGCGTCGCTCAATTTACAATCGTTTCGATCGAGCCTGCGCCACCTGACGGGACTGCCCCCGCTCGGACTCTTCCCGCGGAGTCTGGCGTCGAGGCAGCAATCGCTGAATAGATCTTGTAGCCAGCGCCATCTGGGCGGCGAGGGGCAGATCTGCTGCCATCACCAGGGTTGCGTTTCTCAGAGCAGAACGGCTACGTCAGCAATTCATAGGAGAGGACACTCAGACAATAAATGGCGGCAGTTTCCACTCGCAGGATAATCGGACCAAGCGTGATGGGCTGGCACCCGTGACGGCGAGCGAGCGCGAGTTCCGCAGGCGTGAAATCGCCTTCCGGGCCGATCAGCATCAACACACGGAGGGGACGCTCCGGGTGTTCGCTTGAATAGTCCGCGAGGATTTGTTTTAAATGTTGCGCATCGGGCTGAAGCGAACCGACCAATCGAAGGTCGAATGACTCCTCCGCCGCAGCGGAAAACCATTCTGCGAGTTTCCTCGGCACATGCACGCGCGGCAGCCAGTTTTGTCCGCATTGCTTGGCTGCCTCGATGGCGATCTGCTGCCATTTGGTCTGTTTTTGTGCCACAGTTTCCGAATCGACCTGAACGATGGTGCGATCGGAGATGATGGGCGCAATCTCGGCAGCGCCAATTTCCACCGCCTTCTGAACGATCAACTCCATGTTTTTCCCTTTTGGAATCGCTTGCCCAAGAACGATTTGGCAGCGGAGCGGTGGAGTGTCTGCCTCGTGCAATTTTCGTAATCGAATCTCGTCGCCGTTGAGATCGACAACCTCTGCCGTCATCTCCCGTCCGCGTCCGTTGAAAAGAACGAGTTTCTCGCCGCGATTCATGCGCAGGACGTCGCGCGCGTGATGCGCTTCTGCTCCCGCCAACGTGGGCGCATCGGGATTCCACTGCTCAGGAGCAACGTAAAATCGGTGCATCAGCAGAGGTGCTTATAGGACTCAGTGATCGAGGGAAGAAGCAATGCGAATTCCTTATTCGTAATTCGAGGCGATGTCCGAGTTTAACATGAGGACCCCGGCTAGCGATTTACCTATTGGCGGCTCGACGCCGCGCTGTCGCAGCGCCTCGATCACGCTCTCGGTTGGAATGTTCCCAACGAGCGCGTCCTGGGCGAATGGACACCCGCCGAGGCCGCCCACGGCCGAATCGAAACGGCGGCAGCCTGCATCGTACGCTGCGAGCACCTTGGCGGAAGCGCCGCCTCGCGTCCCGTGCAGGTGCACGCCGATGTCGTCGTCACTGTATTCGTCTATCACCGATTGCACCACGCGGGCGATCAGATCGGGCGCCGCCACACCAACAGTGTCTGCGAGCGAGATGGATGGGATCCCAAGGTCGACTATTACTTGGACAGCCTCGCGGACCTTGATCTCATCCCACGGATCGCCATACGGGTTTCCGAATGCCATCGAAATGTAAACGACCACGTCGAGTCCCGAATTGTCGGCTTTTCTTTTAATCGATTGCAAAATACTGCGGGCTTCTTCCGGCGATTGGTTCTGGTTTTCATACAGAAACGTCGCCGAGATGGAATAGGGATAACCGAGTGTGGTAACGGCTCGGGTTACAACGGCGCGCTCTGCGCCCTTCTCGTTCACCACGATCCCAATGATTTCGACATCGGACGGCCGATCGATTTGTTGCAGCACGTGCTCGCTGTCGGCCATTTGCGGCACGGCGTTTGGAGAGACAAAGCTGACAGCATCGATGTGCTTGAATCCCGCGGCGATCAACGCGCGCAGATAGCGTGCCTTCAGCTCCGTCGGGATTTGTTTCTTCAGGCCCTGCCAGGCGTCGCGCGGACACTCGATTAGTTTGATGGGATCATCCGACATCGTTGACCTAGCGGCAGAATCCAGGTTTCACCCAAAAACAGCCAACGAACGCGCCATCTGAATGCTGAAACCTGGGCTCCGAAAAACCTGAACCCTGTTGTCTAAGCAGGCGCGGCACTAGCTTCGATTCGTGTAATCAATGGCACACTGATGAGATGAACAGCTTCAGCATGTTCCAGAGCGACGACTAACACGCGCCCCACCGTGTGTTAACATGGCAAAATCCGGGTGTGGAATTTCGTATGCCTTTTGCTCGGCTGCGACGTGAACTTTAAACGGCACAAAAGGCATAGCACGCAATAACTTCTTAATCTGATCCGCGCTTACAGACTGATCTAACGTGAAAGCGGACATCAAAACAAGAATGACAAGTCGAGGTTCAGAAAAGCCGCACCAAACCGCTCAACTCTAACATTCGAACTCGTTCACTTAAAAAATTCTTTCGCGCGCTCGAAGAAACTTTTCCGCAACGGCGTGTTATCGTCGCCGCAGAGCGCGGCGAATTCTTCCAGCTTGCGACGCTGTTCGGCATTCAGGCGTGATGGCACCTCAACAATCAGGCGGGCAAGCAAATCGCCGCGGCTGCGTCCATCGATATTTGAAATTCCCTTTCCGCGCAGTTTGAACATTTGCCCACTTTGCGTGCCGGCTGGCACTTTCAAATGCGCTTTGCCTTCCAAAGTCGGTATGTCCACTTCGCCTCCCAACGCTGCCACCGAAAACGGAATCGGCACCTCGCAATAAAGACTGTCTCCATCGCGCTGAAAGACTTTGTGCTCCTTAATGTGAATGACGACGTAAAGATCGCCAGGCGGGCCGCCGCGGATACCCGCCTCGCCATTGCTTGATGAGCGCAACCGCGAGCCTTCCCGGATCCCAGCTGGGATTTTCAACGTCACACAGCTCCGTTTTTCGACGCGCCCTTCTCCGCGGCATTGTGGGCACGGTTTCTCGATGATTTCGCCGGCACCGCGACAGCGCGGACAGGTCTGCGAAACCTGAAAGAACCCTCGCGAACTGATCACCTGACCGCGGCCGCGGCAGGTGGGACAGGTGACAGCGCGCGAGCCCGGTTCTGCGCCCGTTCCGTCGCACTTATCGCAGATGCCGAGCTTTTCGATCTCAATCTCCTTTTGAACGCCGAAAGCCGCTTCCTCGAGCGTGATCTCCATATCGTAACGCAAATCGGAGCCTCGATGTCGATCCTCTGTGCGCGTCCCGGCGCCGCCGAAAAACGTCTCGAAGATTCCGCCGCCAAATCCGCCGCCGAAAACTTCACGGAAAATATCGAACGGATCATGAAAGCCACCGCCGAAACCTATGCCACCCGGCGCAAACGCAGCGTGACCGAAGCGATCATAGGCGGCGCGCTTCTCGGGATCCATCAGAACATCGTAGGCCTCGCCGAGTTCTTTGAATTTTTCTTCGGCATGCGGGTCGTCAGGATTTTTATCAGGATGAAACTTCACGGCGAGCTTGCGGTAAGCGCGCTTGACTTCCTCGTCGGAGGCATTGCGCCCGATACCCAGCACTTCGTAGTAATCGCGTTTCTTCGTAGTAGCCATGTGGCTATATGCGTATGTGATTTATGGGACTGATGAGACTGAGAGGCAAGAAGCCTCCGTTATTTTCCTGGTCCGCTGGAAACGATCACGCGCGCTGGCCGCAGCAAGCGATCTTTGAAGCGATAACCACGCCGGGTCTGGCGGATGACTGTTTCCTCTGGGAACTCGCTCGGTTCGTGTGCAATCGCTTCGTGCAAGTTCGGATCAAATTTTTTTCCTTCCGCTTCGATCGGCTGCAAGCCGTTTTCGCTCAGTAAATCGTTAAGTTGTTTCAGGACGAGCGTCATTCCGGAATAAATCGGCGACTGGTCGCCTTCGCCCTTGGCCGCTTCGAGACCGAGCTCAAAATTGTCGATAATTGTCACCAGTCGCTCAAGCAACGCGCTGTTCGCGTATTTGACCGCTTCTTCCTTTTCGCGCGCGGCACGCTTTTTGTAATTCTCGAAATCGGCCTGACTGCGCAGCGCGAGATCGCGAAACCGGTCGAGATCGGCCTGCAAGCCGGCCATTGGATCTTCTGGCTCGTCAGCTTCCGCCCGAGGCACAGCGGCCCCGAGTCCAGCTGTCGATTTTTCCGAAGCCGGCCGTTCCGTCTCTTTGTTTTGCGCGCTACCAGAAATCTTTTTCATGTCTTACGGATGGCAATCAGAGTGATGTCGTCATTTTGCGGATGCGAACCGGCAAAGTTGCGCACGTCCTCGATGACTCTTTTTACAATCGCCGGCGCTCCGCCAGTCGCACTGGCGCGCACCGATTGAGCCATGCGGTCGACGCCAAATTCTTCGCCTTCGCCATTGAGCGCTTCCGTGACGCCATCGGTATAGAGGACGAGGCAGTCGTCGCGCTCCAAGGGGAGGGCAAAATCGCTCGTCAGTCTATCGAACACGTTTCCGCTGTCAATTCCAACTACCATTCCCGGCGACTTGACCGGTGTAACAGTTTGCGCCTGGCGTTTGTAAAGCAAGGGCGCATCGTGGCCGGCACGGGCAAGAGTGACGCCGTTGTGCTCGTGGTCCAGAATGAGGTAAGCCATGCTGATAAACATGTCCTCCTTGATGTCGGGATAAAGTTGCCGGTTCACCTTTCGCAAGACATCGGCCGGAGAGGGATTGCGCGCCGCTTCAGTCCGCAACACGCTACGGCAAATCGCCATGATCAGGGATGCGGGGACGCCTTTCCCCGATACGTCTGCGATCGCCACGCCGAGCCGTTCGTCATCGACCCGGATGTAATCGAAATAATCGCCGCTCACTTGGCCAGCTGGGACATTGATACCGCTGATTTGAAACCCGTTAATTGCCGGCGCTTCGGCGGGAAGCAAAATACGCTGAATATCGCGCGCGATCTCAAGATCGTGATCCAGCCGCTTCTTTTCATTCGCCATCGAGTAGATGATGGCATTGTAGAGGGCGAACGCAGACTGCTCGGCGATTGATTTAAAAACAACAAAATCGCCCTGCGAAAACGGCGCGCCGTTGGGACCGTTGGCGACAGCAAGAACACCTAGGTCTTGCTGCCCATAGCGGAGAGCCGCGGCCATGACCGATTCCGCGCCAAACGCGCTGCCGCGCAATTTCGCTAACTCCGGCGCTTGGGAAAGGTCATTGAAGCAAACCGGCTGTCCCCTCTCCCAGATGCGACCAAGCATACCTTCGCCCGGAGCAACGGTGTGCGACCGAAGAAAGCTCTCGAGCGTGATGGGCGTAATGGCCGCTTGTTGTAGGATCTGCGGTGGCACCTCCACGAGGGGAGGGCAGCCTTTGGAGATAAAAGCTGGAGTAAGTCTTGCGCCCGCCCAATCCGTCACGTAAAGCGCGCCGCCATGCGCATCCAGAATGCGTGTCGCCCCCTCGACAATAAGGCGGTGTAGTTCACTGGGCCGAATGCTTTCCCTAAAGGCCTCCCCCAGCCCGTGCAAGAAATCGAATACGAGAGTTTCCTCGACCTGAATTTCCTCATGTGAGCGCTCGAGCTTCCGAATCTTTCGCGCTTGGAACCAGGCGGTGAAAATCCACCCAGCCACAGACGTAGCAAGCAGTCCCAAGAGAAGGGTTGGCCACATGATGCAGGGCCAGCTTACTTCGAAGTCGTCTCGTGATGAAGGTCTTCTTTCAGGTACTCGAGAACGTCCTTAAAGCGAAATAGATTTTCCGGTGACGCTTCACAGAGGGCTTCGTGCGCTTCGAGCATCGTGCCGGCTTGCTCGCGTTTTCTCTCCTCTCGCGAAGTCTCCCCGCGTTCCAGCGTTTCACATTCGGGCGCGGTCGCGCCATTGGCGCGAATATCGAAGATATGGTCGAGCCCGAGCCCGGAGAGAAGTTCCCGGCTCCGATTGCCACAACGAACGACATGCAAATGGCCCTGGCCCAGCTCCTTCAGACGCAGCGCCACGCTGGCCATCGTTCCCATGAAGGTCGAATCCATCATCGCGCAATGCGCCAGATCAACAACAAACTCTCGATAACCGCGATCCAACATCCGGCGAGCGAACTCTTTCAAATTACCGCTGTTTAGGAAACTACCTTTCCCCTCTACTCTTACCCACACGGTGGGACCGCTTATCCCTACTAGAATCGATGACTCCACGTTCGCCATAAAAGATACCAGACCCGGCCACAAACTGTCAAACCTGCGGGCGCTAGCCTCTTACTTCCACATGTAGGAGCGATTTTCCGCTACGATCCTGCTATTTTCGATTAATAAACAGCGCCAAGCGATCACTCGCCCGTCATCGAAGTAATCGTCGCCAATCACTTTGAATTCTGTCTTGTGAGTGCCGCGCATATTCCGATACGAAATCTCCTGCGCTTGAACGAAGTCGTGCAATTTCTCCTGACGATATTCCAAGCGAACCGTCACATCGGCGGGACGTTTGGCGCGCCAGAAGAAATCGAAGTAATCGCCGCAGCGTTGACGTTGGTCGAGGCCTGTCACCGCACCGAAAAGTCGATATTGCCGCTCAAACACGATTTGCGCATCCGCTAGTGTCGCCGTTTTCTGCGTGGGCGCTGCGCTTGAAAGCGCCCCGGGTGAAAGTTTGCTGGCACTCTGTTGCGCGTGTTCACCGGGTTTCGGAGCCTTTTCGCTCAGAAAGAACAGCTTCGTCTTTCGAAACTCAAAATCTTTGCTCAACGCCACGGGAAGCGGCGTGACCTTTTCGAGAACCCTAGGTTCGTTCGTCGCCCCGAATAAAGCGTTCGCAGCAATGAGTAAACCAAGCGCTGCGGAAATAAACCTCATTCCAATAATGAAACCGGTTGATTTGCGAGATGTCAATATGGGGCATACGGACGCCTAAAGTGCGGCTGTTTCGCTTCCCAGGTTTCCCGACTACATTTTCTGAGTGATTGATGTTCGTTATCAGAGGGGCGTTTATCTGCCGGAGCAGGATTTTTGGCTCGACCCGTGGGATTCAAAACGGCTCGCCTTCGTCTCGCACGCGCATAGCGATCACATTGCGCCGCATGCGGAGATTATCGTTTCCGAGCCAACTGCTGCGTTGATGCGAAAGCGGCTTCCCGCGATACGAACAGAGCATCTCCTCCCGTTTCGTGAACGCCGGACCGTGCGCGGCCTCGATATTATGCTGCTGTCGGCCGGTCACATTTTTGGTTCGTCACAAATGTTCCTTTTCGCCGATGGTGAAACGCTGCTTTACACCGGCGATTTCAAACTGCGTCGGGGCAAATCCGCCGAGCCGGCGGAATGGCGCCAGGCCGATACGCTCATTATGGAAACGACCTTTGGCCTCCCACGCTATCGCTTTCCGCCAACGGAACAGGTCATCGATCAAATCGTCGCGTTCTGCCGCGAAACAATTGAAAACGGCCAGGTGCCGGTGCTGCTCGGCTACTCGCTGGGCAAGGCGCAAGAGATCTTGTGCTCGCTCGAAGGAGCGGGCCTCACGCCCATGCTGCACGGCTCGGTCTATCAGATGACGCGTGTTTACGAGCAGTTCGGCCAATCATTTTGCAAATATGTGCGCTACAAACCGAACGATGTCACCGGCAAAGTTCTCATCTGCCCGCCAAGCACAAATGGGTCGCGCTTGCTGGAAAAAATTCCGCGCAAACGCGTCGCGATGCTCAGTGGCTGGGCAGTCGAACCAAATGCAATATATCGTTACCGGGTCGATGCCGCATTCCCTCTGTCCGATCACGCTGACTACAACGACTTAGTCCGCTATGTCGATCTAGTTCGACCCAAGCGCGTCCTTACTCTCCACGGATTCGCTGCCGAATTTGCCCGCGACTTACGCGAGCGAGGCCTCGAAGCGTGGGCGCTAAATGTGGAAAACCAGATGGATTTGCAGCTAAACTCTCCGCAGCCCGGAAAGCTCGCGGCGACCGCGCTTCCGCAGACGCAGGACGGGGCGTTTGTTCCTTCCGAATCCGAATTTTGGGCATTCGCGAAAGTAGGAGAAAAAATCGCAGCCACTGCGGCAAAGCTGGAGAAGATCAGTCTACTTTCAGATTATCTGCGGACACTTGATCATAAGCGGCTCTCGCTAGCGGCGACTTACTTCACTGGAAGAGCTTTCCCACAGAGCTATCTCCGCACCTTGCAGGTGGGCGGCTCCATTATCTACCGCGCAATCATGGCGGCAGCGAAGCTGAATGAGGCAGAATTTCGCCGCATTGCTCATAGCCACGGAGACGCCGGAAAAACGGCATTTGAAGCGCTCGATGGACGAACCCAGCCCAAGCCATTCACGCTTTGCCAGTCGCGCGATTTCTTTGAGGCGCTGCAGAAAGCCCGGGGCCCAGTTGCCAAAATCGACCTGTTACAATCGCAACTGGCCAGGCTTTCCGCGTTGGAGGGTCAGTATTTGGTAAAAATTCTCAGCGGAGATCTGCGCATCGGTTTGCGAGAAGGATTGGTAGAAGAAGCAATTGCTCGCGCGTTCGAGGCGCCGCTGGATCAGGTGAAGCAAGCCAACATGCTCCTGGGCGATATCGGGGCGGCGGCCGTTCTCGGTCTTCGAAAAGAATTGCATCGCGCGGAATTGTCGATCTTTCGCCCGATCAAGTGCATGCTGGCCAGGCCCGAGCCGACCGCCGAAGCGATCTGGGAACGATTTGCCGACCAAAAATCTCCACTCGTTTATGCAGAAGACAAGTTTGACGGTATTCGCGGGCAACTTCATCGCGACGCGAGCCGCGTGGAAATTTTCTCGCGAGACCTCAAACGAATCACTGATCAATTTCCCGAACTATCCGAGCGAGCACGTGGCTTCGATGTCGATCTTATCCTCGACGGCGAAATCATCGCCTTTGAGGACGGGCGCAGGTTGACGTTTTTCGATTTGCAAAAGCGGCTCGGTCGCAAAACCGACGGTCCAGATCTGTTCCCCACGTCAACTGCGGAAGTGCCAGTTGTCTTCGTCGCATTCGATCTGCTTTGGTTGAACGGCCGATCGCTGTTGAAAACGCAATTGCGCGAACGGCGCGAACTACTGCGCGATTTAAAAGTACCGGCACAATTTCAGATCTCGGAAGTTTTTCCGGCACGTTCTGCCGGGGAGATCGAACGAATCTTCCGGCACGCGCGTCGCCGTTTGAATGAAGGGATCATGGTCAAAGACCCGGAGAGCTTTTATTTGCCTGGAAGTCGCGGGATGGTTTGGTTCAAGTTAAAGAAAGAGTTGGCCACGCTGGATGTGGTGGTTGTGGGGGCAGAGCTCGGCCACGGCAAACGCAATCGTGTCTTGAGCGATTACACATTCGCGGTGCGCGACAAGGCCACCGGCGAACTTTTGCCCATCGGCAAAGCCTACAGCGGATTGACTGACGCGGAAATCGCGGAATTAACCGAGCACTTCAAACAAAATACTACCGCTGTTCATGGCCAATACCGGGAAGTGAAACCGGATGTCGTGCTCGAGGTCGCATTTAATTCGATCCAGCGTAGCACGCGCCACGCGAGTGGATTCGCGCTGCGTTTCCCAAGAATTAAAGCCATTCGGCGCGATAAAAATGCCGATTCCATCGATACACTCGAATACGTTCGGGAACTGGCGGCGCAGTATGCAAAATCATCTGTCGATTCCTACTAGTTCTTGTGTAACCCGACAGATGACTATCGGATCAAGTCGCTCAATGCGCTGGCGTCGACGGCGGATTCGTGGGTTTCACGATAACGGTCTCGACCTGGTTGCGACGCCAGCGTTGAACGTTGGCATAAACAGCCAGCAGCGCCATTGACGAGAGGATGATCAGCAGTAAGACCACGGCGGCCTTGGAAACTCGTAGCTGACCCGGTTTGTCGCTAGCCGGATGAGTCGGATTCACGTTGGAAATATCGGTGTCGCCAAACCTGCCTCTGGCAGGCAGCTACTTCAAGCCAGATCCATCATGTAGGAACAATCACGCGAGTCGAAGGGGCTGGGCGATCCAGCCAGTTCAATAAATCGGCGGCCCTCCGGGCGCGAAAGCGGATCGATCTTACGCGCGCAAACAACTCACTCGAACTCTAATGCCGCGATCGCGTCCATGATGCGCTGACTCAGTCCTCCGTAGGTGTCCTTCCCTCGCAGCTCCACGTCGGCCGGCGAAAAAAGAATCGGCTTCCCAATCACGATTGTGATTGGCCTGAGACGCAACCCACCGCCCCGCGGCAAAGCTTCGTGCGCGCCAAAGATTCGCATCGGCACCACCGGAGCGAGCGTTTTCGCAATCACGAGACCTAATCCTGGCTCGGCGGGCTGCAGATTACCGTCGAGTGTTCGCGAACCTTCTGGAAAAACCAGCGCAGCGTTTCCTGATTTTAGGATGTTGATTACGGCCTTGAGCGCACTGCGGTCAACTCCCTCCTGATTAACCGGGATCACGTTCAATTTTGGCAACAGCCAGCCTAGCAATGGCACGTCCAGCAGCGTTTTGCGCGCCAGAAAATAAATTGCCCGATCGCATGTGATTCCGGCGAGCGGTGGATCGAGATAACTCTGGTGGTTCATCGCTAGAATCACCGGGCCGCTTTGAATCATGCGCTCTCGGTGAACTACTCGAAAACGAAAAAGCAACCCGGAAACCAGGCGAGAAAGCTGGTACCCGAGCCAGTAATAAATGTTCATTGAAGCGGGAACGATTTTGCTAAATCGACAGACCAATTTGCCTTAGCCGCGCAATGATCTCGTTGACCACTCCTTCAATCGTAAGATGCGAAGTGTCGATGATCTGAGCATCCTTCGCGACGATCAGCGGTGAGATCGGCCGCGATGAATCAGCGCGGTCGCGCATGATAATTTCGTCGCGCTGCCCCTCTGCGGCGCGCCGGCGCAGCCGCACCTCGGGCGAAGCATCGACGTAAAACTTATAGGGAGTCTTCGGAAAAACGACCGAGCCGATGTCGCGTCCTTCGACAACCAAATCATTATACCGCGCGTACTGACGCATGTTTTGCACGACAATTTTGCGGACGCGTGGGATGCTGCTGACACGGGAAACATTTTTGTTCACGCGATCGTCACGCAAATGCTCCGATGGATCGACATCATCGATCACGATGTGCGACTCGTTATTTTGGAGGCGGCAACTGATCCGCGCGGCTTCGGCGGTTTGTGCGATGCGCTCAGTGTCTCTGCCATCAATTCCTTTCTGCAGAGCATCCCAGGTGATGGCTCGATAGATCGCGCCAGAATTGACATAGGCAAACCCAAGCCGTCGGGCAAGCTCCCGCGCAACACTGCTCTTCCCCGACGCGGCCGGACCATCAATGGCGACGACCCGATGAATGTGTCCCATCTGTCTTAACCCACCTCGCGTGGCTATGCTTCCTCGACTGGAGCGGGGCTGAGCGAGCCGATTACAGGGGTGCTGATCTGCATCCGTTTCGGGTTGGTAAACTCCTCGAGCACGGTTTCGAATCGCGGATAGGATTCGCGAATACAGTCGGCGTCCTGCACGATGGTTTCGCCTTCAGCAAATAAACCCGCGATGCCAAACGCCATGGCGATGCGGTGATCGCCAAAACTCGCGACGCGCGCGCCGTGAAGCGGCGCCGGACCATAAATTTCGAGGCCATCAGTCAGCTCGGAGACTTGCGCGCCCATCGTCCGCAAATTGTGTGCGATCGCAGCGATGCGATCGGTTTCCTTGACGCGCAGTTCTCCGGCATGGCGAATGATAGTTTTGCCATCTGCAAGCGCGCCGGCAACCGCCAGTATCGGCAGTTCATCAATGAGCTGCGGCACTTCTCTGCCTTGAATCACTGTACCTTTGAGAGGAAAACCGGTGACTTCGACGATCCCCCGCGGTTCCAGTTGATCGACGTCTTCGATGGCCTCGCGCACTTGCGCACCCATTCGCAGCAGAACGCCAAGCAACGCTGTGCGCGTGTTGTTTAAACCCACGTCGCGCACGAGCAAGTGACCTCGCGGTTGGACCGCCGCCGCGACTAACCAAAACGCAGCCGAGGAAATGTCCCCGGGGATTGTAAAATCCCGCGACTCGGGAACCTGATCGCCGAAGACTGTGACAGTGTCATTCTCATCCTTCACCGTGCGAACGAGAAAATAATTAAGCATCAGCTCCGTATGGTTTCGTGTCGGAACAGGCTCTTCGACGGTGGTTTTGCCCTTCGCAAACAGCCCCGCGAGCAGCAAGGCGCTTTTGACCTGCGCGCTGGCAACCGGCAAACCATAACGAATTCCGCGTAACGAGCCGCCATGAATGCGCAGGGGCGGCGTTTCTTCCGGGCCTTCAGCAACAATGTTGGCCCCCATTTTACCCAGCGGCGCGATCACGCGGTCCATCGGACGCCGAGAGAGTCTAGCATCACCCACCAGCCGGCTCTCGAAGGTCTGTCCCGCGAGGAGCCCGGCCAGAAGCCGCATGGTCGTCCCAGAATTTCCGCAGTCGATTTCTTTCTTCGGCGGGGTTAGCACGCGCTTTTTTCCATGCACAATCAGCGTATCCGGCTCGGGTTGTTCGATCCTGACGCCCAAAGTGCGCAGGGCGTTCACCGTATGCATGCAGTCCTCGCTTGGAAGAAATCCACGCAGCGTGCATACGCCGTTGGACAAAGCAGCAATAATCACGGCGCGATGCGAAATGCTTTTATCCCCCGGGACAGTGATTTCGAGATCGATTCGGGGCGCTCGTTTGACCCGTAATTCCATAGCCAATGAACGGAAAGCGATATTAGATGCTGGTACTCGATAAAAACAGCGCTGCGCTAATTCAGTATCCAGTATCTAGCACCTAGCATCAGCCGCAACCCCAAGAGCAATCCGGCAGCAAACCAGTTACGGCACCAAAAAGATTTTGTCGGTGTACGGGTCTTTCACTTCCGTTCCTGGGGGAAATCCTTCCACGTCGACGTACTTGCCGGGCGAATAAGGGCTTTCCACCAAGTGCGGTTTGCCAGGAACTGGAATTCCGTAGGGATAATCTCCCTTTGCCACCTTCGTCGGAGCGGCCGTGGGCGGAGGCGATGCGGGCCCCTCTTCTCGGGGCGGAGCGGGCTGGGCGGGTCCGTTCGGATTGAACGGCTGTTGTGGCGGGGGATACTCCCCGGGCGCGGTTGGCGGATAATTTGCGACGCGATGCCGGGTGGGTTGCGGTGGTGGTTCTTCGGAACACGCCGCGACGAGGAACATGGTGAGCAGGGCAAGCAACACTAAGAATCTCATAAATGGAAAGCTGTCATAAACCGTATCCACAGTTCCACTCGTTGCCAATCAATAAATCGTTTTCTCCTTTAACCGGCGTTGCGCTGGCGAAGATCAATATCAATACGATGATGGAGCGGTCTTGATCCGAATCCAAAGAGAAGATGTCGAACAACTCCCATGCCGAAATTTTGATCGTAGATGATGATTCCACGAGCCGCAAAATTCTGGCGCACCTGCTGGTGGCCGCCGGTTACAAGTGCCGAGAATGCGAGGATGGTACCAAGGCACTCCAAACAATTCAGGAGAGACAGCCTGCGCTTCTTCTCCTTGATTTCGATATGCCGGGGCTGAACGGGGCGGAAGTGCTAAAACGCCTGCGCTCGGATAACGATCCGGCCGTCGCGCAAATTCCGACGATCATGCTGACGGCGCATGGAAGTGAAGAAAGTGAAGTGCGCTGTTTGCAAGCCGGCGCGGATGATTTTGCTACCAAACCGATCAATACTGCGGTGTTGCGGGCGCGAATCGAGACTCAACTTCGCCTGCGCTCGATGCGGCGCCAATTGGAACGCCAAAACGACGAACTCGAACAGTGGCGCAGCAATCTCGAGCGCGACCTGGCGGCCGCACGGTTGACCCAACAATCCCTGATTCCGCAAAAACCCCCGGCGCTGCCCGGATGGGAGGTTGCGACTTGTTATCGTCCAGTCATCCAGGTGGGCGGCGATATTTATGGATGGCTGCGAATGAAAGATGGCCAGATCTTATTCTGGATCGCCGATGGAACCGGCCACGGCGCGGCTGCGGCGCTGCTGACCACTCTCGCAAAACTCCTTTTTCACCATGGCAGCGTGGAACACGATGCTCCAGCGAGCGTGATGGAAGCGGTTAACCACGATTTCCGCAGCATCTTTGGCGCACGATCCTTTATGACTGCGATGTGCGTTGCAGTTGATCCAGCAACCGGACGCGCCAGCGTCGTCGGCGCCGGGCATCCGCCGCTTTTGATTGCGCGCCGCAGCGGCGCGACTGAGGCGATCGCTTCGGTAGTGCCGCCATTGGGCCTAATTGAACATCCCGAATTTACCGAAACGATTGTCGATCTAAAACCGGGCGATACTTTTCTCCTCTACACGGACGGGTTGTTCGGCTCAAGGAAAGGCAAGCAACCGCGCCTGACTCCGCAACGCTTGGAAAAAATGCTCGATCACACCGCGCCCAGCGCCGAGGCACTGCTTGGGCGAATATTAACCGAGGCGGCGCCAGCTAAAGGCGAAGAGGCCCTGCCCGATGACCTGGCGGCACTGGCGGTACGCCGAGTCGCCTAAAAAATTTTGGCTTGAGCAAAAATTAATGTTGCTCTCCTTCGAGCAAAACGTTAATCAGCGTCCATGCCGAAAACCAAAAAGAAAACTTCCAAACGCAAACCGAATCCCGCCTTTATGAGACCGGTCCAGCCCGACGACAAGCTTGCTGCCGTTGTTGGGTCAGCGCCGCTGCCACGTTCCGAGCTTACGAAAAAGCTTTGGAACTACATCAAGAGGCGCGGTCTGCAGGACAAAAAGAAACGAACTATGATCAACGCCGACGACTCACTGCGGCCGGTGTTTAATGGCAAGAGCCAAGTGAGCATGTTCGAGATGACCAAGCTTGTCTCGAAGCATCTGCGCTAGATCGACAATGCCGTTTCATAGCCCGGCGTTCCTGCGCCGGGCTATCTGCGGACATCGAGAAACAGACAAGGCCCGTTAAGGTAGAGAACAAGCGACGCCGGCCGGCGATGCGCTCCGAGCTGCCGTCAAGATCAAAAGGTTGAAGAGATTGCCCTAATTGAAGACAGCTCGTTACGTCAGCGCGATACATTGGAAAGAGCTGACCACGTCATCAGGGCCTTTTTCGGCGAAGAAGCTTTCGTAATAACCGGGGCCGAGGTCCCAGTAAGGGCCTTTGTAGTATTCGTCGCGATAAAATCGCCAGACGCCGCTCACCACAATGAGGCAACTGATGCGGTCGTTCCAAAAATCGCCGATATAATGAAAACTCAAGTTGGTGCGCGCGTAAGCGCCTTTAAATCCGACGTGATCGTAAAGTACGAGCTCCGGCAGCCGTATGGGTTCTGTCACCATCGACACTTCTATTTTCCCGGCAGCAGAAGCGTGATAGCTCAGGGGACCAAGTTTCCATTTCATGTCGATGATACAACCGTTGTCCGGCGACAATTCAGTTTTCGGTATTTGTTTCATAAGCGCAAAGGTTCAACATCGATCTTGAACCACAGAGGCTGCGATGTCGAGAAGAGAGATTTCTCCATTTCGCATACCGGATACCGGATTACGGATAGAAACGGTCCGTGTATCCTGGATTCTGTTGCTCTTTCCAGTATCCGGTTCCCGCTTTCCGGTTTCTTCAAATCAAGTGCTCGCGATTATCGGAGCGGAGCCGGATCGTTTTTGTTTGCAAATTGTGCCTCGCCCGAATGAAACGCACGGTCTTGCTCTTGGCACGCATGAGGATCGAATGCGTGACGGCCGTGACGCCGCCGTGGGCCCGCACGCCGCGCAACAACGCGCTGTCGCTGATCCCAGTCGCGCAGAAAAGGATGTTCTGGCCGTTAGCCAGATCATCAGCTGAATAAATGCGGTCCAGATCTTTCTTGTAGCCCGCGTCGATCAATTTCTTTCGTTCCTTCTCGTCGCGCGGCCACATTTTGCATTGCATATCGCCACCGAGGCACTTGATCCCAGCCGCCGCCAGCACAGCTTCGGGCGAACCGCCGATTCCCATGTAAAGATCAACGTCGGACTCTGGCAGCGATGGCGCGATGGCCGCCGCAATGTCGCCGTCGCCGATCATGCGCAACGACGCGCCTGCCGCACGAATTTGTTCGACGATTTCCTTGTGCCGCGGTCTGTCGAGCATCATAACGGCCACGTCCTGGACGCGTTTGTCCACCGCGCGCGCAACAATCGCCAGCATCTCGGCAATCGGCATGTCGATCTGGAGCGAGTCGCCGCGTTTTTTCATGTAATCGATGACGCGCGGCCCATAAGCCAGCTTCGACATGTAAAACGATGGCACATCCCGCAGCGCCACTTTTACGCCTTCTTCTGGGCTTGCTGCCGCAATGCAACTGATCGAGTTCGGCGCACCTTTGGAGATGTTGGTCGTGCCATCTATCGGATCGATAGCGATGTCGAACTGCGGCGAACCAGGAATCCATGTGCCGAGCTGTTCGCCTTTGAAAATGCCGGGCGCTTCGTCCTTGATTCCTTCGCCGATCACGACCTCACCGCAGATGTTCATGAGATCGAACATGCCGCGCATCGCGTCGCAGGCGGCTGCGTCGGCTGCTTCCTTGTCGCCGCGTCCGAGCCAGCGCAACGCATTCAGCGCGGCGGCTTCTGTTGCGCGCACAAAATCGAGTTCGATGACGCGCTCGATGTCCTGGTAATCCTGTTTCGGCAATCGCAGAGCCACGGAGCGTCAATTTTCACGCATCTCGCGCGCGATGACAAGCGGGGACGACGGAACTCGTGAATCGTAACCGGGAATCGCGAATCGGTGGGAGCGTAGGATGCATCTTGGTTCGCCTTGGCCCGGCGTTGGCGCGGCGAACGATTCGCCGTGCATTACGCAACACGCGTAATGTGAGAAACCCTTCTCGGACACGAGAGCGTGATGAGAGGCTAATACCAGATGCAACTTACAAAGCTTCGTATTCCAAAAAGGAGGTCGGTTTCTTCATTATCTTGTGTTCAAGAATTCTGGTGCGTGCGGTTACTGTGCAGCGATAGGCGCATTCGCAGAAGCGGAAGGCCTATGCCGCCGTTGCGGCCACTTGATCATAGTAGTAATCTCTCGGCACGATGGGATTGACCAAAGTTACAACCAAGCTCACGAGCCTGACGGACTCGAAGAGATCGTTCGAGTCGTTGTTTTTGGTGAATACCGGAGCGACGGACTCGATGGCCCCCTCTGATGAACTCGAAAAGCTCGGGGTCAAACAAGAAGGAAAAATGGCGTATGAGTTGGCGGACGGCACCGTCAAAGAGTACCCTTTCGGCCTGGTCCGGATTGAGTTCATGGGCGAAACCACTGCGGGCCGCGTAGTCTTCGGTGCCACCGGAACAGAACCGCTTTTGGGCGTGACAGCGCTTGAGTCGGTGGGGATCATGGTCGATCCAACCGACAAGACGCTCAAACGTCTTCCGGCTATCCCGCTCAAGTAGATCAAGCCGCACCAAAACAGCGGGGCACACTTCGCAGAACGCCGCCTGAGATAATGCAGGCTTGATTTCCGCGGGACTTTTTACTTGGATGGCGGTGTGCCTCCTCAGGATGAGGTGACTTCGTTGACCGGCATTGGTCCAGCAGTTGCGGGACAACAGGGGCGTGTCGCGTTTACGACGACACATTGGAGCATCGTGCTGGAGGCACAGATTGAATCGCCAGCGGCACAGGAAGCGCTCGAAAAACTTTGCCGCACTTATTGGCGACCCATCTATAGCTTCGTGAGGCGACAGGGGATTGGGCCAGAGCAGGCGGAGGATCTCACGCAGGGTTTCTTCGCGCTGCTGCTCGAACGCCGAGATCTGAACGTCGTCCGGAAAGAAAAGGGGCGACTTCGTTCTTATCTGCTTGTGTCGCTCAAACATTTTCTATCCGACGAGCGGCGTCGTGCGATGACTGCCAAGAGAGGCAAAGGTCAGCGACCGATTCCATTGGAGGAGCTGGGCGCGAACGAGCGGGCCGATATTGAACCAGCGGATCCATTGACCGCCGAGCGAATTTACGAACGCCACTGGGCTTCGACAGTATTGGAGCAAGTGTTCAGGCGATTAAAGGATGAATACCATGGGGCAGGTAACGCCACGTTATTTGATTGCCTGAAACAATTGCTACCGGACGAACCTGGCGCGCCATCACAGGGGGAGATCGCCGCGCGCTTGGGGATGACCGAAAATGCGATCCGTCAGGCGTTCCACCGATTTCGAAGGCGTTATCAATTCTTATTGCGGGAGGAGATTGCGCATACCGTTGCCATGCCCAGCGATATCGAAGACGAGCTGCGCCATCTCATTGCAGTGGTCCGCGCGTAGACACGAATTACACGAATTGTCACGAATTTCATAAGACTTGAGTCAACCGTTGGATCAATTGGTGTGAATTAGTGAAATTCGCTTCTCGATCGATGTAATTTGTGTCTGAACTACTTTACAAGGAAGAGGTTTTTCAACTCGTGGGTCTTTGCATGGAGATCCATCGTGAGTTGGGAAAGGGCCACGACGAAGTCATCTACAAGGACGCTCTAGTCGTTGAACTGAGTCGCGCTGGAATTCCGTTTTCGCGCGAGAAAAATTACGAAATCACATACAAAGGAGTTATCCTGCCTCACTATTACTACGGGGACTTCGTTGCCTGGGATAAAATTCTCTTCGAGGCCAAGGCCGTCGAAAAGCTGACCGACTCGCACATCAAACAAGTGTTGAACTATCTGGCCGCCTCGAACCTTCGCATCGGCTTGCTGGTCAATTTCGGTGGCGATGTGTTGGAATGGAAAAGAGTTATTTTATAGACACGAATCGCACGAATAGTCACGAATGCGGCTGAGCAACTAGCGTGGGTTGGTGAAATTCGTGTCTGGTATTGGTGTGAATTAGTGAAATTCGTGTCTCATAAATAGAGGCGAGCGTAACGTATGGCAGAATTTTACGGAGTACAAAGGGGAGTGCCCGAGCGACTCCGACAATGATTAGGGTAATCAGAATTTGCCGAAAGTGCGGCGCGAAAATCTTTTCTGACGCACCAGAAGGACTTTGCACCGGGTGCGTGCTGGAAACCGCGCTCGGGATGGCTGTAGCCGCTGGCGACTCGTCCGCCGTAGCCTCGGCGAAGGCGGATGGCTGCGGCTACCTGGACAAGGTTGAAGGCGGAAATGTGAAGTCAGCGCAACACAAGATAGCCGCGCGCTCCGTGGAGATACTGGGAGAGTTGGGCGACTACGAGTTGCTGGAAGAAATCGGCCGCGGCGGCCAGGGCGTGGTATTTCGCGCACGACAAAAGAGTCTCAACCGCACAGTCGCGTTAAAAGTCATTGGACTCGGCCAGTGGGCGACGAAGGCGCATCTCCAGCGATTCCGTCTCGAAGCCGAGGCTGCGGCAAGTTTGGACCATCCATGCATTGTCCCAATTCACGACGTCGGCGAGCGCGAGGGCTGCTGCTACTTCAGCATGAACTTCGTCGAGGGGGGACAACTCGATGAAGTGGCCAGGCGCGAACCGATGCCGATCCGTCGCGCAGCAGAACTCATCGCAAAGCTGGCCCGCACGGTGCACTATGCGCACGAGCATGGCATCCTGCATCGAGACATCAAGCCGGGGAACGTTCTGCTTGATGCAAAAGGCGAACCGCATCTGACCGATTTCGGGCTGGCACGACTGGTCGAATCGGAGAGCACCGTGACGCGCACGATGGAAGTTTTGGGCACACCCAGTTACATGGCGCCAGAGCAAGCAATCGGTAACAACGCGCGCGTCGGCAGAGCCACAGATGTTTACGGGCTTGGCGCAGTGTTCTACCAATTGCTCACTGGCCACCCCCCTTTTGCTGGAGGGACGACCTTTGAAACTGTGCGGCTGGTTTTGGACACCGAGCCGCGGAATCCGCGGCTCTGGAACCCAAAAGTCGATCGCGATTTGGCAACAATCTGCCTCAAATGCCTCGAGAAAGATCCGCAGCGCCGTTACTCCTCGGCTCTGGCGCTGGCCGAAGATCTTGAACGCTGGCTAAAGCACGAACCGATTCGGGCGAAACGAAGCGGATTCTTCACGCACGGCCGCAAATGGGTGTGGCGGAATCCAACTATTGCCGTGTTGGTAGCGTCGTTGTTCGCACTGGCAGTGGCCGTGGGTGTGATTATTTGGAAGAGCGAATTAGTTCAGCGCCCGACCCCGGTCAGGATCGCCGTGCTGCCATTTAAAAATCTGAGCACCGATCCGGAAAATGCATTTTTCGCCGACGCCGTACAGGACGAAGTGCTGACGGTTTTGGCAAAGGTCGCCGACCTCGAGGTCATTAGCCGAACATCAGCGGCGCATTACAGGACTGGGGTCGATCGCAATATGCGCGACATCGCCCACGAGTTGGGGGTCGCTTACGTGGTCGAAGGCAGCGCGCAACGTGCGGGCGATCGCATCCGTATCTCCGCTCAGTTGATTAGTGCCCGCAGGGACACCCACCTCTGGGCCGAACACTACGACCGCCAGATCGCCGATGTGTTTGCCGTCCAGAGCGAAATCGCGCAACAGATCGCCGATCAACTTCACGCCAGGCTTTCACCGGAAGAGAAAACAGCCATCGGCGAGCGACCCACCGCCGACTTGAAGGCTTACGCGCTTTACACGGAGGCAAGGGCAATTGGCTCGTGGGACGACTGGAAGGGAGCAGAAAGAAGCATGGCCCAAAAAGTGGAGCTCCTGGAAGAGGCAACGCAGCGTGATCCGAAGTTTGTGCTCGCCTGGTGCGCCCTCGCGAAAGTGCAAGACGACTTTTTCGTTGCCGCGGGCGATCACACACACCTCGAGTTGGCGAAGAAAGCCGTAGACACCGCATTGCGATTGCGACCGGACTTGGGCGAGACCCACCGGGAACTGGCACGTTACTACTTTTACGCTAACGAGTCCGATCGGGCGTATGACGAGCTGGCCGTCGCGCGTCGCACGCTGCCGAATGATTCTGAGGCGCTCTTCATCGCCGGCCGGATCGATCGCCACAAAAATCGCTGGGACGCTTCGCTGGCCAATTTACGAAAAGCGAGCGCACTCGACCCGCGTAATGAGGAGGTCACTTACCACCTCGCGCAGGATTACCGCTACCTGCGTCGCTATGACCTTTGGAAACACGACATTGAGAAACGCATCGGCGAAGAGAGGACGGATGCATGGAATCAGTTGGGGCTGGCTGAGCTGAAATTGGATCAGGGCGATCTGATCGGCGCCCAGGCTGTTCTCGCGCAAATGCCGCAGGACTGGAGTCCGACTTACGAGGTCTGGGATACTCGATTCACGACAGCCCTTTACCTGCACGATTATGATGCGGCCAGCCGGGTGATCGCGGCTGTTCCTGCGAGGTTCGCTGATTCCGTTATCGGTGGGAAACGCCCACGGAGTTGGGCCGACGGGCTGATTGCTCGTGCACGGGGCGATGGGCAGAAGGCGCAGGCCGTCTTTTCAGATGCGCGGAAGAAGGTGGATGTGACATGGGGCAACGGGGTCAAGGATGAGGATTACTTCGCGCAAATCGCAGGTCTCGATGCTGGGCTGGGCCGCAAAGATGAAGCCATCCGCGAGGCACGGCGGGCGGTCGATCTCATGCCGATTACCAAGGATTCGTGGACAGGTCCGCGGCTGCTCACCAACCTGGCACTGGTTTACGCTTGGACCGGCGAGCGCGATCTGGCGATAGAGCAGCTCGAGAGACTCGCGAAAACTCCGGGCGGTCCAACCTACGGCGACCTCCGCTTCAATCCATGCTGGGGTTCTCTGCGCGGCGATCCGCGCTTTGAAAAAATCGTCGCCTCGCTCGCGCCGAAATAGACTTCACCGCGGATTACACTGATCACGCGGATAAGTTGGGAGACGGGCTTAACAGGCTGTATGGCAAACTCCTCACCCAGCAAACGTGGCAGCGACTGATCACGCACGCTGCAGCTTCGGCTCGTTCTGAATCACGATGGTCGGATTCGGATTGGACGCTGGTACGGGCAAGCCTTGCTGACGCAGCATCTGCGTGTGATCTGCCATGCCCCAACGCGCTTTATAAAGGCAATCTTCGATCGAATGGCCGATGCCGGTGAACCCTTCAAGGTCAGGAGAGTAAAAGCCAAAAAAATCAGGCTCCCCGGTAGCTTCGATAACGAGTGAATACGGCAACGTAATCATGATTCTCTCTATTTTCCTTTCAGACCAGCAGCTTTCATGATCGCATGGCACGTGCCCGTCGGGACTTCTTTCGCGCCATGGAAATCTACACGAATCAAATGAGGATGGCCAGCTTTCATGTAATAGCGAATCGATCCTTTCTGTTTTATCAGACGGAAGCCTTCCTGTTCGAGCAACCGAATCAGCTCGCTGAATTTCATTCGCGGCAACGATAGCAGGACGGGAGAAATACCTGCAAGCCGGCAGCCGATTCAACGCGTCAACTCCGAAAGCATTCTTCGCTGCCTTGGTTTCCTTCTGTTTCGTTTGTTCCCCATATCCGTGTAATCCGCGACATCCGCGGTTCCTAAATCTTCACCTTTCCGCGTAACGGGCGGCCAAATTTCGCGCAGTACACCAGTGAACGGTCAGAAACGGCTTCTCACGGTGAGAAGTCGAAGAAGGCCAAAATAAGAAAAGGAAATCAAATATGAAAAAACGAAACATTACATTCACAACGATTCTGCTGGTGCTTGGCTGCTTTTCGCTTTCGCCGACGGCTCGCGCGCTTAACCCGCCACCCGACGGAGGTTATCGCAACCAAACTACCGCTGAGGGTGATGGTGCGCTCTTCAGCCTTACAACCGGCGCCGACAACACGGCGATTGGTTTTAATGCGCTCCATAGTCTTACCATCGGTTCGGAAGCTACGGCCACTGGCTCTCTAGCGCTTTTTAACGACACAACCGGCTTCAACACAGCCTACGGTTTTAAAGCGCTCTATAGCAACACAGACGGGTTCGCCAACGTGGCCATTGGTCGTAACGCAATGCGGGACCACACGACCGGCGACCACAACACGGCCACTGGTGGTGCAGCGCTCTTATTCAACACGGACGGCACCGGCAACACCGCCACCGGTCGTGCAGCAATGGGTTTCGGCACAACCGGCTCCATAAACGCCGCCACCGGTTGGCAAGCGCTCTTTAACAACACCGGCGACGAAAACACGGCCGACGGTGCTTTTGCGCTCTATAGCAACACCACTGGTAACGGAAACATCGCCTTGGGCGCTGGCGCCGGTGACAATCTCACCACCGGCGACAACAATATCGACATCGGCAACGAAGGTTTTGCTGGCGAGGCCAACACTATCCGCATCGGCACGAGCGGAGATCAGACAAAAACGTTTATCGCTGGCATTAGTGGGACAGCGGTTACGGGTGTGGCAGTTCGTGTAAGCAGCAGCGGTCAACTTGGCACAGCGCCCTCCTCGGAGCGTTTCAAGGACGAGATCAAGCCCATGGACAAGGCAAGCGAAGCGATTCTGGCGCTCAAACCGGTCAGCTTCCGCTACAAGCACGAGGTCGATCCGGAAGGTACTCCGCAGTTTGGCCTCGTGGCTGAAGAGGTGGAAAAAGTGGACCCCGCTCTCGTGGCTCGCGATGCCCAAGGGAAAGTCTACACCGTGCGTTACGAGGCGGTAAACGCGATGTTGCTTAACGAGTTCCTCAAACAGCACCGCAATGTGCAGGAATTGGAAGCGACGGCTGTGGAGCAGCAGAAAGAAATTAAAACCCTCACTGCAAGCCTGAAAGAGCAAGCATCACAAATCCAAAAGGTGAACGCACAGCTCGCAGTGAGCAAACCTGCGCCGCAAATGGTCCTCAACAATCAGTAAAGCTCTGACCTAACAAGCAGCTGTATTTGGCAATCAGCCGCCACACTTTACCGCGTGGCGGCTTTTTGTTTGCGAAGCGGAGATGTCCAACTTTACGACAGCCACGTAACTCGACTTCGCTCGGGATAACAAAATGCCGGCGCTAGCGAGCATTCTCTGATAAAGTTGAGCGCCGCTTATTTTTCCATTCCGGCGACAGCGTGCTCGGGGTGCTCATGTACACCATGACCGTGCAACGAGGGACGAATGCGCAGGAAAAATTCAAAGGCGTAACCGAGATCGTCTCCATAGTAGCGATCGAGACGATCGGGGCGATCGTTGATCGTGAATTGCGTGCCGAGTCCGATGTCGAGGCCGTTGCCATGCGACAAATCGCGCACGTATCCGATCGTGTATCCGCTCACTGGAAAGATGCGCGATTCATCCGGTGGATCGAGAACCAGTTCGTGACCGGATTTCTCCACGCGCTCCCAACGCGCGTAAACGGTGTCGCGTCCGCGCTGATAATTTGACTCGACCAGGAACGATTGCGTTTTCCCTTCGCCCGTATCGTGGTTTTGGCCCCAAACAAAAGTGTTCGACCAATTGCTATCGTTTCCAAGCGGGAGGTTATAAATGGCGGACGCAGTGGTGCGATGCCGTTTCAGGTCTGGCTCGAGCGCTTCAGGGCTTTTGATGTAACCGTACGAAACTTGCAGTGCCAGATTTTGCGTAGGGTTCCAGGAGATGCGGCCGCTGTAGGAATCGAATCGTGGCTCATCGAAATTGTAGCGGTCTTCGTCCGGCTCGCGCCCGGTAAACACGCTGCCTTCGACTTTGATGTTTCGCCAAACCAGACCGCCCGTGGCCACGCCGAAGGTGACGTGCGTCGAATCCTGCCAGTGATGACCGAGCGGTGCATCCGGATCGTCCATCGCCGATGGGCGGTGCATGAAAGTGGGCGGTCCGAGCGCCGGTTCGCCTGGATAACCAAAATACAAATACGCGCTCAGACTGTCTTCGAACTTCTGCGAATAACTAATCGACAATTCATCGAACAAATCGTGCGGATGTTGCCGGTCGTGCAATGGTTGGTCGTGCCACGATTCGCCGCTTTGAAATAAGAGCGGATAACCGCGACCGCCCTCTGTCAGCGGATCTAAGCTCATCATTAAGCGCCCGCCGAGTTGAGCGCTGTCGCCTAGCGGATGCGAATACATTCCCATGATCCAATTCGGCGCATCGATCCGATCGTCCCCGCGCTGCGTGCTGACGTACGTGTAGCGCGGGAAAATCGCGCCATGCAGCATCAGCATGTCATTACCGAACATGAACATTTTGCCGTACATCGGAGATGAATCAGGCAGCCAGCTCGTGCCCGAACCTTCGCGGCTCATTGGATCCGCAATATCCACGGAGGATCGCATCGACATCTGCATATGTGACATGTCGTGCGGTTCGTGCCCCTGCATAGAGTGCATTTGATGTGATTCACGTGGCATCGTTTCATCGCCGTGATGCTGATGCATTTCGTGATTAGCGTGCATCTTTTGCATGTCGCGCGACTCGCGCGCGTCGTTTTTGGCTTTTGCGTTAGTCGCCTTTTTTTTGAGGACCAATTTCATTCCGCATTTCGGGCAATTGCCGGGATGATCCATAATGATTTCGGGATGCATCGGGCACGTGTATTCCTGTCTATTCTCTTTCTCTTGCTCATGCTCGTGCTCTTGCTCACCATGCGGGCGATTGAGGTCAATCGCCCCTACCTTCGCGCTGGTGCTAATCGCGAGCACAATTGCGCTGATTAGAATAAAAATCCGTTTCTGCTGCATGCTGCTGGTATGTTTCTGTAGTGGCAGCCGTGCCGGCTGCGGGTCTGCACGATGCAGGCGACACGCCTGCCGCTACAGCTGAAGATCCGCGATGCGGATCGCTGTTCGTTAGGCAAGAAAAGGCGGAGCGTGAGCGAGAAGGCTCCGCTGTAAGGTCAGCTCAGCAAATGAGCGCGCGCCGGGCGGCCCGGTGTCGAGCAACAACAGCGCCTGCGTGCGCAACGGACGCGCGATGAGCGCGAACTCTTCAACGCGAAGATCGACATCGGAAAACTTGGCGTCATCTCGCGCCCAACTTTTCGTTTTCGCGAAAGGAACAGCACGCAGGACTTTGCAGCACTGCACCTGCGATGATTGCTCTTTTTGCTTTGTAGGCTTGGAATGGAACGGGCACTCGGCTTGCGCCGAATCCGTCCTTGTCGCGAGCGCAGCAAACGCGCAATGATTCGAGATCGCGAACCAGGAACAGATCGCAATTGCCACCACGGCGCAGCGAATGCTCGCTTTCATTACAGCTGTAGTTAGTCGAACCATAGTCAACAACTCAAACATTTTCTTCAGCGGGATCGGCAATCGGCGCAACAGCACCCGAAGCAATTCCGCCCGGCGGCACGGCTTCGCTTGGTTCGACTGGTTTTTCACTCGGCTGGCCGAATTGCGGTTGTTCTACGCGCGTCGCTAGTAGCATCGCAGTGAACAACAACACAGCTGCCAGATAATACGGCGCGCCGGGAATATGAAACGAGTGCTTCGGGTTGATGAACCAGGCGAATATTCCTGAGAAGAGGAACGGCCCAATGACAAACGCTATGGAGCGCAAGCTCTGGATCGCTCCCTGCAATTCACCTTGTTCGCGCTCGCTCACGCGGTGGGTCATCATTCCCTGCGCCGCGGGGAAAGAAATATTCCACATCGAGATCACCGGGATGGAGGCCATATAAACGATCCCGTTTCTCGCGAGACCGGCAATGACCATGCCGACCGCGCCGAAAAACTGGCCGATGTAAAGTGTGCGCCGTTCACCGAGCCACGCCACGATTCGCCCAGTAAGGCCGCCAGAAATGGCCGCCGTGAAGATCCCCACGATCGCGAGAGAAGCGCCAATCATGGTTTGGCTCCACTCGTAACGGTAAATCGCGTAGAGCGCCCAAATCACGAAGACTTCGTGCGAGACGTAGGCAAGAAACTGTAGCGTGGCAAGCTTCCACAGCTCCGAATGGGAGCGAAGCAACACGAGCGAGCCGATCGGATTCGCCCGGCGCAATGTGACTTCTTTGCGATGTTCCTTTCGCAACGATTCCGGCACAAACAAGTAACCGTAAAGCCAGTTGACCAGGCTAAATCCAGCGGCAACCCAGAACGGCAGGCGCGGGCTGATGTCCCCGAGCGGCCCGCCAATTCCCGGTCCGAGAATAAAACCGAGACCGAAAGCCACGCCGATCATGCCAAATGCGCTGGCACGTTTTTCTTTCGGAACGACGTCAGCGATATAAGCCATCGCCGTTGGAATACTGGAAGCAGTGATTCCTGAAATAATCCGGCCGAGAAAGAGCCAACCAATCGTAGGCGAGAGCGCCATGACGATGTAGTCGAGGCCGAGCCCGAGGTTAGACAGTAGGATAACCGGGCGCCGGCCAAATTTATCGGACAAAACACCCAGCACTGGCGAAAAGAAAAATTGCATCAGCGCGAAAACAGTTCCGAAAACGCCAAGCCAGTTTGCTGCGCTTGTCGCACTACCGCTCAGAAAGTTCAGAATAAGCTTCGGCAAAACCGGCGCGATTAACCCCAGCGCCAGCATGTCGAGCATGACCGTGACGAAGATGAATGCGATGGCAGCCGGGCGTGATTTCATTGCAAGCGGAGCATGAACGCAACGTTGTAGCGGCGATTGTGTCAACCGCCGAAGCAAATGAAGGCGTTCGCCGCGGCGAACGCCACTATAACTAATCTGCCGCTAAATCATGATGCCGCTCTCTTATCGCTCGCCCAAGACGGAAGTCCGCGAGAGTAAAATCCACGGCCGCGGGCTGTTTGCCACGACGGACATTGCCAAGGACGAAATCGTCGCGGTCAAAGGCGGGCATATTGTTGATCGAAAAACTTTGCGCGAAAAAATCACGCCGCGGCTCGGGCCGGTGGAAATTCAGATCGACGATGATTTATTCGTCGCGCCGGTAAACGACCAAGAGCGCGAGCTGTCGATGTTGTATTCGAATCACTCGTGCGATCCGAATCTCGGGATGCGCGGCGAGATCACATTCGTGGCCATGCGCAATATCCGCGCTGGCGAAGAACTCACGCACGATTGGGCGACGACTGATGACGACGACTATTCCGTGGAATGCCAATGCGGCGCGCCCAATTGCCGGAAAATTCTTACCGGCAAAGATTGGCAATGGCGGGCTTTGCAAAAACGTTATGCCGGTTATTTCTCAGCTTATTTGGCGCGCAAGATCGCCATGCTCGATATGGGACATTAAACACTAGCGAAATTCTGCCGCACAATGTACGAGCGCCGAAAGCATCCTCTTCTCAGCCGGGCTGAATTTCGCAAACGCGTTGGGCGTCACGGTCTGGTAGCGCTTGGAGTTTTGCTGTTTGGACTTGGGATCGGCGTTCTCGGTTATCATTTCCTCGCACATTTGAGCTGGGTCGATTCGCTCTTAAATGCGTCAATGATTCTCGCTGGGATGGGTCCAGTCGATCCACTGCCGACTGACGCGGCAAAAATTTTCGCGTCGTGTTACGCATTGTTTTCAGGTCTTGCGTTTATCGGCATTGTATCGGTGCTGCTCGCGCCGTTTGTGCATCGCATGCTGCATCGCTTTCACGCGGAGGAGCGGTGACGACATGGATTTGTTGAAGCGCTTTACGCAAGGAGAACTCGGTCTTAGCCGAATCGAAGCGTTCAGCGACGGCGTGTTCGCGATTGTCGTGACGCTACTCGTGCTCGAGCTCAAAGTCCCGATTCTGCACGAGCGCAACAGCACCAGCGAGCTTGGTCACCAGCTTATCGATCTGTTACCAAAATTTCTGAGCTGGCTGATCAGTTTCATAATCGTCTGCAAATTTTGGCTGAATCATCATCACCTGCTCACGTTCGCGCGGCATGCCACGTACGGAATGATTTGGCTGAACTCAATCTTCCTCATGGGCCAGTCGTTCATCCCCTTTCCAACAGCGTTGATGGGCGAGTATCCCACGAACGCGCTGGCGGTGAGTTTGTTCGGCGTCGTCATGGCCGTGAACACGCTGCTCTTCATTGCGCTGCAATCGTACATCCTGCGAAACTTAATTAAGCCCGAGATGGCAGGCACGGTCGTGCCCCATCTCACGCGCAAATCTTTCGTCGGCGTGGCTTCGTATCTGCTCGGTGTCGCCGCGACGTTCTTCAATGTGCACCTTGCGTTCGTTCTTTACGCACTGACGCCGCTATTTTTTATCACCCCTCCGCAACCGCGAAGGAGTAACTTATGAGTAAAATTGTTCGAGGAAGTTGGGATGCAGCTATGCCGAAGTGACAAGTGTGGCATTGATCTGATAGAATGGACGCCAAAGATTCACTGTCCAAAAGCGCATGAAATCAGACGAACTTGAAGAAGCGCCGAAAAAGTTCGGGCCGGTTGCGGTTCGCGCGCTCGCAGTGGGCGCGCAATCTATCGGCGCCATCGCCGCTGGCGCGATCGCTATTGGCGCGGTGACGCTTGGGCTGGTCGCGATTGGCCGACTAGTAGTTGGGCGCGCGAGAATCAAACGTCTCGAAATCGGTGAGTTAAGAGTAACTCGTCTGCACGTCACCGAATCGCTCTCCACGCCGAATCAGTAGCGATAATGCTCAGATTTAAACGGGCCGTCGATTGGCACGCCGAGGTAATCGGCTTGTTTTTCAGAAAGCTTCGTGAGTTTGACGCCGATTTTTTCCAGGTTCAGGCGCGCGACTTCTTCGTCGAGCTTCTTCGGCAAAACGTAAACGCCGACTTTATACGTGTCGCGATTTTCCCAGAGATCCAACTGCGCAAGAACCTGGTTGGAAAATGAGTTGGACATGACGAAGCTCGGGTGACCAGTGGCGCAACCGAGGTTTACCAGGCGGCCCTCGGCGAGCAGGAAAATTTCGTGTCCATCCGGGAACGTGTACTTGTCCACCTGTGGTTTGATGTTGGTTTTTTTCACGCCTTTGGCTGCGTTGAGCGCATCGACCTGAATTTCGTGGTCGAAATGGCCGATGTTGGCGACGATCGCCTGATCTTTCATCTGCTGCATGTGTTCGAGCGTGATGACGTCGACGTTGCCGCTGGCAGTAATATAAATGTCGCCGCGGCCCAGTGTCTCTTCGACAGTCGTGACCTCGTAGCCTTCCATTGCCGCCTGCAACGCGTTGATCGGATCGATCTCAGTAACGACCACACGCGCGCCTTGGCCGCGCAATGATTGCGCGCACCCTTTGCCGACGTCGCCGTAACCGCAAATGACGGCGACCTTGCCGGAAAGCATCACATCCAGCGCGCGATTTAATCCATCGACCAACGAATGCCGACAGCCGTAAAGATTATCGAACTTCGATTTCGTGACAGAATCGTTGACGTTAATCGCAGGTACAAGGAGCCGGTTCTCCTGATGCATTTTATAAAGCCGATGCACGCCGGTCGTAGTTTCTTCCGAAACGCCGCGCCAATCCTTCACGATCTCATGCCAGCGATACGGATTTTCACGATGAATTTCGAGCAGCAAATCTTTGATGACCTGTTCTTCCTTGTTCGCCGATTTTGTTTTTGCCCAATCGCTGCCTTCTTCGAGCTCGTAGCCTTTGTGAATGAGCAAGGTGGCGTCGCCGCCATCATCGACTACCAGTTGCGGCCCTTTGCCGTCCGGGTGTGAAATCGCCCGGTAGGTGCACCACCAGTAATCTTCGAGCGATTCGCCTTTCCACGCGAACACAGACACGCCGCTCTGCGCGACCGCAGCCGCAGCATGATCTTGCGTTGAGAAAATGTTGCAGCTCGCCCAGCGCACGCTTGCGCCGAGATCGGAAAGCGTTTCAATCAAAACCGCTGTTTGGATCGTCATGTGCAACGAGCCAGTGATGCGCACGCCTGCGAGCGGTTTCTGTGCCGCGTATCTTTCGCGGATTGCCATCAGACCCGGCATCTCCTTTTCCGCGATGGAGATTTCTTTTCTTCCGAAATTCGCCAACGAGATGTCGGCGATCTTATAATCCGTTTTCGTGTCTTCGATTGTCGATGTTTTCATAATGCGATTGGTTCGAGGTCATCCGCAGATTTCGCAGATTTACGCGGATTCCCAGAGGAGGTGAGAACGAGCCGTTTAAATTGTAGGCTTGATGCGCCGAAATTCAGCAGCAAGCCGCGCTGAAAACCGGCGGCTTTTACCTCGTTGATCAGCTGTGCATCATCTGTGCGTGTGAGTTCGGCGATCGCTTTCGTTTCTACGAGCAGTTCTTCGTAGCAAATGAAGTCGGCTCGGTAACCACATGTGAGCAGGTTGCCTTTGTAGCGAACGGGCAGCGGGACCTCAGCGCGAAATGATATTTGTCGTTCTTGGAATTCCAGTGCCAGTGCGCATTGATATACGGCTTCGAGAAATCCGAAGCCGAGTTCGCGATGCACTTCCATTGCGGCACCGATGACCGCGTGACTCTGTGGATTCTTCTGCATTTTTAATCTGCGTAAATCTGCGGATGCCTAACTGGCTGCCTTTTTCAGCTCGTCCGCTTTGTCCGTGCGTTCCCACGTCAGCGCATCAACATCGTCAACACGCCCAAAATGACCGTAGTTGGTTGTCTTCCGATAGATCGGGCGAAGCAGATTCAGCTGCTTGATGATCTCGGCAGGTTTGAAATTGAAAACTTCCCAGATGGCGCGCTCCAATTTTTCCTCGTCCACTTTCCCGGTGCAGAACGTATCGACACTCACGCTTACCGGCTCGGGGTGACCAATGGCATAGGCAAACTGAACTTCGCACCGCTCCGCCAGACCTGATGCGACAACGTTCTTAGCGATCCAGCGCCCCATGTAGGCTGCGCTGCGATCGACCTTGCTAGGGTCTTTTCCCGAAAACGCTCCACCGCCGTGCCGGCCCATTCCGCCATAGGTATCGCAGATGATCTTGCGCCCGGTTATTCCAGCGTCGCCTTCCGGGCCGCCGATCACGAACCGTCCCGTTGGATTGATCAGGAAAGTTGTCTTCTCATCGAGCCATCCGGACGGCATTACTTTTTTGATGAGAAGTTCCGTCAGCGTCTCGCGGACTTCTTTTTGCTTAACATCCTCGGTGTGCTGCGAAGAAACGACCACCGTTGTGGCGCGCACCGGTTTATAGCCATCGTATTCGATGGAGACCTGCGTCTTGCCATCGGGACGCAGCCACGGGATCTCGCCCGATTTACGCAACCGCGTTAGCTCCCGCCCGAGCTTGTGGGCAAAAGAAATGGGCGCTGGCATCAGCTCCGGCGTTTCGTTGCAGGCAAAGCCGAACATCAACCCCTGATCGCCTGCGCCTTGTTCTGCCGTGCCTTTCCCCTCCGCGGCGACGCTATCGACTCCTTGCTTAATATCGCGGGATTGTTCGCTCATTTCGCAGATCACCCGGCAGGTGTCGGCGTGAAAAATGCAGTCGCCGTTGACATATCCGATGTCGCGGATGCCAGTGCGGACGCGGTCTTCAAAATCAAATTTCGCGTTGCTGGTAATTTCCCCAGCGAGCACAACGAGGTTGCCTTTGGCAAGTGTTTCGCAAGCAACTCGGCTCAATGGATCTTGCTCGAGACAGGCGTCGAGAATGTAATCACTAATGGTATCGCAGACTTTATCGGGATGGCCTTCGGTGACGGACTCGGAGGAAAAGATATAGCGGCGGGACATGATTGACGTTAAAGCGGATCAACTTTTTCAATTAGCCAACTGACTCAACGATTTAACGCTTCAACGCTGAGATCATATTGACCAATCATGATACGTCGATATATCGTGGGGCGACAGAATGACGTCAACTATAAATTTGCTCCGATTACTGGCGGACCCAACCCGTTTGCGCCTGCTGCTTCTCCTCGAACAGGAAGAGCTTTCCGTCGCCGAGCTGCAGGAAATTCTGGGCATGGGTCAGTCGCGTATCTCCAGTCATCTCGCGCAGTTGAAGCGCGCCGGGGCGGTGACCGACCGCCGGGTTGGGAAAAATGTCTATTACGGCGCAAACCATCATGGGCGGAATTCACAGCGGGAACGCGTAGCGGAAATAACCCGGCTGCTAGCGCGCGAATTGCCCGAGACGTCTCGCGATCGCACGAGTCTTAAGCTCGTTCTGCACAAACGTCAGGACAAAGCGCGGAAGTATTTCGACGAGCTGGCCGGGAAGTTTGGCCGAAGCTATGTGCCGGGCCGATCGTGGAAAGCGCTAGCACATACGCTCATTACTCTGCTTCCACCATTGACCGTCGCTGATCTTGGCGCAGGCGAGGGGACACTTTCGCAGTTGCTGGCAAAGAAAGCGCGCAAAGTTATTGCCATCGATAGTTCGCCAAAAATGGTCGAGTTCGGTGCCCAACTGGCAAAGAAACATGGATTCAAAAATCTCGAGTACCGGCTGGGCGATATCGAAGATCTGCCGATCGCGAAAAACAGTATCGATCTTGCGATCCTCAGTCAGGCTTTGCATCACGCCATTCATCCCGAGCGAGCCATCGCTGCAGCCCGTCGCATTTTGAAACGCGGTGGGCGATTAGTGATTCTCGATCTTTTGAGCCATCGGTTTGAACGGGCCCGCGAATTGTACGCAGACCACTGGCTCGGATTCAGCGAAGTGCAGCTGCATCAGTTTCTGGAAAAAGGAGGTTTTCGAGAGATCGAGGTCAGCGTTGTTTCGCGTGAAGAGCAAAGCCCACATTTTCAAACTATATTCGCGACAGGTGTGAAGTGAACGAGGAGCGGCGTCTTTGTGTCTAACGTTTGCCGTTGAACTATAATCCCGACCAACCGAAATCTGTAGCGATGAACGGCTTCTTGGAGGAAGTGAAGCGGCGAAAAGTTTATCGCGTGGCCGCGGCCTATGTGATCGCTGCGGGCGGCATTATTCAGCTAGCCTCTGCTGCATTTCCGGCGTGGGAATTACCAAACTGGGCGCTTCGCCTCGTAATCGTCCTATTGCTCCTCGGTTTTCCAATTGCGCTAATTCTTGCTTGGGCATACGACATCACAGCGGAGGGCGTTCGGCCAACCCCCGCTATTGCAGCACCACGATCGCATCGCCGCCGTAACGTAATCATGCTTGTCGCAACTGGCGTGGCGGTTTCCGCCGCCGCGGGATTCTTTCTCTTGCCGCGCGTTGCCGCCCACAAGATCGACAAGTCAATTGCGGTCCTGCCATTTGAAAATCTGAGCGACGAAAAACAGAACGCCTATTTTGCGGACGGCATTCAGGACGACGTGCTCACGAATTTGTCGAAAATCGGTGACCTGAAAGTAATTTCCCGCACATCAGTCATGCCATATCGAGGAAAAGCATCGAACGTTCGTGAAATCGGCAAGACGCTGGGCGTCTCTACGATTTTGGAAGGAAGCGTTCGCCGCGTCGGCAATCGCGTGCGTGTGAACGTCCAGTTGATTAACACCGCGAACGACGAACACATGTGGGCGGAAGATTACGACCGCGATTTGACCGATGTGTTCGCAATTCAAACCGATCTCTCACAAAAAATCGCGAATGAACTGCGGGCAAAATTATCACCCAGCGAAAAAGCGCAGATGACGCGCAAGCCAACTGAAAATGGCGAGGCTTACCTTGCTTTTGTCCAAGGGCACAATCTTTCCTGCGCCTTTGAGGATTTCGAGAAACTCAAACAAGGCGAGCAACTCTTCGAGCGGGCAATCGAACTCGACCCGAACTTCGCCCTTGCCATGGCGCGCTACTCGCAACTGGAAAGTTGGATCTTGCATAACAACGAACGCACGGTCGAGCGAAGGCAGAAAGCGCGTACGCTGGCCAACCGCGCGCTTCAATTGCAACCTGAACTTCCCGAAGCGCATCTAGCCCTGGGATTCTCGTATTATTACGGCGATAATGATTTTGCCACAGCATTGAAGGAATTTGAAATCGCGCAGCGCGGTTTGCCTAACGAATCAGAGGTTTATCTCGCCATCGGCGCAATCCAGCGCCGGCAGGGAAAATGGCCGGAATCGACAGCTAGTCTCGAGAAAGCAGTGAGCTTAAATCCCAAGGACATGTGGTCGTTGCAAAATCTCAGTTTCAATTACGCGATGTTGCGAAATTACGAAACGGCTGATAAAATCATCGACCGCGCCCTCGCCGTTGACCCCACCGCTTTAGAACCGCTGGAGGTTAAGTCCAAACTCGCAATCGCCGCGAGGGGCGACTTCAGCATCGCCGAGAAAGCATTCGAGGCTGTCAAATCGGTCCCGATGACCAAAGAGCAGAAAATCAAGACAATTGCTGGGCGGGCGAATGTGTTTTTGTTGGAACGTAGGTACAACGAAGGATTGCAAGCAGCAGAAAGCGTGGCGGATGATCAGCTCTCCGGGATTTCGGGCGGCTTGTGCAGCAAGTACTATCTCATTGGCTTTGCCCGAAAATCTTTGCACGACGATAATGGCGCGCGAGCAGCCTTCCTTAAGGCGAAGAGCGCTGCCGAGGAGCAGCTGAATCGAAGCCCGGACGCTGCGGATGCGCACATTCAGCTTGCAAAAGTGCTGGCCTACCTCGGCGAAAAAGATGCCGCCCTGACGGAGGCACAACGGGCAACCGAACTACAGCCCGAAAGCAAGGACGCCTTTGGTGGCCCGGAGGTCACCGCTGGCGTAGCTGAAGTGCATGCCATTCTTGGAAACAACAGTCGTGCAATTGAAATCCTCGACGGACTTTTGAACCGGCCGAGCTCTGTAACAGTGCAGATGCTGAAAGTGAGTCCGATTTGGGATCCTTTACGGAACGAACCCGATTTTCAAGCGTTGCTGACCAGGTACGGTGGCAAAGCTTAGGGCTGCGCTTTTTCTTCTTTCCGTCGCGGTCACGGCGCGCGCGGAGTGGTCGATTCGCACCACAGACTCGGAGCCCGGACGGGCCGGCGTTCTACATCGCCACGTCGTTTTGGATGATAGTGCTCGACAGGAGCACGCGGTTGTCGATCTTGCAATTTTTTCCGCTAAATCTTGCACGTTGCATGTAATCGACAATCAAAGGGGCGAGACTTTGTCTGAGACGATGGTACGCCAGAAATGTCTTGCCGGTGTCAACGGCGGATATTTTGACGCCGACTTTGCGCCAATTGGCTTGTTGATCAGCGACGGCGAACTACTTACGCCCTTGAAACGCGCTCGACTGATCACCGGCGTGCTCGGCGCATCACCACGCGGCGTGCAAATCTTCCGCGTCCGCGAATTTTCACGGCAAGAAAAAGTGAATGCTGCGGTTCAATGCGGGCCTTTCCTTGTAGATCATTATGAACGCGTCCGTGGGTTGGATGATTCAAACTCTGCACGTCGGACCTTTGCCGCAACCGCAGCCAATGATCGCGCATTGGTGGGAGTCTGCTCGGAAATCTCGCTCGCGGAGTTGGGAATGATTCTTGCCACAACGCCGTTGGTCAATGGGTTGAAAATTCAACGCGCTTTGAATCTCGATGGCGGCTCATCGAGCGCATTTTGGGTCACACGCGAGAATGGCAGCGCGTTTTCGATTCCCGAGCAGAAACCGGTGCGCGACTTTGTGGGGGTCGTGCTGAAATAGTGCAATGGTCATTCCGAGCGGAGCGAGGAACTTCACCCGGGCTCATAGATCACACTCGCTAACTTGCGTATTCTAAGCTTCGATCGCGAGGTCGCGTCACTTGTTTCGGAATGACACGCGATGAAGACCTTCGGTGAGTTCACATCGCGCGGCGTTCGCTAGGGCTCAGCACTCTCAGACTGTTTCGAGAGGAACTCCCTGATGACGCGTTGTTCGTCCTCGTTCTTGATGCGCGTGAACAACTTTGTGCCCAGCTTAGTAACTGTTTCTGGTTTATCGAATGGCAGCTTCTCATACATCTGGCCGCCTTGAAAATGACAGGGCTGGCAGCGGGACTGGAGTATCGGCCTGATGTCCGAAGCGAAGGTGGGCTTTTCCGCCAACGTTTGGGTAGAGGTCGTGGGCTTATTCATGGTGGTGCTGGATTTCGCTAACGCATTTGGCTTCGTGCCATTACATGTTTTAAAGCCAGCGATGAGAATCAACGTCAGCATCAGTATGCTTTTTGGCATAGCTGCATGTTACTCCCGTGAATCTGCCCCAGCAACGTGACGCGATAACTCTGCAGCGCTGTTGGCAGGCACTCGCTGCCGAGATTTCATTCGGCAACCGGAGCAGTTGCCCTACAATTTCGCTCATGCGGACGTTTGGTGGGTTCAGATTGGGCGACAGTTTCTTCTACGGCGAAGTGCGCGGCAACGACGTGCACGTGCTCGCAAAACCGTACTGGGTCGAGATCGAACCGACTGGCGATGTCCGCAAACTCGCAGATTTGCATGTCGATCTCCCGGTTGCGTCCTCAAAATTAATCGCAGTCGGCCTGAATTACTCCGATCACATCGCCGAGATGAAACGAACTGAATTGGGAGCGCCGTTGATTTGGTTTAAGGCGCCTAGTTCGCTCTTGGCGCATCAGGGTACGATCGAGATCGTGTTTCCCGAGCATCGAACCGATTTCGAAGTGGAGCTCGCGGTGGTGATCGGCGCTCCAGCGAAAAACGTAATCGTGAATGATGCGCTCGATCACGTCTTCGGCTACACAATCGGCCTCGATATCACAGATCGCGATCTGCAAAAAGAGGAAAAGCAATTTGGCCGGTGCAAATCGTTCGACACTTACACGCCGGTCGGTCCCTTCGTTTATGCAGATGTCGATGTTAGCGATGTGCCTATCGAATTGCGGCAAAACGGCGAAGTCCGACAACGAACACGCACGAGCCTGATGATTTACTCGGTCGCGCACCTCGTTTCATTCGCCAGTGAATCGCTGACGTTGCTGCCGGGTGATGTCATCCTGACCGGAACGCCCTCGGGTGTCGGCCCGATCCGCGCGGGCGATCAACTGGAAGCAGTGATCGGCGACTGGCCCCCCTTGCGCAATCGCGTTGCGCACGCGCGTGATAATACTGGAGCCCGCCCGCCGAATCAGACAAAACCCTAACCTCCACAACCCTCGCGAATAACCGCGATTGTAATTGAAAGGACGACCTGATCATAATCTCAGCCAATGATCCGACGAATTAAACGTGTTGCTCCACTGCAGGCAGGCAAAATGCTGGGCCTTCTTTACGCGTGCATGGGACTAATCTTTATACCCTTCTTCATGTTGGCTGGGATGGCAGGCGCCTTTACACAAATGCTCATCAAGGGGCAGCGCCAGCAGCAGCAGCTGCGGTAGCGGTAATGACGATAATATTCGGCATGCGAATCCAGCACGCGAAGCGCGTGCGCTCCCCAATCCGTCGAATCCGCGTAATCCCCAGTCGATGTCGATCTTTAATCGACGATCTCGAGGCCCATTTGGCGGGCCGTTCCGGCAATGATACGGAAGGCGGCTCCGTCATCGCGGGCGTTGAGGTCCTTGCGCTTGGTGTTCACGATGTCCATGACTTGCTTGCGCGTGACTTTGCCGACTTTCGTTTTGTTCGGCTCTTTGGAACCTGCGGCGATGTTGGCCGCTTTCTTTAACAACACGGCGGCTGGCGGGCTCTTTGTAATAAACGTGAACGATTTGTCTTTGTAAACCGTGATGACGACCGGGAGAACGTCGCCGGCTTGCTTCTGAGTAGCGGCGTTAAACTCTTTGCAGAACGCCATGATGTTGACTCCGCGCGGTCCGAGCGCGGTGCCCACAGGCGGCGCAGGATTCGCCTGTCCCGCCGGGATTTGCAGTTTTATTTCGGCAACTTTTTCTTTAGCCATCTGAACAGTTGAGAGTTGTTAGCTGAGAGTTGAGTGATTGTCGATCTTATCCGCGTTCGACCTGCCAGTATTCAAGTTCGACCGGAGTGGCGCGGCCAAAGATTGTGACGGACACGCGCAATTTGCCGCGCTCGGGATCGATTTCTTCGACGATCCCGGTCTGATTCTGGAACGGGCCGTCGGCCACTTTCACCGATTCGCCCACCTCGAAGGTGACTTTCGGTTTCACCTTTTCTTCGCGCTCCTTCATTTGCGCCAGCATGCTATCCACTTCCGATTGTCGCATTGGGATGGGCTTGTCTTTGGTGCCGGCAAAACCGATTACTCCGGGCGTGTCGCGAATGAAATACCAGGTGCGGCCGACAAGCTGATTGTTTTCGTCGAGCAAATGCATGTTGACGATGAGGTATCCAGGGAAAAATTTGCGAGTAGTCTCGCTTTTCTTGCCTTTCTTGATTTCCGAGACGCGCTCGGTCGGGACGAGCACTTCGTAGATCAAGTCGCCAATTTCCTCGGTCTTGACGCGTTTCAAAATGTTCTCGCGCACCTTGTTTTCCTGACCGGAAAGCACATGCACGACATACCATTGATCTCTGCCTGTAAGTGTTTGAGCCATAAATCAGTGCAACCGCGTAAAGAAGTGGACAAAGTTCACGAGCACGAAATCGAAGAATGAGACAAAACCGCCCAGCAATACCATTGCGATCACGACCACGACCGTCGAGTCCGACAGCTCTTTGTAGCGACGGAAACCTCTTTCCTTTAGGTCCCAAGGCCAGGAAGCTTTCTGGAGCTCGACCCTCACTTCACTAAGAAAGTTTTTTACCTTCGAAATCATCTAAATCAAAACATCGAACATCCAACGCTTAACGTCCAACGCCCAAGTTATCTACTGCTAAGTTCGAAGTTCAGAGTTCGACGTTGGGCGTTCGGCGTTCGAGGCTGTTTCAACACGCCAGGAGGGACTCGAACCCCCAACCGACGGTTTTGGAGACCGCTACTCTACCAATTGAGCTACTGGCGTAAGTTTAATTTTCCGCTTCCTCTTAATCTCCTCTTCCCGAGCCCCGCTCAACTGAGCCGAGTGAGAGGAAGAGGCAGAGGAAGAATATTAATCCAGAATCTCGCTAACGCGACCTGCGCCGACAGTTTTGCCGCCTTCACGAATGGCGAAGCGAATCGTCTTCTCCATCGCGATCGGCGTAATCAACTCGACTTCAATGGAGACGTTGTCGCCAGGCATCACCATTTCCACGCCTTCAGGCAACTTAACCGTGCCGGTCACATCCGTGGTGCGGAAATAAAATTGCGGCCGATAATTTGAGAAAAACGGCGTGTGCCGTCCGCCCTCCTCCTTGCTCAGAACATAGACCTCCGCCTTGAACTTTTTGTGCGGCGTAATCGACCCGGGCTTGGCGATGACCTGGCCGCGCTCGACGTCCTCCTTCTTCAAACCACGCAGCAAAACGCCCACGTTATCGCCCGCGCGCGCTTCGTCGAGAAGCTTGCGGAACATTTCGATATCAGTCGCGACCGTCTTCTGAGTCGGTCGAACTCCGACTAGTTCAACTTCTCCCATCTTCTTCAGAACGCCGCGTTCGACACGACCAGTGGCGACGGTGCCGCGGCCTTCGATATTGAACACGTCCTCGATCGGCATCAAAAACGGCTGATCGACGGGGCGTTCAGGCACAGGGATGTAATCGTCAATTGCCTCTACAAGGGCAATTACCTGCTTCTCCGCCTCTGGATCGCCATTGAGCGCCTTAAGAGCACTGCCTTTGACAATAGGGATTTTGTCTCCGGGAAATTCATACTGCGTAAGAAGATCGCGCACCTCCATCTCAACCAGATCGAGCAACTCGGGGTCGTCGACCATATCGGTCTTGTTGAGAAAGACAACAATGGAGGGCACACCGACCTGCCGCGCGAGCAGGATATGTTCGCGGGTTTGAGGCATCGGTCCGTCCGCGGCCGAGACGACCAGGATGGCACCGTCCATTTGGGCTGCGCCAGTGATCATGTTCTTGATATAATCGGCGTGACCGGGGCAATCGACGTGCGCGTAGTGGCGTTTCTCGCTCGAGTACTCGACGTGGGCAGTGTTAATCGTAATGCCGCGTTCTTTTTCCTCGGGCGCGTTGTCAATCGATTCGTAAGCACGCACTTCGGCCATGCCCTTTTTTGCCAGCACCATGGTCATCGCCGCGGTGAGGGTGGTTTTGCCGTGATCCACGTGACCGATCGTGCCAACGTTCACATGCGGCTTATCGCGTTTGAATGCTTCCTTAGCCATTTCAATTCTCCTGTTTAATTAAACTGTCTCCTTTTTCTTCAATTATTCCACTGCCAGTCCCGAGCTTGTTCTGGAGCCCATGACCGGGATTGAACCGGTGACCTCGTCCTTACCAAGGACGTGCTCTGCCAACTGAGCTACATGGGCCGCTCGTCATTTATCTCGTGCTCTCCGTTCTCCGGCAGAGCCAAACGGCAAACCGGTTTCGCCCTCTGCCTGAGATTCAAAAGTCCCAAAGCCGCGTCAAATTTGCAATTTGAACGACCATGGGACCACCTCGTTCCAGCAAAAAGCGTCCGCAAGCTAACTGCGCGCATCGCTGTGTCAAAGGAATTTCTTCGTCGATAGAACCGCAACCCCCCGCGCCGCCCCGCCATCGCGACGCGATGTCACTACCCTAGCGGATTCGGTGGCTTTTAGGCTCTACCTTCCCTCGTGTGATCAGACGCACGATTACAGCAATCACAATCAGCCCGACGATGGCGATCCCGATATACAGCGGATTGATCTGCGCGATCAGCCCCGGTTTTTCGGGAGTCGGCGTGAGCGTTGCTGTTGGAGGTGGCGCATTCTTTGCGGCCAGTCGCCCCTGGGCAAACTGCAAGCGCTGAAAAGTATCATTGTCTTGCGGATTGAGCTTCAACTCAGCTTGGTAATCTTCGATTGCCTTCTCGTATTGCCCCATCAGGCTATAAGTGTAACCGCGCTTGGTCAGAGTCTCCGCATCGTTCGGCTTTTTCTCCAGTATATCTGTATAATCGGCAATAGCCGCGTCGAAGTTTTTCAAACCCCGATATGCTAATGCGCGCCGATCGTAATTCTGCAGATCGTCCGGCTGTTTTTGGATAACGGTTGCGAAATCCGCGACCGCCTTGTCCCACTGGCTGAGCCCGATCTCGGCGTAGCCGCGGAACTTTATAGCAGCGACCTCATCGGGCTTGATCTCCAGCGCCTTCTGAGTGTCAGCCAGCGCTTGCTGGTAATCTTTTTGCTTTAGTGCAACTTGGGCCCGTCCGATGTAGGCGCGTTCATCTTTCGGCGACAGCTCAATGGCTTTGGAAAAATCAGCAGCTGCTTCTTGGAATCGCTCGAGCGCGAAATAGGCAAACCCACGACTGTCATAGAATGCGGGCTGCTTATCGTTTGCCAAGATGGCCTTGGTAAACTCCGTGACCGCCGGCTCGTACTGCCCGCTGTCGAACAATTGGACGCCCTTGGCGTACTCGCTCGTCCCGACGGCTCCGGCTGCTTTCTCTTTGGCTGATACAAAACTCGCCATGCCGAAAAATCCGGCGGCGATCAGGAATATTGTGATTCGACTGGTAAACATCATAATTTTGTTCTCCTTCGGGCTTACTTTTTGAGGGATTTCGCACTTGTAAGCCAGCAAATTAACGCGCCAAAAAAGAAAAGCGATGAACCAACTGAATTCCACCCGGGAGATTGTCGATCTACGCGGTCGCGTCAAACCCTCGGAAGGCTACGCCGCGGTCTTCGCCACCGTTCTCATCTGGTCCACGCCATCGCTGTTCCAGTACTACCTCAACCGTTATTACGATCCATGGGCGCAGAATTTCTATCGCTATCTGGTGGCATGCGTTTCAATCGCGCCTCTGCTGATTTACGGGATGCGGCACCGTGGACTGTCCATCCACTGGCGCGCTGTAACGATTTGCATCCTGCCTTGCCTGCCTAACGTTGTCCATCAGGTTACACAAGTGATGGCCCTCTCTTACGTGGGCCCGGGCGTTTACACCATCTTCACACGCGCCTCGGTGATTTTCACAGCGCTGCTTGCGCTGGTCTTTTTCCCTGAAGAGCGCCACGTCATTCGTCAATGGCAGTTTCAATTGGGCACCGGCCTGGGATTGATCGGCGCATTCGGAGTTGTTTGGTTTCAACCGGGATGGAAATCAGGGCATATCGCGATTCCTGGCTTATTTATTGCATTCACCGCCACATTTTGCTGGGCACTTTACGGTGTTCTGATTAAACGCCCATCAGCGGAGCTTGGGTCGATCCGCAGTTTCGGTGTGATTAGCTTCATCACTTCGGCGCTGCTTTTTCCACTTACTCTCGCCTTTGGCAAGGCCGATACGCCGCTTCACGCTGGCGCGCTCGCGAACCTGGTTCTGATCATCTCTGCCGTGAGCTGCATTACACTGGCGCACGTCCTCTATTACGTCGCAATCCGGGAAATCGGCGTGGCCCTCGCCCAATCGCTCCAGCTTCTCTGCCCTGTTGGCGCGCTGGGACTTTCAGCGTGGATTTATGGCGAACGTCTCGGTCACGCTCAGCTGTGGAGCGCCGCCATTTTGCTCCTTGGCGCGTTCCTCGCCACGCGGACAAAGCCAGTCGCCACAACCGAGGCAGCCGAAAATATTTGAGACAGGTTAGAAGGCTAACATTCTGTTGCTGGATTCTTGATATTAGGTGCTAGATAATCAGCCGCGCAACATCCAGCATTCAGCATTGCGCATCCAGAATCGTGAACATCAAAACGTATCTCACTTCTCGCCAGAAACTGATCGACCGCGCGCTGGATCATTATTTGCCAAAGCCAAACACGGAACCAACGACGCTTCACCGAGCGATGCGCTACAGCCTCTTTGCCGGAGGCAAACGATTGCGACCGATTCTCTGTCTCGCAGCAGCCGAAGCTTGCGGCGGAAAAATCAGTAGCGCTCTTCCCCTCGCCTGTGCGCTCGAATGCATCCACACCTATTCGCTCGTGCACGATGATCTGCCGAGCATGGACAACGACGATTTCCGGCGCGGCCGTCCCACCTGCCACAAAGTCTTCGGAGACGGCATCGCGATCCTGGCTGGAGACGCGCTGCTGACAATCGCGTTTGAAATTGTCTCCAATACCAGGCCAGCGCCACGCTACGACATGTCGAGCTTGCTGCGCGAAATCGCAGTGGCAGCAGGAAGTCAAAGATTGATTGCCGGTCAGGTGGCCGATCTCGAAGCCGAAGGCAGAGACGTGAAGCGCCACCAATTGCGTTATATCCACGAAAAGAAAACAGCCGCGATATTGACCACGTCGGTCCGCCTCGGCACAATGAGCGCCAACGCAGATCCGAAAAAACTCCGGGCCGTCACGCAATTTGGGCGGGGACTGGGCCTGGCTTTTCAAGTGATCGACGATATCCTCGACGTAACGCAGACATCGGAGATTTTGGGGAAAAGCGCCGGCAAAGATATCGCCGCAAAGAAGGCGACCTACCCAGCGGTGATTGGTTTGGAGAAATCGCGCGCCGAAGCCAAGCGGCTTACTCGCCAGGCGCACAACGCCCTGTCGGTCTTTCACAGCGACGCCGCCGAACCCCTGCACGCTCTGGCAAATTATCTTTTAGAGCGTGAATATTGAAATAGCGCAACCGTCCCGGTTGCGGAATCTTCTGCGGCCGCAAGCGAGGCGCTTACGCTACTTTGAGATTCGGATCGATCTCTTCAGTTACTTTCGATTCGAAGCCCGCTTGTAATCGCAATAACGCCGCGAACGCTATCATCGCGGCGTTATCAGTGCATAACCAGGCCTCGGCGCTTTTGAAGTCGAATCCTGCGCGGACGCTGGCCTCAGCCAATTGCCGCCGCAGTTCACGATTGCAGCTCACCCCGCCGCTCATCGTCACAAGATCGACGTCGTACTTCTGTGCCGCCGCGATTGTTTTGCGCACCAGAACGTCGACAATCGCCTGCTGAAACGATGCGCAAAGATCCGCCAAAAAATCGCCGTGCAATTTCGGCAGTAAATATCGCACCGCTGTTTTTAATCCGCTGAAGCTAGAGTTGTCCGAGTCGAGCATGCTGCGCGGCAAATCGAAGCGTGCCGGATCACCGCCACACGCGTGTTTCTCAATCTCAGGACCGCCCGGATAACCAAGCCCGAGCATTTTAGCGACTTTATCGAATGCCTCCCCGGCAGCATCATCGACTGTGCGCCCGATTAATTGATAATCTGCCAGGCCCCGAACGAAGATCGACATCGTATGTCCCCCGCTCACGACGAGGGAAACATTGCGTCTCACCTCGCCTTCTCCGAAAAAAGGCGAGAGCAGATGTCCTTCGAGGTGATTGATCGCCAGATAGGGTTTGCTGAAACCGATTGCCAAACCTTTGGCAATTGAAGCACCGATCATCAGCGAGCTCGCCAGGCCGGGGCCGCTGGTGGCTGCAAATGCATCGATCTGCGTCATGTCGATCTTAGCTTCCAGTGTCGCCCGTTTAAGTAATCGCGGAGCATGAACGAGATGATTGCGCGAAGCGATCTCAGGCACGATCCCACCGTATTTTTCGTGCGCGGCGATTTGCGAGGCGACTTCGCTCGCGAGCAACTCCGCGGCGGAATCGCCGTTGCTGCCGCGCAAAATCGCGACCGCAGTTTCATCACAGGAGGTTTCAAGGGCCAATACTGTCATGTCGAGCGAAGTCGAGACATCTCTCGATCTAACAATCTCTGCGAATCAAAAAACAGTAAGAGATTCCTCGACTCCGCTCTGAATGACAAGAGCGGAACTGCGCGTCTATTTCTTTACCGCTTCCGCCTTTGGGGCGTTCCGCTGCGCGTAAATCATGACGCCTTTGAGCGTGTCGATCGCCCGCAACATCTGCAGATCTTTTGCTTTGATAAGGTTTTTCTCGTCCTCGGGTTTCACATTCTCCGTATTACGCAACGCAAAGAGCGCGCGTTCCTGCTCGGGAGTCATTACCACGCGGATATTCGGCGTCACGCCGTTTCCCTGAATGACCTGTTTACTCGGCGTGTAATATTTTGCCGTGGTAAAACGCACCGCGGAACCGTCCGGCAACTGCATCACGTTCTGGACGGAACCCTTTCCAAACGTGGTTTCGCCGACGAGGATGGCACGATGCAAATCCTTTAACGCCCCGGCCACAATCTCCGCGCCACTCGCGCTGCCTTCATTGATCAGGAGCGCCATCGGAAAATTAGGGCGCGCTTTTTTTGCACCGGAAGTCGAGTAATCGTGCTGTTGAGAAGCGACCCGACCCTGCGTCGAGACCACCTTTGTATTGGACGGCAGGAACTCAGCGCATACGTCCACAGCGCTGTTTAATAAACCGCCGGGATTATTTCGGAGATCAAGAATTAGCGCCTGCATGCCCTGCCTTTGCAATTCGTCGAGCGCTTTGGACAATTCCTCAGTCGTTGGCTCACTGAACTGAATCAGCCGGATATAGCCGATCTTGAACGGGCCAGCCAGCTCGGGCTCGAGCAACTTCACTCCCTTGACGCTCTGGATCTTAATTTCCGCGCGCTCAAGAGCGTAGTCTTTGATCTCCTTAGTGGAAGGTCGTAACAGGGTGAGAGTGACCTTGCGACCGGCTGGCCCGCGTAGAAAATTAATGGCATCCTGGAGATCCATTCTCTCCGTCGAAGCGCCGTTTATTTTCAAAATCTGATCTCCTGCGAGAATGCCAGCCTTTGCCGCAGGCGTGTCCTCGATGGCCGTCACCACCGTCGGCAAACCGTTTTTCATCGCAACCTCAATGCCGAGGCCGTTAAAACGGCTGCGCGTATCCTCCTGCATGTCGCGGAAATCGTTCGGGTCCATGAACTGGCTGTGCGGATCGAGCGATGAGAGCATCCCTTTCAGTGCTGCCGTTACCAGATCGTGATAACTCGTCTTACTGCCATCTACGTAATCCTGCCGGATTAATTCAATAGCTTTTGCGAAAAGGGAAATTTGCGCGTAGCCGTTATCGTTTTCGTTCTTCCCTGACTGCGCTTCTTGCGCGCCTACGCCAGAAAGAATGCCAAGCAGCGTCACACAAGCCAACAACGGCAGGACAATGGAGCGTCTCATTTTGCGACGTAAATTGAAAACGACTCCATCATCGCTCATTGGAAATTTTTGGCAACGCGCAAAGCGTCGCCTACCTTTGCGCCCTGCATGAAATCGGATTGTGGGGCGAAAGTTGTTGCGGTTGCTCTTTTTGTAACCGCGCTTTGTCTGGCTGGTGCGAACAGCGCTGCTAGGCAAATCGCCGATGCTGAGTACGAAGCGGTGGCCGATGAATACATCAAAGGGTATCTCGCCGTCCGCCCATTGGAGGGAACCGCCCTCGGCCTTCACGAATACGACGGCAAAATCTTCGATCACACCCGCCTCGCACTGGACGCCGAGCTTTCCCGGTTGCGCCGGTTCGATGATCGCCTCGCCAAGTTCGAACCAACTAAATTGAGTCCGCGACAATCGATCGATCTGCGTATCCTGCAGGCGGCGGTGAAAAAGGAGCTCTTTGAGATGCAGGACATGGCGACCTTCGAACGAAATCCGATGGTCTATACACGCGCAGCCGATTTGAACGTCTATGTGCAAAGGAATTTTGCGCCACTAGAGGACCGTGTTCGCAGTTTGACCACGATCGAATCACAAATCCCAAATATCCTCATCGCGGCACGAACCAATCTGGACGAGGTCCTTCCCAAGCCGTACGTCGAACTGGCAATTGAGATGGCGAAGGGGGCGTCCGATTTTTTAAAGAAAAGTCTGCCACCCGCAGTTGCCGGAGTAAAAGACGAGCAGGTTCGCATCGCATTCGAAAACGCCAATCGCAAAGCAGCACATGCGGTCAATGATTACGCGACATGGCTGGAACGAGAGAAACTCCCGAAGGCATCGCTCAATTTCGCTCTAGGCGACGAAAAATTCAGGCGTTTGCTGGCCCAAACAGAACTTGTCGATCTTCCGCCACAGAAAATTCTGGAGATTGGGATGGCACAATTAAAAGCCGAACAGGAAGCGTTCGTCGACGCCGCCCAAAAAATCGATCCGAGCAAGTCGCCAGTCGAGGTTTTCAGGCAAATCCAGAGCGAGCATCCAACACCGCAAAATCTCATACCCGGTGTTTCCAAGGATTTGGATAAAATTCGCAAATACGTCGTAAATCGTCATTTGGTCAGCATCCCTTCGGATGTTCGCCCCAAGGTGAAAGAGACCCCGCAATATGAGCGCGCCACGTCTTTTGCATCAATGGATACACCAGGGCCATTCGAGAAGCGCGCGACGGAGGCATATTACTACGTCACGCCTACAGAGAACGACTGGCCGGAGAAACAAAAGCAAGAATGGCTCACCGCATTTAATTATTACACCTCGGACATTACCTCGATTCATGAAGCTTACCCCGGCCATTATGTACAGTTCCTGCACCTGAACGAATCGCCCGCAAGCAAGGTGGAAAAAATTTTCGACAGCTACGCGTTCACCGAAGGTTGGGCGCACTATTGCGAAAAAATGATGCTCGATGAAGGCTACGGCAGCGCCACCAATTCGACTCCCAGCGAAGATGATGTGAAGCGCGCAGCCAAATATCGCATGGCGCAAGTCGACGAAGCGCTTCTTCGTTTATGCCGTTTGTGCGTGTCGATCAAAATGCACACGCAAAACATGTCGATCGACGAGGCAACGAAATTTTTCCAAGAGAATTGTTATTACGAGGAAAAGCCGGCCCGCCAGGAAGCGATGCGCGGCACATTCGATCCTGGCTACCTCAGTTACACGCTGGGCAAGTTGGAGATTCTAAAGCTGCGCGACGATTACAAGGCGCAGGAGGGCGATGAATTTTCATTGGAAAAATTCCACAACGAGCTGCTCAATCACGGCATGCCACCTATTCGTCTGCTTCGCGAGATCATGCTCAAGGACCAGAGCAAATGGGACGAGGTGCTGTAACTTTCTTTCTCGTGCTCTTACTTATGCTCCTAGTTGTAATCGTGCTTCATCCTCTTAGCTGGATTCGCCGTCCTCAGTGCATCGCACGACGTTGATTTCGCTATTCTACCGATGCGCTGAGGACAGCGCACACTACAGCTCCTATCGTCACGAGGGCCGGCCTGCTACGCCATAGTCCCGCGTCTGCCGGACGAAGGAGGGTCACCACGGAATCTCCTTGCGGTCGCGCAGAAATTTGCCCGTAAGGTTCTGCGGCGCGTCGGAGGCAAGCCAGACGATCGTGTCCGCGCCTTCTTCCACTGACCGCGTCGCGTTCCGCCCGCCCATGTCCGTGCGTACCCAGCCCGGGCAAACAGAATTTATCGCAAATTTCGGCAACGCCGTCGCGAGCTGCGACGTAACGCCGTTGAGCGCTGTCTTCGAGATGCAGTAAGCGGGTGCCCAGCCATCCGCGCCACCAGTTAACTGCCCGCCGCCGCTGGAGACATTGATCACGCGCGGCGCTTTGCTCTTCGCGAGCAACGATGCAAATGCGCGGGTGACCCGCAGAGCGCCCAGAGTATTGGTCTCCAGCGTCTTTCGCACTAGCTCGTCGCTGACTTCCAGAATCGCATCGTCGCCGTCCACCATGATTCCGGCGTTATTCACGAGCACATCAAGCTGATCCGCAGCTTTAGCGAATTCACGCACAGCGGCAGTTACACTGGCATTATCAGCAACGTCGATTTCGAGAAATGTCGCCTTTCCGCCTTTCTTCGTGATCTGATCCACCGCCTTACGCCCGGCATCCCGATTCCGCGCCCCGATAAAAACATGAAATCCTTTCCTCGCAAGCTGTCGCGCCACCTCGTGCCCGATGCCTTTGTTCGCTCCAGTGATTAGTGCGGTCTTCATTTAAGTGCGAGTAGGTGAGACACCATTCTGTTTAGTCACGAAATTCCTGTCGGTAATCGCGGGCGCCATGAAGAATCCTGGCGACAGCAATGCCGTCATCACGCGGGACATAGAAAACTAAATAATTGCCTACAGGGTAGAAGCGCAACCCCGGCGCAAGATCGTCGCGTTGCTTTCCCGCATGCGGATGAGTCGCTAGCAGCGCACAAGCTTCCTCGATCTGATCGAGTAACCGATCTGCGGCGGCCGGATCATTAGCAGCAATGCCTGCCCAAATTTCTATGAGGTCGGTTTCTGCATGCGCGCTGCGATATGCCCTACCCATCAGTCATGCGTTTTCCGTCACGACTCGCGCGGGCTTTGCGCTCAATCTCCCGGATATCGAGCGGAGCAACTTTGCCCCGTTCGATTTCATCCAGGCCAATCTGAATCTCCCGCCGCAATTGCTCGCGACGGATTCGCGACACATCCTCGGCCTTGCCCAGCCAGGTAATCAATTCACTGCGCTGCTCCGCCGGCAACCGCGCTGCAGCATCTTTAATCTCTGCAAGCGTGCTCATGGTTGCAGACTACCAACAGGGCTACGCAAATCAAACTCAGGATTCGGTCAATCGATCACTATCCCTCATCACCGCCTAACAGTTCCTTCAGCATGGGCTGCGGATTCGGCTGTTCTACTGACGAGCTCGGGATATTCCCGATAAATTTTGTGCGTGTTCGGGTTTGATTTCCGGCGATGTGCTCGACGGCGCCAAACGTAGCGTGGAGTCCAGAGGCCTGACGTCTGCCAATTCCTTTTCGCCGACAGCAGCACGCAATTTTTGAATCTTTTCTCCGGCAGGCCGCACCATGCGCTCGTAGCTGCCCACGGACTTGTTGAATGCCTCACCGGCTTTTTCCAGTCCGTCGCGAATATTCTCGAAATGTTCGGTGAACGTCGTCACGCGTGCATAGAGGTCTTGCGCTGCCTCGGCGATGGCTAGCGTGTTTTCGGTCTGCGCGTGTTGCTGCCAGAATAAGCTGACCGATCGAAGCAGTGCAATAAGGGATGCCGGTGTGGCCAGCATTATCTTTTTACTGGTCGCCCAGACAATCAAATCGTGGTCGCCTTCCAGTGCTGCGCTAAACAGCGATTCGGCCGGGACGAATAGCACCACGTGATCAAATGCGTTTGGAAACTGCTTTGGGTAATCCCGATCGGCTAATGACTTTATCGTGTCCTTCAATTTTCTCGCATGCGCCGCCAACAAATCGGCCCGCTTTCGCGCGTCGGCTGTTTGCAAAGCAGACAGAAAATCCAGATCCGGAACTTTCGCATCGACAATGATGACTCGGTCTCTAGGCAGGCGAACAATTAGATCCGGTTTCGCGTCTCCAGCGACCATTTGTTCAGTGAAATCGCAGTGCGCGCTCATCCCCGCCGCTTCCACAACTCGGCGCAATGTCTCTTCTCCCCAGCGACCACGCGCTTGG
>QHPD01000049.1 GCA_003218975.1 Verrucomicrobiota bacterium
AGAACCTTCTCGAGATTGGCAAACAACTTGGAGTAGCTCACGTTGTTGAAGGCAGCGTGCAGAAGAGCGGCGACGCAGTGCGTGTCAACGTGCAGCTAATTAAGGCAGCTAACGACTCGCATTTATGGGCTGAAACGTTCGACCGAAAAGTAACTGACGTATTCTCAGCCGAGACGGAAATTGCAAAGACAATCGCTGATCAATTGCGCGCAAAGATCACTGGCCAGGAAGAGCAAGTGATCGCCGCCAAACCCACGGACAATCCTGAAGCGTACGATGCCTACCTGCGCGGTCTCTCATTCTTCGTCAGAGGCGGAAACATTCCGGCGAACGCGCTCGCGGCCCAGAAGCACCTCAGGGAGGCAGTGCAGCTCGATGCCAAGTTCGCTGTGGCCTGGGCGCTCCTCTGTCGCGTGGATGGCGCCGGCTACATCAGTGGAGCAATGGAGAAGACACCGGCGCTGGGCGAGGAAGCTAGGCGCGCTGCTGAGACTGCCCTTTCCTTGCAACCACAGCTTGGTGAGGCGGTATATGCAAAAGCCTACTACCAGTATGCCGTCCTGAAGGATTACGACACTGCACTCCGCTATTTTCACCATGCACAAGAGCTTCTGCCAAACGCCACTCAGATACCCGAGGCGCTGGCCTATGTTGCGCGGCGTCGTGGTGAATGGGACCAGAGCGAAGCTTATTTTCAGCAAGCCGAACGGCTCGATCCGCGCAATGCGGCTCTTCTGGAGCAACACGCGCTGTCGTACACCTTGCGGCGACAATTCGCAGACGCGGATCGTTACTTCGCTCAGGCGCTTGCCGTGGAACCGGACAACAATGTTCTCACCATGGACCGAGCCTTTATTGCGCAGTGTGAGGGCGATTTAGACCGCGCCCGCCGTTTTCTCGCGCAGGTACAAATAAAGCCGGACAACTTTGTCGGAGTACAGACGCGGGTCCGGCAGAGTATTCTGGAGCGGAACCGTGCGGCCGCTGTGACATTCCTCCAACAGGTCCTGGCACATCCAGACCCGACAATTCCGAGAGGCAATGCTGAGTACCGCGTTTCGCTTGGTTGGGCGCAGAAGTTGGCCGGTGATGAAACGGCGGCGCGTCAGAGTTATCTGCAGGCCCAGAGCGAACTGGAGGCTCTTCTGAAGGAGCAGCCCGACAACGCCTGGATCATGGCTGATTTAGCGCTGACTTACATGGGCCTCGGCGACAAGGCTGCTGCGTTTCGATTCGCCGAGCAGGGTATCGCGGCTAATCCGGTGGAGAAGGATGCGCTGCTCGGTCCGGCGCAGATCGAAACGCTGGCTCGGGTGGCAGCGCAAATGGGCGAGCCTGACCGGGCCATATCCGCACTCGAGAAGATTCTGCAAATTCCCGGCGGCCACTGGATTCCTCCGACGCCGCTCACCCCAGCGCTGCTCCGGCTTGACCCAATGTTCGATCCGCTCCGGAATGATCCGCGCTTCCAAAAACTCGTCGCCTCGCCTGCGCAGGAGTAACCTGTAGCCGCTTCGCTGTGCGAAGCGCGCCGAGGAGAAACGCCGCCCGCAGGGCGGCGGCTACAGCCACAACCTTGCGGGGCGTGCTTGTCGATCTTATATTTAGAAGGCGCGCTCAGCGCGAGAGAGTTAGGAGGTCATTATGCCAACGACAATTGCTGCTCCAAAAACAAAAACGGTCCCGGCAGCGGAGAAAGATTTTCTGCCGCTTCAGGGCACTGATTACATCGAATTCTATGTCGGAAACGCCAAACAGGCGGCGCATTTTTACAAGACCGCGTTTGGTTTTCAGAGTCTGGCGTATTCCGGACCGGAAACGGGCATGAAAGATCGGGCGAGCTACGCGATCCGGCAGAACAAGATCACGTTTGTGCTGACGACACCGTTGCGGCCGAATCATTCGGTCGCAGACCACCATCACAAACACGGCGATGGCGTGAAAGTCCTCGCGCTCACGGTCGGCGACGCGACCTCAGCATGGGAGGAAACGACCAAACGCGGCGGCAAGAGTTACATGGAACCGAAAAGGTTATCGGACGATGACGGCGAGCTCGTGATGAGCGGAATCCGCACCTATGGGGAAGTCGTCCACCTGTTCATCGAAAGACTGAACTATCATGGCCCGTTCATGCCGGGATTTCGGAAGTGGGAATCCAACTACAATCCCCCCGAGACTGGCCTGCAACATGTCGATCATTGCGTGGGCAACGTCGGCTGGAACCAGATGAATCCGTGGGTGAAATTTTATGAGGACGTGATGGGTTTTCGGAACATCCTGAGCTTCGATGACAAAGACATTTCGACAGAATACTCGGCACTAATGAGCAAAGTGATGAGCAACGGAAACGGGTTCGTGAAGTTCCCGATCAATGAGCCGGCCGAAGGTAAAAAGAAATCGCAGGTGGAGGAATATCTTGAGTTTTACAACGGCGAAGGCGTTCAGCACATCGCCATGGCCACCAACAACATCATCGAGACCGTGACCGACCTGCAAAAACGCGGCGTCGAGTTCCTGCATATTCCTTCCACATACTACGACACGCTGCTGGATCGCGTTGGACACATCGATGAAGAACTGAATGCGTTGAAGCGGCTGGGCATCCTCGTCGATCGCGATGACGAAGGTTATTTACTCCAAATTTTCACCAAGCCGGTAGAAGACCGACCGACGCTCTTTTTTGAGATCATTCAGCGCAAAGGGGCGAAAAGCTTTGGCAAAGGCAATTTCAAAGCGCTGTTCGAGGCCATCGAGCGCGAACAGGCCGCAAGAGGCAATTTGTAAAGGAGGTAAAATCGACAATGGCGTATTATCAAAAACTGGGAGAAATCCCGAGAAAACATCACATCTGGTTTCATCGCAACGGGGCGACGCCGACTTATAAAAATGAGGGCATCGCGTACGAGCACGTTTTCACCACACAGGGATTCGATGAAGCGTATTCAATCATGTATCACCTGCGGCCGCCTACGCGCGTGCGCAACGTGAAGCTGCTCAAGTGCGAAGAGCTTAAAAAAGTCGCGGACAGTCCGCTGCGTCATCATCATTTAAAAACGGCGGACATTCCACGGCGCGGCGACCTCTACACCGGACGCGTCCCGATGCTTTTCAACCAGGACATGACCGCGTACCGCGCGAAGCCGGCAAAGACGTACGACAAATTCGAGTATTATAAGAACGGCGGCGCCGATGAGATCATTTTCGTTTTCCACGGCGGCGGTGTAGTTGAATCGGTTTTCGGCAGTCTGCCGTATCGGGCCGAGGATTACATTGTCATTCCTCGCGGCATCACTTACCGAATCGTGCCGAATAAAGTTGAAGAGGAAGATT
>QHPD01000050.1 GCA_003218975.1 Verrucomicrobiota bacterium
CATGTGATGGGCCCAGACAATGAACGACAAAAAGCCGATCGTGAGCACGGAAAAAACAAGCGATTTGTAACCCCAGAGCGGCTTTCGGGAATTGTTTGCCAGAATTTCAGCGACAATGCCCATGCCCGGCAGAATGAGCACGTACACTTCGGGATGCGCCAGGAACCAGAAAAGATGTTGCCACAAAAGCGGGCTGCCGCCGCCGCTGATGGACACAGGTGTGCCATTCACCACGAGGCCTACAGGCATGAAAAAGCTGGTATGCGCGACCCGATCCATCAGTTGCATGATGATCCCTGCCTCCAGCGGCGGAAATGCCAGCAAGAGCAGGAACGCGGTGACAAATTGTGCCCAGACAAAAAATGGCAGCCGCATCCAGGTTAGTCCTTTGGCGCGCAACTGAATGATAGTCGCGATGAAATTAATCGCGCCGAGCAATGACGACGTGATTAGAAAAATAAAACCAATGAGCCAAAGTGTCTGTCCATTGAAAACCGGAAGGTGTCCCGGGCCGCTATCGGCAATTGCGGCCAGCGGCACGTAGGAAGTCCAGCCACTCTTGGCCGCGCCGCCGGGCACGAAGAAACTGATCAGCATGATAATGCCCCCGACAAAAACGGCCCAGTAGCTCGCCATGTTTACTTTCGGGAAGGCCATGTCCGGCGCGCCGATTTGCAGCGGCACAACGAAATTGCCAAACGCCGCGAACGCCAGTGGCACAATCCCAAGAAAGACCATGATCGTGCCGTGCATCGCGCCCAACGAGTTGTAAAAGTCGGGCGTCATTTTCCCGTCCGGCATCGTGTTCGGCCCAAAAATGTGCGGGAGAAATTTGCCAATCACTGGCAATGCCTGGCCAGGATAGGCCAGTTGCCATCGCATCAGCATCATCAAGGAAAAACCGAATAGCAGGAAAATCAGGCCCGTGAATCCGTACTGGATACCGATTACTTTGTGATCGGTAGAGAAAATATATTTTCGCCAAAACCCGAGCTCGTGATGCTCGTGCGCAGCGTCGTGCCCGTGCGGTTCTTGGTGGGTTTCAACAGAAGTGGAAGCGTCCATTTCAGAAGAAAGTTATCGTTTCAATATCGATAGACAAACGATCATTGCAAAGCTCAAAAAATAGCTTGACGCCGAAACCGGCCGCGCCAGCGGTCGCGCGCTACCGACTCCACCACTTTGACAACCGGCCTTCCGGAACTGCCGGGATTGCTTTGCCAGCCTCGGCGTAATGCGACGTATCGTTGAACAGCGTGAGCCGGGCGCGTGTCGCGTCCCTAAAATCGACAATGTTCAGCGCAGCCGGTTTTTGATCGAGATTGTCCCGGTAACGTCGCGGATCAAACCCGAGTAGCGAGCTCAGCAGAAGTCGGATCGTTGCCTTATGCGAAACGACGAGGATGTTCTCGCCCGGGTGCTTGCGCACCAGCTCGACGAGCACCGGCAGAGCACGCGCCGTCACGGCCAGACCGCTTTCACCGCCCACGGGCGCAAATGTGTACGGGTCCTTTTCCCATTCTGCTGCTTCCTCCGGAAATTTTTCTTCTACTTCGCGCCGGGTCATCTGTTCCCAGCGGCCGTGCGAAATCTCCCGGAAGCCGTCGCGTGTTTGCACTTCGAGATCGTGTGGCGCAGCGAGAATTTGCGCGGTCTCAAGCGTCCGACCAAGGGGCGACGCGTAAACAGCGGCAATCTTCTCGTGACTTAACCTCTCGGCCAGGCGCCGGGTTTGTTCGCGACCTTCGTCGGACAACTCCACGTCGGTCGCTCCTGCAAATCGATCCTCAGCGCTCATGACCGTGGCGCCATGTCGTACCATGAAAACACGCGTCGCTGTCGTCTTCATAGGATCGATTTGTCATGACGCAAATCTCGCCAAAAGGCAATCTCGCTTCGTCGGTCAAAGATGATAGTGCGACTATTGAAGCTACATTTGATCGGTGGAAAAAGAATCCAAGCCGCGCGCGATAATCCATCTCGACATGGATTGCTTTTATGCTGCGATTGAGGTTCGCGACCGTCCTTCATTGCGCGGCAAGCCGGTGGGCGTGGGCGGCGCGCGCGATCGGCGCGGCGTTTTGACAACGTGTAATTACGAAGCGCGCAAGTTTGGTGTGCGCTCGGCGATGCCAACGTTTATGGCGCTGCAACGTTGCCCGAATTTGATCGTGCTCCCGACGCGCTTCGATGTTTATCGGCGCGAAGCCGCAGTGATTCGTGGAATCCTGTATCGATTCACATCCCTGATCGAACCTCTCTCGCTCGACGAAGCTTATCTCGATGTCAGCGCGCATCCCGGCGCGCCGGGACCGCTGGCACAGCTGATCCGTGGGACAATTTTTCGGAAAACGAAGCTGACATCATCAGCGGGAATTGGTCCCAACAAATTGATTGCGAAAATCGCGAGCGAAATAAACAAACCAAATGGCCAATTCGAGGTGAAGCCGGAACAAGCGGCCGAGTTCATGAAGGATTTGCCAGTCCGCAAAATCTGGGGAATCGGCGAGAAGAGCGAGCGCAAACTGGAGGAGCTTGGAGTCAAAACCTGCGGCGAACTGCAAAGGTTCTCGCGCTCGGAACTTGTCGATCTTTTCGGCAAATTCGGTCTTGATCTCTACGATCTTTGTCGCGGCATCGATCACCGGCCGGTCGAACCGGATCGTCCGCGCAAATCGCTCAGTACCGAGGAAACATTCGCTGCCGATCTTACTACGCTCGAACAATGTGAAGAAAAGCTTGAGGAACTCTTCCAGGATTTGATGGCCGATCTCGCGCAAAAAGAATCAACGCGCGAGATCACAAAGATTTTCGTGAAATTAAAGTTCAACGACTTCAGCCGGACGACCGCCGAACGCGCCGGACTGGTACCTACTTTGCAAGATTTCCAGACGCTCCTCACTGAAGCATTCGGCCGGACCGGCAAACCTGTGCGTCTCATCGGCGTTGGTGTTCGCTTCGCCGACACGGCTCCGGAGAGCGCCCAGATGGATCTGCTGTAGGGGAAAGGCGTCAGCTTTCTGTGCAAGCTTCGAGGAATACCGCGAACTACACAAAATGCGCCATCGGACTGCGCGAACAAGAATGATCCTGGTCGAAGGCGTGTAGCCATCGGCTTCGCCACTTGTCCACTTGTGATGCCGGAGCTGGGGCAAGCTGAAAGCGGCTGAGTTCAGTTGCCGGAACTGAATTCGAAAGCAATCAAACCAATGCCCGTTAATCGATCTTGGTTAATAATTTCTGATGCTCCACGATGTGGACACCGTTCCTAAACTGACATTGGATGTATGCACGGTGCCATTCATGAGCCAGATCAAGCGCTGCCCAGTAGAGCTGTTTTGCCAAAGAATGTCTGCCTTGCCGTCCCCGTTGAAATCGCCTGAACCAGCGATGCTCCACGATGTAGGCACCGTTCCCAAACTGACAGTAGATGTATGCGCGGTGCCATTCATGAGCCAGATAACGCGCTGCCCAGTGGAGTTGTTCTGCCAGAGAATGTCCGCTTTAGCGTCGCCGTTGAAGTCACCCGAACCAACGATGCTCCACGTTGTCGGCACCGTTCCCAAATTGACGGTGGATTGATGCGTCGTGCCATTCATCAGCCAGATAACGCGCTGCCCAGTAGAGCTGTTTTGCCAGACAATGTCCGCTTTAGCATCGCCGTTGAAGTCGCTCGAACCAGCGATGCTCCACGATGTGGGCACCGTTCCCAAATTGACGGTGGATTGATGCGTCGTGCCATTCATGAGCCAGATAACGCGCTGCCCAGTAGAGCTGTTCTGCCAAAGAATGTCCGCTTTGCCGTCCCCGTTAAAATCTGACCGGTTAGGCCCACCACTCACCATGGTGGCCCCGAGGAACGCGAGGACTTGGCCGATCGGGTTGGCAATTGCGTCCACGCTGGTGCCGGCAAAGAGCAGTCCGACCGCATGCGGAGTCGTAGCCACGTCCTCAACCATTAGCGATCCCGAGTCACCGCTATTGAGAAAGTGGTTCCCAGGGTTTGCGACTACGATTTGGCCGGTAAATGTCTTCGTGAACGCGAAGCCGCCTGCGCATTCGTTATCATAGTCAACGATGATCGTCGCATTAAGTCCAGAGACCGAGCTGTGTGTTAAACCTGTGGTGCGGCCGCTCTTTTTTACCGCCTGATTGATAAAAGCACTCACCGTAGTATTCGAAATCGTGCCAATCTCAAGGATCGCACCGTCTGTCCGCACCATTCCTGGAACGACCGCCGCGATTGCGCAATCGACATTGCTGCCGGGCAGTGAACTTTTCTTGACCAGGGTTCCGACAGTTTGCGCCAAATTCTTATTGCAGCTGACATCAATCAAGCCGGGCTGAATGATCGGGTCGCCCGTTTGCGCCGTCCTATTATTGCCGCCACTGACAATATCGGATTCGAATAC
>QHPD01000051.1 GCA_003218975.1 Verrucomicrobiota bacterium
ACGAACTTTTCAGTCCAACGGACTTTTGACCCCAATGCCGGGTCTGTTGAGCACATGCGTGTAGATCATTGTTGTGCTCACGTCTTTGTGCCCCAAGAGCTCTTGGACAGTGCGAATATCATAACCGTTCTCAAGCAAATGAGTCGCAAATGAGTGTCGCAGCGAATGACACGTCGCTGGCTTGGAAATACCTGCAGCGCGCACGGCTTTTTTCACGGCATCTTGCAAGAGACTTTCGTCCGTGTGGTGGCGTTGCTTGACCGGCTCGCCCGGATTAACTCGGGCACGAGGATCGACCGACAAGCGCGATGAGGGGAAGACGTAATGCCACGCCCATCTGCCGGCTGCATTTGGCGATTTGCGCTCGATCGCACCCGGCAGATACACGGTGCCGAAACCCGCTTCCAAATCCTCCTCGTGCTGCGCTTTGATTTTTTGCAGATGGCGTTCCAATGGTTTGGCTAGATTCACCGGTAGCATCGTCACCCTGTCTTTACCGCCTTTGCCGTCGCGAACCGTGATTTGTGCAGATAATGTAGATCGACGTCTTTTTAGCCCGTGAGATACCTACGCAGCCGCGTTTTGACGTAACGCTTGCCCCACGCAGTCTTCAGGTACTTTTCACGCTGCGCCGCATCGCCCCGGTTCAGGCAACCTTCCCAATAAATTAGCTCAAACGGTCCGCGTCTCTTAGTCGAGCTGACAAGACCCGCGTGGTGTGCTTGCAGTCGGACAGGTAAATTGCTCGTTAGCCCGACATAAAACTGCTGGTCGGCGAGCGAACGCAAAATATACACATAGTGCTTAGGCATCTTTCGTTTATCTCACGGGCTGAACACGCAAACGGACGCATTCCATTAGACGTAGGCCGCTGCCATAAAACAATCCTGCCATCAGGCGATGTGTTCCGTGAAGGTTCGCGAAAATTTTATGCACTTCGTCGCGAGTCAAGACAACCGGCAAACGCACCGGTCTTTTCGCGCGCTCCACGCCTTTGAGCCAGCCCATCTCTTGTTTGAGCACTTCTTTGTAAAGAAAAAGCAGTGCGCTCAACGCTTGATTTTGTGTCGAAGCGGCCACGCCGCCGTCACGCGCGAGATGGGTGAGAAACTCCGTCACCTCCGTTTCCGCCATATCGCGCGGGTGCCGTTTATGATGAAATAAGATGAAGCGCCGGATCCAGTGGATATAACTTTGCTCGGTGCGGATGCTAAAATGCTTTAGCCGAATTACGTCGCGAACCTGATCGAGGAGTTTGGGTTTGTTTCGGGTGAACTTATCGGATAGAGTCGCCGTCATGTCCGGCATTTTTCTGGTCCCTACGAGGGAAAGCAAGCGGATTAGGCCGGAAAAACCCGTAATTAAAGGCGGGATTTTCCCGTCGAATTCTCGTTAGGCCTACAAATACGCGCGGACACCGTGAACGAACAGAATCGCACTTACCGAGACGAGCAGTTTTGGTTCACTGTAGCTGTTGTTGCGTTCAACACCGCACTGTTTGGCAAGGACGTCGCATCAATTCCGCGATGCGCTCGGGTCGTCGCCTCAGTTATCATCTCCGTCTTAGGAGCGATCATCATTCTGACACGATGGGTAGCATCTGCCAGAAAGCACGCAGATGACGTGCGGCGTGAGCAAAAAGGCATTGAAAGCCCTCCTCGGAGCGAAGGTCGTTTCCGCGATTTACCTGCAGAAGCACCTAATCCAGAATTTTCTCCTGCTAGTCTTCGCTTCAGCTATTTTCTCGCTGAGCTGCGAGCGGGTATCAGGTCACTCCCTTATATCGCAGCCGAAGGCAGCGGCTCTCTGTACTTCTTGATAGCAATCATTTTAACGTCGCTCGGAGTGCTCCTGTATGCCTGATCAAGGCTTCTGCAAGAGGTGTATCGACGCGTCGCTACCAGCATCAGCGGGTCACAACATTACCTTCAACGGGATTGGAGGTATGTTCTACGGGGCGAGAGATCGATGTGAAATATGTGGCTCTGTGATCCGCGGACAGTGGTTTTGTATTCTCTTCATTTCGATTTTCCGGGTTGGTCAGTATTGCGTTAAGTATGTCGGATCGAACCGTTATCTGAGTCGTGAGATTCCACGGAAACCGAAAAAATGACGTTGATCAAAGGCCTAACCAATCGCTGGAGCCAACCCGCCTCAGGCGGGCCGCTGTGAAGTGCACCTTTGATTTTATGAAACAGTTCCCCATGTTTGCCACGCTCGCCGCCGCCAGCGGTGGCTCAGCTTGTTCTCATTAGGTCTTTGCCACGCGATGGACGTTGACAACATCAAAGAGTGGGTTTTCGGCTTGTTTGGCATCATCTTGTTCTTCGTCTTCATCGCATGGTTCGGCGATCTTTTCAGAGCTCATACCACGTTGTTTTTTGCACTTTGGCTGGCGATACCCGTCTTTGCATGGACACTCACGTCCACATCAGCGCTCGATACATTCCGCGGCAAAGCCCTGTATCATGTTCGCACTTGGTTGATGAATTCTCATTTGTCTTATCTCCTTCGGCT
>QHPD01000024.1 GCA_003218975.1 Verrucomicrobiota bacterium
GACATCAATCAAGCCGGGCTGAATGATCGGGTCGCCCGTTTGCGCCGTCCTATTATTGCCGCCACTGACAATATCGGATTCGAATACGTGATAGTTGCTCAGGATGTATTGCGTGCTGCCAATTTTCACCAGCGCGCCGAGAGTGCCGCCGCAGCAAAACCCGTTCGCAAGGTCATACGCCCAGCCACCCGACGTACCGAGCTGAATCGGGGGTGTCTGTTTTGCGGTGTGGCTTACACTCATTGCGCGAAATTTATCCGTCAGCTGCACTTGCACGCCCACGCCGCGAAATTCTCGCGGAAGGTTGCGAATTACGTCACGCGCGTTCGGTGCATCTCGATCGACATAAATGGTCAGCACTGGCGTACCAGCGGTATCGACCCCCACCGCCGTCCCCAAAATTTCTGGTTGCCGCATCAGATCCGGCGTGACCTCACTTTGTACAGCCATGACCGCTCGAACGGCAGCATGCGTATCATCGAGAACGCCTGTGGGTGGAGCAGCAAAGGTGCTGGCCGCAAGGATTGCGCAGATGATCGCGGCGGAGAATTTGAACAGATTGCCAATGAACCGATTAATGGAACGCATAAAAAGTTCAGTAGTTTGTGCTGACGCTGACTAGGGCTGCAGATAGCAACTTGAAAGCGAGCGGTTCATCGGATCTGTATTCGGCAAGACTTATATTTCATTGTGATCCTTTTATTGCCAGCAGATTTTGAAAGAGCGCAACCTAAGGAAAGACGGCTGGCTACAACAAGAACTTTTTTCGTTCGTTAATTAAATTCATTTCCCGCGATTATCGCGCTCGCGACGGACTAGCTGCTACAGGGTCTCGAGATCACGCAAGCGACCGCCGGCTACGCCTTGACGCTCCACATCGAGTCCATAATCTCAAACCCATGCGCCGTTGGCGCGACGCCCAAATTCAGAGTGAACATTCTAGCGGCTTTCTATCGGTCTTCGGTTGGGAAAAAAATGATCGTCGCCATCACCGGCATCATTTTGATCCTCTTTGTGATCGGACATCTCCTGGGCAATCTGCAAATTTTCATCGGACCGGACTGGATTAACGCTTATTCGCGGCACCTTCACGATCTTGGCCCGTTGCTGTGGCTGATCCGCCTTTTTCTGCTCGCAACGGTTATCGTTCACATTTACGTGACGATCCAACTGGCGATCGAAAACCGGCGCGCCCGGCCTGAGCGCTACATCGACAGACAATACGTAAAGGCCACGTTCGCCTCGCGTCACATGGTCATGAGCGGGCTAATTGTGCTGGCATTCATCATTTATCATCTCGCCCATTTCACCGTGCGAGTAACCGACCGCCGGTTTGGCTTGCTCAAGCCTGATCCCCTCGAGCGCTACGACGTTTACTCGATGATGGTATATGGATTCCAAAATTATTATGTGTCGAGCTTTTACGTGCTGGGACTCTTCTTGCTCGCGCTGCACCTGAGTCACGGGTCATCCAGCTTTTTTCAGTCGCTGGGATTGAATGACAGAAAGCTCACGCCTCGCCTCGCTGTGGGCGGTCGAATCTTTGCCTGGCTGCTTTTTGTTGGCTACACGTCGATTCCGGTCGCGATTCTGCTGGGTCTCATCAAACCGGCACAACAGCTATGATTGGAACTTTGCACGCCAAAATTCCGCACGGCCCACTCGACCAAAAGTGGCGCAGCCATCGCGATCACTTGCGATTAGTCAGTCCAAACAATCGGCGAAAGTTCGAGGTCATCGTCGTCGGCAGCGGGCTCGCGGGCGGATCAGCTGCGGCGACCCTGGGTGAACTGGGTTACCGCGTGAAATGCTTTTGCTTCCAGGATTCGCCGCGGCGCGCGCACTCAGTCGCAGCGCAAGGCGGGATTAACGCCGCGAAAAATTACCAGAACGACGGCGACAGCGTTTACCGGTTATTCTACGATACGATAAAGGGCGGTGATTTTCGATCACGCGAAGCGAATGTTTATCGCCTCGCGGAAGTCAGCAATCAGATTATCGATCAGTGTGTTGAACAAGGTGTGCCGTTTGCGCGCGAATACGGCGGCTTGCTCGCCAATCGTTCGTTCGGCGGCGCGCAAGTTTCCCGCACGTTTTACGCGCGCGGCCAGACGGGTCAGCAGCTGTTGCTGGGTTGTTATCAGGCGCTCTGCCGCCAAATCGCCGCCGGCACTGTGCAGATGTTTCCCTACACCGAGATGCTCGACCTCGTGGTCGTGGATGGACATGCCAAGGGAATTATCACGCGCAGTCTGCGCTCAGGAAAGATCGACAGGCACGCAGGCGACGCCGTCGTGCTCGCGACCGGCGGATATGGAAACGTTTATTATCTCTCGACGAATGCGCGCGGCAGCAACGTCACGGCCACCTATCGCGCGTACAAGAGAGGCGCGCTCTTTGCAAATCCTTGCTTAACGCAGATTCATCCCACGTGCATCCCGGTCAGCGGCGAGCATCAAGCGAAATTGACGCTCATGTCCGAGTCACTGCGCAACGACGGACGCGTCTGGGTCCCAAAACGCAAGGAAGATCGTCAAAAGGCACCCAACCAGATTCCCGAAAAGGAGCGCGATTATTATCTCGAGCGAAAATATCCCAGCTACGGCAACCTTGCTCCGCGCGATATTTCATCGCGCGCGGCGAAGGAAGTTTGCGATGAAGGCCGCGGCGTCGGTCCCGGCGGGCGCGGCGTGTATCTCGATTTTGCCGACGCGATCAAACGCCTGGGCGAAGACACGATTCGGGACCGCTACGGAAATTTGTTCGAAGTCTACGAAAAAATCACCGGCGAAGACGCCTACAAAGTGCCGATGCGAATTTATCCTGCGGTGCATTACACGATGGGCGGGCTCTGGGTCGATTACGATCTGATGAGCAACGTGCCCGGCCTGTTTGTGATCGGCGAAGCGAACTTTTCCGATCACGGCGCCAACCGGCTCGGAGCCAGCGCCCTCATGCAAGGTCTGGCCGACGGCTATTTCATTTTGCCCTACACGTTGCCGAATTATCTCGCCGGCCAAATGGCGAAACGCCCGTCGCCGGATTCTCCGGAATTTAAAAAAGCAGAAGGCGAGGTGCGCGCGCGGATCCAGAAAATTCTCGATGTCGATGGAAAACGTTCGCTTGATTCCATCCATCGCGAGCTTGGTCTCCTTATTTGGGACAAATGTGGAATGTCCCGGCACGCCAAAGGATTACGCGAAGCGCTCGTTAAGGTCCCGAAGCTTCGGGAGCAATTTTGGAGCAATGTTCGTGTCCTCGGTAACGGCGAGGATTTCAATCAATCGCTCGAACGCGCCGGGCGGGTCGCCGATTTCCTGGAGTTTGCCGAGCTGATGTGCACCGACGCGCTCGAGCGCAACGAATCGTGCGGCGCGCATTTTCGCGAAGAACACCAAACGCCCGAGGGCGAGGCGCTCCGCGACGACGAAAACCACGCCGCGGTGTTCGCGTGGGAATTTCAAGACGACGGACAACCACCCAAGCTGCACCGCGAACCGCTCCACTTTGAAACCGTGCACCTGACGCAAAGGAGCTATAAGTGATCAATTCCTCTGGTAGGGCGCGACCGCCGGGCGCGCCGACGAATGTGACGGACGGCTCCGCGATTCGTCCCTACCTCTCTCAACTATGAACTTCCGCTTGAGAATCTGGCGTCAGAAAAATCGACAAGCACACGGCAAACTCGTCGATTACGACGTGCGCGACATTTCACCCAACACGTCATTCCTCGAAATGCTCGACATACTGAACGAGAATTTGCTCCAGCGCGGCGAGGAACCCATCGCGTTCGATTCCGATTGCCGGGAAGGGATTTGTGGCACCTGCTCGCTGACGATTAATGGCGAAGCACACGGACCCGATCACCCGGGCGCGGTGTGCGAGCTTTACATGAGAAAATTTCGCGACGGCGCCACGATCACGATCGAGCCTTTTCGCGTCGGCGCCTTCCCGATCGTGAAAGACCTCGTGATCGATCGGACCGCCCTAGATCGCATCGTGCAAGCTGGTGGATTCATCTCCGCCCGAGCAGGATCGGCGCCGGAGGCAAATTCTATTCCCGTTCCGAAGCACGACGCCGATCTTGCGATGGAAGCCGCAGCCTGCATTGGCTGTGGTGCATGCGCAGCGGCCTGTCCAAATGGGTCGGCGATGCTTTTCACCTCTGCGAAAGTCTCGCATCTTGCCCTCTTGCCGCAGGGACATCCAGAACGGGAGAGCCGCGTCTTGAAAATGGTGCAGGTGATGGACGCGGAAGGCTTTGGCAATTGCACCAACACTTACGAATGCGAAGCGGTTTGTCCTGCCGAGATCAGCGCCAGTGTTATTGCGAAACTGAATCGCGAATACGCGCGCGCCGCCCTGCAACGCGGCGCAGGCGAATAACTTTGCGCCCCGATCGTTCTGGGTAGCGCACGCGTCTCGCGTGCTGGCGAGCGCGTCCTCGCGGTCGTGAACTTTCTTTTAGTTCGCTCGTCTTCTCTGCTGACGGAAATCAAAGAAAGATTGTTTCGGCGCGCCGCCCGAAATCAGCAGGCGAGACGCGTGCGCTACCCGATCGTCTTACACGCGCAAGTCCATAATTCCGGATCCAATTCCAATTTCGCTCGCGTTGTCACGCAATCCGCATCCGCGTTAGGGCGCATCACCGCGAACATTGTCGAGCCAGAGCCGGACATCAATGCGGCGCCCACTTCCGGTTGGTTTAGCAACCACATTTTCATTTCCGCAAGAAAAACAAACTTCCCGAAAACTGGACGCTCGAGATCGTTAAAGAATGTTTCGTGCGAAAATTTCTGTGCAGCATACGAGACGTCCGGAATTTCGCGTGAAGCCGGCCAGCGCTGATATGCCCATGCTGCGGACACGCCAAACTCTGGCTTTAATAGCAAGATCGAGAATTCCTTGCGGAGCTTTGCCGGCGTGACCAGTTCACCGCGCCCTTTGCACATCGCGGCGGATTTAAAAATGAAAAACGGGACGTCCGATCCGATTGCCTCCGCCATTTTCGCCAGTGCTTCACGCGGTAATTTCGTCTCGAACAATTCGTTGAGCGCGAGCAGAGTCGAAGCAGCGTCGCTGCTCCCCCCGCCCAAACCCGCACCATGAGGGATCTTCTTCTTGAGTTGGATCGAAACACCGCTCTTGAGTTTTGTTTTCTCGAAAAACGCTTTCGCCGCGCGCACGACGAGATTGTCGTCTCTTTTCGGCACCGATGGATCATCGCAGGCAAATTGGATCCCCTCGCTACTGTCGCTTTTCCCGATTCCGATCTCGTCGCAAAGCGTAATCGGCGCGATGAGCGTTTCGATTTCATGAAACCCGTCCGGACGGCGGTAGAGAAGCTTTAGCGAGAGATTGATTTTTGCTGGCGCGAGAACCTGCATATCGTCATGTCGAGGGTAGTCGAGGCATCCCGTGTTGCCAGCCAAAGCTAATGCCGCGGGATTCCTCGACTTCGCTCGGACAGAAGAGTGCTCCGAATGACAACACCTGCTGACCAAATCATCGTCGCGCTGGACGTTCCGACAAAGGAGAAGGCGATCGGTCTGGTTGCGAAGCTTCGCGACCAAATTTCGTTTTTCAAAATTGGATTGCAACTTTACACGGCCGAAGGTCCGGAAATCGTGCGCGCAGTTTTGTCCACCGGCGCCAAAGTTTGGCTGGATCTCAAACTGCACGATATCCCAAACACAGTCGCAAGGGCGGTCGAATCCGCGAGTGCTTTTGGTGTGCAGATGCTCACCATTCACTTGAGCGGGGGTAGCGAAATGATCCGCGCCGCGACCGCGGCTCGCACAAATAATATATTGCTCCTGGGCGTGACCGTCTTAACAAGTGCGACGGAACAAACGCTGCGCGAAATTGGAATCGCCGACAAAGTGGAGGACCAGGTCTTGCGCCTGGCCAAGTTAGGTGTGGAAGCAGGAATCGATGGAATTGTGGCCAGTCCGCATGAAATCAAAAAGCTGCGCGCGGAATTTGGGAATAAAATCAAAATCGTGGTTCAAGGAATTCGTCCGACCTGGGCGGAGCCGGGCGATCAGAAACGATTCATGACGCCGCGCCGGGCGATCGAAGCGGGCGCAGATTATATCGGCATTGGCCGACCAATCACTACACATCCAGATCCCAGTGAAGCTGTGGCGAAAATCCTACAGGAACTCGCCAGGTGATACGACATGTCGGTCTTCGCTGCGCTCGATACTTATTATAACGGCGCCGGGCACTCCGCAGCGATGAACATGGCAATTGACGAAGCGCTGCTCGGGTACGCGACAGTTCCATCGATTCGCTTCTATCGCTGGCAGTCCCCTGCTCTGTCGTTTGGTTATTTTGGACGATTTGCCGACGTCGCGAGCTACGCCCGCGAACGCAATTTGGTTCGCCGCTGGACGGGCGGCGGCATCGTCTTTCACGGAGATGACCTGACCTATTCGATTGTGATTCCTGCGAGTGATCCGGCTTTCGCAGAATCGTCGGTGTCGATCTACGAGACAATTCATCGTGCTTTGCGGAATGCGCTGATCGCAAATGGCGAGCCCGCTGAATTAGCGAAGGGTGAGGACGCCGCGCTGCGGCGTCCGCGGACAGCGCAGCGCGCTATGCCTACCAATAACTGTTTTGCGAACCCGGTTCAGGCCGACGTGATGCTGAATGACCGCAAGATTGCAGGCGCAGCGCAACGGCGCACCCGCGCGGGCCTGTTGCACCAGGGCAGCATCCAACGCGTCGATCTTGGAAACGGTCTGGCGGAACGATTTGCGAAAGAGTTGTCTGGCAATTGCAACATGTGGAGTCTGCCGGAAACAATTCACTATCGGGCACAGGAAATCGCGGCGCGAAAGTACGGAACCGAAAGTTGGTTGCGGAAACGCTGAGAATTGTAGGGCGTCTGTATCAGACGCCTCTCCTTCCCCCTGGCGTTTCACAGAAACGCCCTACAAAATTTGCGAGCAGGATGCTTTGACAAGTTGTGAGTGACCCAACTATTCTCGACGCGTGGAAGCCTCTGCACGCTCAGCTGCGTCGGCCGCTTTGGGTCTCAGCCCCCTTGCTCACGTAGCGCAGCTAGTTCAGCCGCATCTTGAAGAAGTTGAAAGAAGGATCGTCCAGCAAGCGGCAGCTTTCGATCCTGAGATCGAAGGATACGTGACTTACGCCATTGGAGGCCGCGGCAAGCGTCTGCGTCCGCTCTTGGCTCTCCTGGCCGGCGGCGCGACCGGTAAAATCAAGTCGGGACATGTCGATCTTGCTGTCATTGTGGAGCTGATCCACGTCGCCACGCTCGTGCATGACGACATTATGGACGAGGCAGAGCGCCGTCGGGCACAACCCACCGTGAACGCGCGCTGGGGCAATTCGCTCAGCGTTCTTTTGGGCGACTGCCTGTTCGCGCACGCCATGAACCTCGCTGCCCGTTTTGAGAATGCAGATGTCAGTCGCGCAATTGCACAGGCGGCTCGTGAAATTTGTTCGGGAGAAATAATCCAAACCCAGCGGCGCTTCGATCTCAAACTTCAGGTCGAAGATTATTTGCGGATCGTAGAGAAGAAGACCGGATCGCTGTTCGCCGTGGCAGCGGAACTGGCCGCGCTCATCAGCGAAGCCGACCGGAAGATGATCGAAACATTCAAGAATTTCGGCGTGCAAATCGGGACGGCGTATCAAATTTATGATGATTGCCTCGATATCGCCGGAACCGAAAGCGCTACCGGCAAAACGCTGGGAACAGATCTGCGGAAGGGCAAGTTTACACTTCCAGTGCTGATCTTTCTGCGCTCGGCATCCGAGTTCGAACGCGAGCATTGCTGTCAGTTGGTGCTGGAGGAACGAATCGAAGAGATGACCGAGATACTACGGATTGGCGCGACCAACGGTGCGCTCAACGAGTCGATCGCTGCCGGCAGCGACATGATTCGCGAAGCGCAAACTACGCTCGATGGCATTGCGCTAAATTCATATGCGGACGCGCTCTTCGCGCTCGGCGACGCATTGCGCGAAATGTTCGATCAACTTCGCGTCTGACAGTCGCGGTTCCCAAAGTAAATGTCGCAGCTCAAGATCCGCGAGATGCCGGCGCAGGAACGGCCGCGCGAAAAATTACTCGCGCGAGGCCCCGACGCGCTGACCAATCCCGAATTGATAGCAGTCCTTCTGCGCACGGGCCGGCGTGGAATGAATGTGGTGGAGGTAGCACGCGAGCTGCTCGACAAGTACAAATCTTTGGCGGAACTGAGTCGATGTTCAGTGAGGGAACTTCGGGAAATCAAGGGAATCGGGCCTGCCAAAGCGTTGGAACTGGTAGCGGCATTCAATCTCGGAAAACGTTTCGCGCAGGAACGATTATTCCAGCAAAAACTCGATTCGCCGGAATTGATCCACGAATTGCTGGGCGGTGAAATGCGAATGCTGCGGACCGAATCGCTCCGAGTTGTCTTGCTTGACACGCGTTACCGTTTAATGCGCGTCGAACCGGTGTCGACGGGAAGTATGAATGAGAGCATTGCTCATCCGCGCGAAATTTTTCGGCCTGCCATCACTTACTCGGCTTATGCCGTGATTGTCGTGCACAATCATCCTTCCGGCGACGCCTCACCCAGCCAGACAGACCACAGTCTGACGAGACGCCTCGCCGAAGCCGCGGAACTTCTCCAAATCAAATTGCTCGACCACATCATCATCGGCGCGCCCGCGGAGAGTAGCCCCGGTTACTTCAGCTTCAAGGAAGCAGGCGTGCTGTAGCCGGAAATCCGAAATTCGAATATCGAAATCCGAACCAGGTGCGCAACGCGAAGATTCATCCTACGGCGGTTGTCGAACCGGACGCCCGCATCGGCGTTGATGTCGAGATCGGTCCGTTTTCGGTGATTGGACCACATGCAGTGATCGGCGAGAGGACAATTGTGCGGTCGCACGTCGTAATTGAAGGAGAGGTCGTAATCGGCAGCAGCAATTTCATCGGACACGGCGCGGTGATTGGCGCGCCGCCGCAGGACGTTTCGTTCTCGCCGGAACGAAACACGGGAGTGGAGATTGGAGACGACAACATTATCCGCGAATACTGCACGATCCACCGCGGCAGCGCGGAGGGCACCGTCACCAAGATCGGGAATAAAAATTTCCTGATGGCCGGTGCGCATATAGGACACAATTGCGTCATCGGAAACAACGTCATCATCGCGAACAATTGTTTGCTGGCGGGGCATGTGCGCGTAGATGACGGCGCGTTTCTCGGCGGTGGATCGACATTTCATCAGTTCATGCATGTCGGGCGATTCGTGATGGTGCAAGGCAGCTCCGCATTCGGGAAGGATCTGCCACCGTTTGTCATCGCGGCGGAACGCAATTCCGTCTTTGGAGTAAACGTGGTCGGACTTCGTCGCGCCGGCTTTAGCGTAAAAGATCGAGATGAAATCAAGATGGCGTTCAAAGTCATTTATGAAAGCGGATTGAACGTCGGGCAAGCCCTTGAAAAAGCGGCGACGATGAAATTCGGCGATGCTGCATGCGAGCTTTTTGATTTCGTCGCAAAGGCAAAGCAGCGCGGCATTTGCCCGTTAAAGCGCGGCGGCGCGGCTGAAGAACTGTAAGACACGCACTCCTCTCCCGATATGCGTGGATCTTTCAAATCCGACATGGGCAGATCGCAAATCGCCGCGGTATTCGGCGCGATCGTCTTTTTCGGCGCTCTACTCAGCTCGGAGGCGGCGCAACAAATTTCCGAAGACCGCGAACTCGCCGAGCTCGATCTTACCGCTTGGAACTGCGCCAAGCGTCCGGGAGGAAGCGCGAGAAGTCCGGAAACGATCGAGCGCAATACGCTCAAAAATCGCTGGGCGACCGATCTCGCCGGACTCGCAGTGAAATCGTTCGATACGGCCGGCTTCCTGAAGCATGTGGCCGATTTCGATGCCGAAACAAAAGGCAAACGCAGAAGAGACTTGAGTCCCGATGAAAAGCGGCGGCTCGAAATTCTCGAAGCGCCGATTGTCTCGCTCACTGGTTATCTTATCCTGGCGTACGCCGGACCGCCCGAAACATGTAATTGCAGCAACGTGGATTTCCACGATTGGCACCTTGAAATTTTCGAAGAACCGCCCGATCACCCGCCACAGCCGGGCGATCCCACGCCTATTATTTGCGAGATAACGCCGCGTACGCAGAATGCGATTTTTCATGACGGCATCCGGATTCAGGGGCTTGCAGCGTATTTCAGGCGACCGGATTTGACCTACGAATCGACCGGACACAAAGCGCACAAGGTCCGGTTGACCGGCTATCTTCTATGGGACGACGAGCATAACGAGAGGAAAGACGTGGGCGCCACGATCCGCTCGATTTCTCGCAACGGGTATCATAATCCCTGGCGCGCGACCGCGTGGGAGATTCATCCTGTGATAAAGATCGAGCGCCTCGATTAAACGAGACCGCAAGCGGAATACACTGACGGACATTACGCGATTCGATCGCAGCGACCAATCTTCGGTAACGCCACGACGACTTTGGATTGCTGGATCAAGAATTTAACGACTAAGGGTCGTTAAACCGAGCCTGAAGCCTAGCCCCAGTTCTGGACGAGCAACCAAACGAGGGCCGATAGCATTGCAGCAAAGGCCGATAACACAATCGCCGCGCGCTTTGACTGCCGCACCTTGAACTCGGGCTTGGGAATATCATCATGAATATGGCTGGCCTCGTACAGTTTCATCAGGGCAAATGCCACCACGAAACCGACGGCACCCCACTTGAGACACCCGAGGATCGTTTCCAACATCTCAGGCAGACTCTAGCGCGAGAATTGCAACGCTCAACATCCCCCCGCTGGACCTTCTCTCAGACTCTGGCAAATGCGCGCGCGGCTCGCTTAGCCACGACGATGGCACGGCGCTCTCCCGAGCGTGGGATATCTGCATGCCACGCAACGGCTCAGGCGCGGTCGCGTTTCGATCGGCCGAGCAAAAAGTGGGGCTCGCCGCATTGGTCCCGCTGTTGCGGGACGAACGCGGCCGCCGATTCTCTAACTTCTCGCTCCGACGCTTTTTAAGGTGTCGGCGAAGGCGATGCGGATTCTTTTGCGTGCAGGAAACCACAAACGCGACGCCGATTAGAACGGTGATTATGGATAAGACAGATTTTTTCATAGATATGGTTTAAGGTTGACGTCTTCCAGAATGTCGTTCCGCAGTCTGGATGCAAGAAAATAATTTGTATTCGAAAACCGGGGCGCTGACATCCTTCGGCACGCCGGGATTCGAACCTTGAAAAAGCAAAAGCAGGCGGCCCTCGCTTAGGGGATCGAGCCGATTCGCCCTGCAAGCGGGAAATTCTCTGGGTTAATTCAAAAGCAAAAGGAACGCGCGCGGGCAAGAATCGTCGATCGGCGAGGGCGTAAACAAATCAACACAGAGGGAAAAACATGAAATTATCTATTAAAACCAAAGTAGGAATGGCCGTGACATTAATCTTTACAGCCATGGCCGTGGGCGTTATGGGCCAGGGGCAAAGCGGAGGTCAAACCGGCGGGCCCAATAATTATGGCCCGACCAACAATCCCGGAGTGAACAGTCAGATGAGCCAGCAGGGATATGATAGCTCATTGCAGGGTCGCACTAACGCTGAAGAGAACAGGACAAAGTTCTCCGATGAAACCGAGACAGCTACAACTCCCAAAAAAGCAAAAAAGAGCAAAAGCCTAAGATCGACAAAGCGCCATTCAGAACGGGTTCGGGAGAATGAGCGCACTGAAACGAACGAGTCAGGCGACTAACTCTCCTGACCAGAGGTCCGACGCGTCCTCGCAACAGCCATAACAGTTCACGGGCGGAAGCTGCTCGTGAAAACACAATTGAACAGCGGCGTTGAAGGATCACTTCAGTGCCGCTGGCTATTTTAACTGGACGACCTCTGAAAACTGGCTCCGAAAATTTTTCGAACACTGACGATGGACCTACTGCTCTGCGAAGCTTTGCAGCGCATCGGCCAATGTCTCGTATGTCGTGATTTGAATTTCGGGGCCGTAATGAAATCGCGAAAGAATGTTGAAACCGATGTCCTTGTGCGGATCAGGGATCACTCTGGTAACGGAAGCGACTTGTTTTTCGGCAAGCACGTCCATGATCTCAGCGACGTGATGCGCCGCGGCGGAATCCATCCAGTCCAACCACCGAAAATCCGCCAGCACACGAAACCCAGGCGGGACATCTTCCAACAGTTTGCGGACCTGTTGCGCAACCTGCCCGGCCTGCTCCGCGGTCACGCGCTGCATCGCACTAATCACCAGGAGCCGTTTCGATTGATCGATCTCAACTACATACATTCTGTAATTTCTGCTGTTCCTGTCGAGTTTCCAGATCGCGTTTTGGCTTAGCGGTCGCCACTGGAAAATCCACGCAGGATCTTGGCGATTTGCCGGCGAAAAAGTTTGGCGCCGCCGGAAGCAGGATGGCGAACCCGATGCATTTCGACATCGAGCTCTTTAAGTTGTAAGGCGGCGACCTTACCAAGCGCGACGATTTCATCGCACGGAAAAAGATCGAGGAAAGCTTTGAGCACCGACAGACCGGCGGCTTGTTCTTTCTTTGTTGGAGTTCGGTTACTCAACATGCCGCGGCGCGGATCAAATGAATGCCACGGAAACGCATTCCACAGCACGAACTGCTCTGGCGGAAAACCAAGCTTCAGCAATGTGCTCCAGACAATCGTCGCTGTCGGCTCGGAGAAACCATCCCGGCATTTGTGGGGTTTGCTTGTCCGGCGCGGTCCGGCGGCTGCCGGACTAGAGAAGACTTGCTCCGGCTCGATCCCGTCATCTTTCTTTTTTCCAACTAGCATCCGTTCGGAGGTCATAGGGATCCCGCTGAAATGACCGCCACGATAGCCAACCGCCTCGCCGATCACTGCGAGTTTTGTCTTGCCGAGTCGCTTTCGAAGATATGCGCCTAACTGTTTTCGCCGGATACCGGGCGAATTCCGGCCAATGTCGTTCTGCTTATCGACTTGCCACCACGGATTGAAAACCGCGCCGGGCGGGGACTTTTTCAAAAGTCTGATGAACTTTTCGACTGAGTCGCCGGCCATATTTCATCTCATAAATGCTGTAGCCGCCTCGCTCTGTCGAGGCGGAGAGTACTTTGCGCGGCGCGGCGACTGAGCGCCGTGGCTACAACGCTTCGGCTTTATGAGTTCCTCGCGCCGCATCTTGAAATTTGGTGATTGGGGCTTCCCTGGAGCTTGGAGGTTGGGATTTGGGATTTTATGCTGAAGCATGTCATTACGTCTCTTTCTCTGCGGCGATGTGATGACCGGGCGCGGCATTGATCAGGCACTGCCGCATCCGGTGAATCCGGTTTTGTACGAACCGTACATTCGCGACGCGCGCGCATATGTCGATCTTGCCGAGGCAGCGAACGGCCCGATCCAGCGGCCGGTGAGCTTTGATTACATCTGGGGCGACGCGCTTCAGGAACTCGAGCACTCGGCCGTCGATTTGCGAATCGTGAATTTGGAAACCGCCATTACATCGGCAGAGACACAGTGGCCAGACAAAGAGATTCATTACCGGATGCACCCGCGGAACATTGGTTGCCTCACCGCCGCCCGCATCGACGCTTGCGCTCTTGCGAACAACCACATTTTGGATTGGGATTACAACGGATTATTCGAAACGCTGCGAACTCTGGACGCGGCGCGCATCTCTCATGCAGGCGCGGGAAACAATGCGAATGAAGCGTCCACACCTGCAATCCTGAATGTGGCCGGCAAAGGACGCGTGCTTTTCTTCTCGTTCGGATCAACAACGAGCGGCGTTTTAACCGAATGGCGCGCCTCGGACACTCGCGCCGGCGTGAATCTGCTCAATGATCTTTCGGAAGAAACTGCGTCCCGAATTGCAGATGCGATGCGGCAATTCACCTCGGGCGATCAACAGCGGGGCGATCTGCTCATCGCTTCCATTCACTGGGGCAGTAACTGGGGCTACGAGATTCAGCGCGAACAAATCATGTTTGCTCATCGCTTGATTGATGAAGGCATTGCAATTGTGCATGGCCATTCGTCGCACCACGTCCGAGCGCTCGAGGTTTTCAAGGATCGCCTGATTCTTTATGGGTGCGGAGATTTTCTCACCGATTACGAGGGGATCAGCGGCTATGAAAGGTTTCGCGGCGATCTCGCGTTGATGTATCTGGTCGATGTCGATCCGCAGAGCGGCCAGCTTGTATCAGCGCGATTGGTTCCCATGCACATGCGGCGTTTCCGCCTGGAGCGCGCATCCGCCAGCGATGCGAAATGGCTTTGTAATCTGCTAAACGAGCTCGGAAAACCATTCGCGACCCAAACGCGCTTCAGTGAAGACAATAGTCTGATGCTTGAATGGCGGTAAGCTGAAGAATCACAAAAAAGAGATTCGAGGCAGAAGGTAACGAAGAAAACCAAGATTTTTTCTACCGGAACTGAGCGAAACTTTGTTGTCTTGGTTTCCTTCTGTTTGATTGCTCCGAGCAAAATCATTCGCGAAATTCGGTTCTTGAAAGCTGGGCTCATGAAAGTCGCAGGCGCGCGGTGAGCTCGCGCAGGAAACGCTCGACTTCGCCCGGGTTCTTGAGCATGAAATGCGCAGCCGTCGTGCGCGGCCCTTCAATCACAATGATGCCGAGACCGCATTGCTCAATTGCATGAAACGCATCTTCGTCAGTAAGATCGTCGCCGATGTAAATCGGGAAAATTTCCCGCGACTTGGAGTCCATCACTTCTAGCAGCCAAAGCAAGGCTTTGCCTTTGTCCCAATCGATGGCCGGCTGAAGCTCGTAAACTTTTTTGCCAGACATCTTGCGCAGTTCGCGATGGCGCGCGGCTACTTCGTGCACAGCTTGCTCAACCTGTGGCACGCTTTCGTCAGCGACCTGACGATAATGTGCAGCAATGGAGAACCGCTTCCGCTCGAGTAGCGCACCGGAAATGCCAGCAAGTCTTTCGCCGAGCTCTTTTTCCGCAGCGTCCAGAACAGGGAGAAACTCACTGGCCATTTGTTTCCGCAATCCGTGCGGGCCGGCAATGTCGAACCCGTGACTGCCTGCGTAAACAATCCCTTCGACCCTCACCCGTTGACGCATGTCCTCCAAGTCGCGGCCGCTGAGGATGGCGACTGGCACTTGGGCGGCCAGCGCCCGCAGCGTTGTTCGCATGGAATCGGAGAGCAACGCCTTCTCTGGATGACTGACGATGGGCGTAAGCGTGCCGTCGTAGTCAAGAAAAACGGCGAGCCGACCGCTGCGCCCGGCGATCGCTTGAATGTGCTCGAGCGCCGAAGGAATCATTTCAATTTAATGCTTTAACGCTTCAACGATTCAACGAAACGAGCTAAAAACTCTAGTAGTAATGAATCGTCTGATAGTCGTTTCCAATCGATTGCCATTCGCGCTCGACTCGACTGGGGAGGATTTGTGGACGGTAACACCTGCTGTCGGCGGATTAGTCTCCGCGATCGAACCGGTGCTGCGCGAGCGCGGCGGAACCTGGATCGGCTGGCCGGGAATTGCAGGTGAAATCCCAAAGGAGCCGCTCGTCGAAGCCACGCGATACGCCGGCTACAAGGTTGTGCCGGTGAGTCTGAGTGAAACCGAACGCGACGAATTTTATTACGGCTACTCCAACGAGGTGATTTGGCCGCTGTTTCACGATCTACAAAACTTCTGTAACTTCGAGCCGGCGTTCTGGCAAGCTTATAAACAAGTGAACGTGCGTTACGCGGATGCAATCGCGCAATCCGCGCAGCCGGACGACTTCATCTGGGTGCACGACTATCACTTGATGTATGTCGCCCAGGCATTGCGCGAGCAGAGCGTGGACCGAAAGCTTTCGGCGTTAACGTTTTTTCTACACATCCCGTTTCCGCCGTACGACATTTTTGCAAAGCTGCCGCAACAACAGCGGCTTCTGCGCGCGCTGCTTCAATTCGATCTGCTCGGATTCCAGACCCGGCGCGATCTGCGCAATTTTCTCCAGTGCGTCCGGCGCGTCATGTTAGACGCAAAAGTTGTTTCTCGCCGCGAGCTGCAATTGATCCGTTTCGAAAAACGCGAAATTCGCGTCGGTCATTTTCCGATCGGGATCGACTTCGACTCATTTGAACATGGGGCAAAGTCCGAAACGGTCGAGCAAAGAGCGCAGCGGCTGCGCGTCACTTTTCCTGGGTGTCAGTTGATTCTCGGTTCGGACCGGCTCGATTACAGCAAGGGAATTCCCGAACGGTTGCGTGCATTTCGCACCGCTCTGGAACGTCATCCGGAATTACGCGGCCGCGTTATCCTGATCCAGGTGGTCGTGCCGAGTCGGGTGGAAATTCCAAGGTATCACGAGTTCAAGGAGCGCATTGACCGGCTGGTTGGCGACATCAACGGTCGTTTCTCCACCAGCACCTGGTTGCCGGTGCAATATCACTTTCGCAGCCTCGATCGCGACGATCTTCTCGCGCATTATCGCGCGTGCGACATCGGCTTCGTCACGCCGCTCAAAGACGGAATGAATCTCGTAGCCAAGGAATATTGCGCGTGCCGAATCGAGGAAGATGGCGTACTCATCCTGAGCCAGTTCGCCGGCGCGGCTGAGCAACTCAAGTCGGGCGCGGTGCTGGTCAATCCTTACGATGTCGAGCAAATGGCCGATACGATTTTGACAGCGTTTCGGATGAGCGAGGCCGAACGCAGC
>QHPD01000025.1 GCA_003218975.1 Verrucomicrobiota bacterium
GACTTTTCAACGGCGCGCGCCGCTTTCATGTGCACGCCGTCCACGCCGGCTTCGCGCGCGAGCTCGAACAGACGTGCGGTACGCGGGTCCTTGCTGTGTAAGCGATGACCGAATCCGGGCATGCGTTCGCCCGCTTCCTTCATGGCCGCGAGCGTGCGCGCGGCGGCTTCATCCAGAGAGATGGATTCACTGGTAGCGCGATCGGCGATCTTTCTCAGTTGGCGGGCGCAATCCTCAATCGCGCCGCCATGATGACGATTGATCGACATGATTCCGGCGGCGATCGAGGCGCTCAACGTTGCGCCGGTAGATGCGACGGTGCGCGCAGCCACCGCGCTCGGTGGTGTGGCGCCATGATCGATTGACGATACCAGGATCGCATCCATCAAGTGTGCCACGGCAGGCGATGGCAGTTCGCCGGTCAAAATTAAATATACCGCCGCGCCAAAGGAGACTCGTCCCATGAGCTCGGCGATATCGTATCCGCGCACCGCCACTTTGTTAGGCTCCACGCGCGTGATAGCGGTGTTCCATGTTGCTTTCTTGTCGGCTTCACTCATGAGACTTTGTCCTTTCATTTTCTTGAGAATCTCCGCGACTGCACCCGTCAATTCGCCAAACGCATCGACCACCGTGGCACCGGCTTCACGCAACGCCTTCACTTTGCCGGCGTGCGTGCCGCGGCCGCCTTCGATGATCGCGCCCGCGTGACTGAACCGGGTGCCTTCGCGCGCCGCTTTGCCGCCGATGTATGCAATCACGGGCTTGGTAACTTTTCGATCGCGAACGAGCTCCGCCAATTCTTCCTCCTGTGACGAACCGATTTCGCCAAAGATCACAATGGCTTCCGTGACCGGATCAGCTTCAAACATCAGCGCCGCGTCGGGAATCCGAACGCCAAGGACCGCATCACCGCCAATGTGCACGATGGTTGAAATACGCACTCCTGCTTGTCCCAGATAATAACCAGTGCTTGAAGCCATGCCGCCGGAGCGACTGATCACTCCCACTCCCTTCGGGACGCCGGACTTGAACCATTGTCGCGCACTTTCAGCGCGACCACCGATCATGCCGACCACGCCCTTCCCCGGACTCAACACTCCGAGCGTGTTTGGTCCAAGAAACATAGCGCCATTTGCTTTTGCTGCTGCCGCGATCTCCATCGCGTCCCACACCGGCACGCGATCGGGCACCAGCACCGTGAGTTTGATCCCGGCATCAATCGCGGGAATCGCCGCTTCCTTTACGCCAGCCGCCGGCACAAAAAGGACCGAGATGTCGATCTTACCTAATGAATCGACCGCTTCCTGCGGCGCGTTGAACACGGGCACGCCCAAGACACTCTGCCCGCCTTTGCCCGGCGTCACGCCAGCAACGACATTCGTTCCGTACTCGCGCATTAGGCGCGTACGCGCACGACCTTCGCGCCCCGTGATACCCTGCACCAGCACGCGCTTCGTCTCGTCAATCAAAATTGCCATTTAACGCGTGCCTCCAATGAGTTCGTCTAGTCCAGGGATATCAAGTTCCAAATAGAAGCCTTCGAGTCCGGCAAGGCGAGACTCCACATCGCATGCGAGCAACTCGGAATCTTTGGTGGCAAGTTCTTCGCTCGGTAGAGATGTCGCGGGCGCGCCAGCATGGTCGACAATCAACTCGCCAGAGTGCGTCTCGATCGCACTGCGAATTTGCGGCCACTTCGCCGTGTCGATCCACACGCAGCCATTTTTTACGGGGAACATCGTCGATGATGGGTCCTTTACGAACTTGGGCACACGCGGCGGACGGGGTTTCCATTTTGCGCCGCCTGCACTTTCGACGAGTTCCGCGAAGCGGCCGGCGATCATGGCCGGCGTGTCGGTCTTGCGATAGCCTTCGACCGGTGCGCGAAGCAGTTTGGACATTCGCTGCAAAATGTCCACGGCGCGGTCTTCGGTGTTGCCGCCCAAACGAATCACCGCGGGAATGTCGAGATCAAGTTCCCAAAATGCTTTGGCCAGTCCGTAGGCAGACCAATATTGTTCCTGGCTCGCGACACCGGAGCCGGAACCGAAATACCCCACCAGGTCGGGCTGCGCCAAGATGATCCGAGCGGCGCGATAAACTTTGGATGCCGACGGATTGCCACTTGTGTCGGTGAAATTGGCGACGGTGAATCCGGCGTTTACGATGGCGTCCATCGACATCATCGATCCGCCGCCCCCCGCGCCGTGAAATCCAACTAAGCCTTTAGAACCCTTGGCAGCCGCCGTCGCTAATTGCGCGAAATAAAATGTGCCGCGATGATCATTTTGTTCGACAGCGTACGCGATGCGTTCGAGTGCCGTGGGCGGATGATCAAACTCACGGGCAATTTCAATTCCAAGTTCGGGATGTCGCGCGACCGCGTAATCATCAATCGTGATCCGGCAATCGGCTACGACAAACTCGCCGCTTTTGGTCAGTACGAGCGGATTAATTTCAAGCGAGCGCGCTTCAACGCTGCGCGCGGCGACAAATAATTTTCGAATCGACTCGGCCAACTGCTTCGAATGCGCCTGCGGAAGGCCGCACCCGCCAACGGCTTCGTCAACAGCCGAATCGAGAGGTCCGCGGTCCACATCGCAAGAAATGCGCCGCGTCGACGCAGCGCGCTCTTCAATTCCCGTCCCGCCGCCAGCGGAGAAAATGATTACCGGAGCCCGAGCGGTGTCATCAATGGCGAACGAGAGAAAAAACTCGCGGTCGATATCGATCTTCTGTTCAACCAGTACCGCTTCGACTGGAAAGTGTCCCACTTTCATCGACAACATCCGCTTAGCATGCGCACGCACGTCATCTGGCTTTTTGGCGAAAGCGACTCCGCCGATACCAGCGCGCCCGGTGGTCCACGCTTGGATTTTAATGACTACTTCGCCGCCAAGTTCCTTGGCCGCTGCTACGGCTTCATCGGCATTTGATGCGGCGCGGCCACGCGGGATCTTGAATCCGTTGGCGGCAAGAATGGCTTTGCCCTGATACTCGTGGAGTCGTGCCATGCCTGGGTGCTATTTCCATGATCCGAAACAAATTTCAAAGCCGTTTGCGAAACAGAACCGTCAGGACGATCTCATAAATATTTACGCCCCGAAAAGCTGTAGCTGTCCCGCCTAATGCAATTAAAATCTCGAAATTAGGCACAATGGCTGGGCTAGACGAAAAAAAGCTGTCGGAATGAAATGCCAGATGTGTAGACTCGACTCTACGTTTTAGCGGATTGAAGATTTAGACTTGTCTTCTCCCCGAACAGTTAGCAATCTCGCTGTATGATGATTCTGGAAGTGGTGTCACGCGACGACGTGAATCACTCCGGGGACAATCTCTGTTTCATCTCCAGCCATGGACCCGCATAATTTTTCCATTTACGCGTGCGGAGCGTGCGGAATCGTAATGGTCTGCGGCGCCATCTGGCTGTTAAAGACGGGCGTTATCAAGCTCTCGGCAGCGGTGAAAGGCGGAAGCCTGACCGTGGAACTCGCGGATAAGGTCAAGATCAGCACAACCTATCCCGCTCTGGGCCTTTTTGTCATCGGCCTTGCCTTCGTTGCGCTCGCCATTTGGGCGTCCAGGACTCCTCCGCCCTTGAACCTTGTCGGGAAGATCTGGATCGACAAACCCTCCCAGGTAACTGTAAGCGTCCAATATGCAGACACATTTACGCCGGACTCTGATGGGCAGGTCGACAAGCAGCTGCGAGTAGATAACCAGCGATTTACAGTGGTAGTCAACGCAGCCGGCTACGAACCGCAGACAGTCGTAAAGACGCTGAAAATCGAAGACGCCAGGCAGCAGCGACTCGCTTTGCCCGACGACCTGAAGTTCTCCAAGGCCAATTCCGGGCCGATTACCGTCGCCGCGCCGCCGGTACCCGGCCACATCGAGCGGGTACCCGCCGGCGTAAATCTTGAGCCAGTTCAAAAACAGCCACAGCAGAAACCGTGAACTATTTATGAACCTCTTGCGATTTCTCTTTCTGTTAGCCGTGATGGCGGTGATGGAGCCCGGGTTTGTTCGCGCCCAAGTGCCCGCTCCGCCCGTCTCCGGCGTGGTTGCCTCCCAGCAACGCGGAGTGGTGGGCGGCGCTACGGTTTATCTCGTCCACCCAGTCGTTGGTCGTAGTGCGCCATCATTCAGTGCCCCCAACGGCGCGTATTTTTTTGCGAATGTTGCTCCGCAACCCCAGCCCTACTTCATTGAGGCATACTGGGGAAACCAATTGCTTTTCCGCGGCCAGGTTTCGTATCAAGGCTCGCCCGTCCAGTTCAACATCGCGCTGCCCTAGTTCGATGTTTCGAGAAATTAATTCGGTGTCGTGCTCAAAAAAGGTTACGCTGTATCATGGACCGGATGTGAATGTGCGACTGAAGTGCTGATGGGCACTAGTCTTTTTCCGAGCGGGAACTTTGCGGAAGCAACCGAACGCGCTCGCCTTCCGGCTCGGCGTTGGTTTGATGCGGAGCGCTAGCAGCCTTACGAGGTAGAGGCGGCGCGGCCAGGCGGGATGTTGAAGTCGCGCAATGGCTCACTGCTATTTCCATGATTCCAGTTGAATTTCAATCGTGGGCACCTCGGCGATGTCGATCTTATTGATTGGCACTAGCGGGCGTAATAGTGTCGCTCCGACCGGAGACGCAAGACATGACGCCAACCTCGCTGGATTACTACGGCATCGAAGAGCTCCTCACGTCCGACGAGCGCGCTGCCCGAGATCGGGCGCGGCGTTTTGTGGAGGAGGAAGTCATGCGCGAGATCGTCCCCCATCATCGCGCGGGGAAGTTTCCGGAACATCTCACCGGACGCATGGGCTCGTTAGGCTTCTACGCCCCGTATCTGAAGGAGCACGGCTGTGCGGGGTTGAGCTACACAGCCTATGGGCTCATCATGCAGGAGCTTGAACGCGCCGATTCGGGTCTGCGCTCGCTAGCATCTGTGCAGGGCGCGCTGACGATTCAAGCGATTCATTCCTTCGGTTCACCTGAACAGCACACGCGCTGGCTGCCGGGATTGGTATCGGGCGAACAGGTCGGTTGTTTTGCGCTGACCGAACACCGGCACGGCTCCGATCCAGGTGGGATGGAAACCCGTGCCAGACGCGATGGCGATCAATATGTCTTGAACGGCAGCAAATGCTGGATCGGCAACGCCTCCATCGCAGATGTGAAGGTGGTTTGGGCGAAGGACGACGAGGGGCGTGTGGGCGGATTCATCGTGGAGAAGGACGCGCCGGGGTTTCGCACACAGGATATCGAGGGAAAATTCAGCCTGCGCATGTCGCGTACGTCGGAGTGCTGGTTCGAAAACTGCCGGATACCAGCGGAGAATCGTTTGCCCCAAGCCTCAGGATTGAGCGCACCGTTGTCCTGTCTCGCGCAGGCGCGCGCAGGCATTGCGTGGGGAGTGATTGGCGCGGCGATTGATTGTTACGAGACGGCGCTTGCCTACGCAAAAGCACGCGAACAATTTGGCCGCCCGATTGCCGGTTTCCAACTTGTGCAGGAAAAACTGGTCTGGATGGTGCAGGAAATAACCAAGGCGCAATTACTGGCGCTGCGTCTTACGCGCATGATGGAGGCAGACGCTGTGACGCCGGCGCAAATTTCGCTCGCGAAACGCAACAACGCATGGATGGCACTCGAATGCGCGCGCAAGGCCCGCGATATCCTGGGCGCTGCGGGAATCAGCGACCGTTATCCAGTCATTCGGCACCTGATGAATCTCGAGACGGTTTACACATACGAAGGCACGCATGACATCCACACATTAGCCATCGGTCGCGACATCACAGGGCTCGACGCCTTCGGTGGGTGAATTAAAAAGCATGTCATCCTGAGCCGCGAAGACCGCGAAGGATCTCGCCTACTCGCGAATTGTTTCCAAGATAGGAGCGGCGTGCCACGTCAATTCGTTGTGGCAGGCCGCCAGGAGTTCTGAAGGCACGGAAGTTTTTTGTGAGGTCCCTCACATTCGTTCGGGATGACAGGGTAGGAAGAACAGCTAAATTAATAATGTTATGAACGAAGTTTTCATTCTCGGCGGAGGGCGCACGGATTTTAAGCGCAACCTGAAGAAGGAAGGCAAAACCATCCGGCACATCATTATTGAGGCCGGCAAAAAGGCGATCGAGGACGCGAAGATTGACCCTGCTGAAATTCAGGCGGGCGTAGTTGGAAACTTCAATGCCGGACAGTTCACCAAGCAGTTGCAGCTCGGCGCGTTTATTCCCGAGATCGATCCGAAATTGCACGGCATACCCACCATTCATACCGAAGCGGCGTGCGCATCAGGCGCACTCTCGGTGTTGCTCGGCGCGGAATGGATCATGGGCGGATTTTATGACGTGGTGCTCGTGGTCGGCGCTGAACAGCAAAAGACAATGTCGTCGCTCGATGGCTCCGATGTGCTGGGCGCGGCCGCCGATTATCACAACGAGAAACCGGAATACGGCGATTTCATGTTCCCGAAACTATTCGGGCGCATCGCGCAAATTTATATCGAGAAATATGGCGCGACCGAAGCGGATCTTGCCCAGGTGGCATGGAAAAATTACGCGCACGCGAAGCTGAATCCGCTAGCACAAATGCGCGATGCAGATCTTACGCTCGATTGCGCATCTCAGGTGTCCGATAAAAATCCGAGCGTTGCGCCTCCGCTTAAGGTTTCCGATTGTTCGCAGATCACTGACGGCGCGGCATCGGTCATTCTCGTCTCCGGAAGGTATCTTGAGAAGATCAGTCGCGATAAAAGCAACACGGTGCGCCTGCTCGGCTACGGTCATACCACGGATTATTTGCCGCTCGACAAAAAAGATGCGCCGACATTTTCGACAGCGCGAAAGGCAGCCGAGAAAGCCTTCTCGATGGCAAATTTGAAACCACGCGACATGCAAGGCGCGGAAGTGCACGATTGCTTTTCGATTACCGAGATCGTCGCGTATGAAATTCTCGGATTCGCCGAGCGGGGCAAAGGAGTCGAGCTTGTCAAAAGCGGCGCCACGGCACTGCCGCAGGTGCGTGCCGAAAAAGTAAAAGCATCTTTCACGATTCCGGTAAATGCCGGTGGCGGCTTGATTGGCGATGGACATCCGGTGGGTGCGACCGGTGTGCGTCAGGTGTTCGAAGCGTATCAACAGCTCACCGAGCAAGCTGGCGCGCGTCAGATCGAAAACGTTAAAAGATTCCTCACCTTTAACATGGGCGGAAGCCTGACGACCTCTGTCGCCATGATCTGGGGTCGGGAGTAAGAGGAGAGAGATGGCGAAGGTACCTTTCACGCTCGGCGAGGTTGGCCACTTTGGGCTAGCAGTGCGCGATCCAGAGAAGAGCGCGAAATGGTTTGAGCGCGCGTTGGGACTAAGAAAAGAATTCGATTTCGATAATGGGGTTGCCGTCGGTAACGACTACGTCACCATCGCCCTTTTCAAGGGGAAGCCCTCACCCGAAACGATTGATCATATGTCGTTTCATCTACCGAACATGGCGACGTTACGAAAGGCGCTCGCCCATCTAAAGAGCATCGGCGCAGCCATAGAAGACCCCGGCGACGAAATCGGACCCGAAGCACCCGGCTCGAAAAACATGGGCCTTTGGTTCCACGATCCCGATGGCTACCGCTGGGAGCTGAGCGTTCTCGGCGGCAAATAGCTCACGGATGCTCGCTCATCCGCGTGCGTAGCGCACGGCCGAGTGCCTGCATTGACACGATATTTAACGATCTTAACTTTTTTGTGTTTACCCAACAAAATGATCACTTTTGCGGCAAAAAAAGGGGATGGGAAAGACTTCGTCTCACACGCGCCCGGCTATTGGTCCCGCAATGGCGGGCTCGCGTCGGAACTGTGGAATGATTGGAAATGGCAGCTTAAAAACCGAGTAACGTCGCTAGACCGGCTCGAGCAATATGTCGATCTTAGCGACGAGGAACGGAGCGGCGTGCTGCTTTCGGGCGACAAGCTCGCGCTCGCAATCACGCCGCACTTTTTTAACCTGATCCCGCGCGACAATCCGGACGATCCGATCCGGCGTCAGGTCATTCCGCGTATCGAAGAGACTTGGTCGTCGCCTTACGACATGGCCGATCCGTGCGGCGAAGATTCGCACATGCCCGTGCCGGGTTTGGTGCATCGTTATCCGGATCGCGTTTTGTTTCTGGTGACGGATCGCTGCGCGAGTTATTGCCGATATTGCACGCGCAGTCGGGTCGTCAGCGGTGTTGGCGAACAGGAATTGCACACCGATTTCGAAGAAGCGTTCCGTTATCTCGAACAACACACCGAAGTGCGTGACGTGCTTTTGAGCGGCGGAGACGCGCTCATTTTCAGCAACGATAAGCTCGACAAATTGCTTTCGCGACTGCGCGCGATAAAGCACATCGAATTTCTGCGGATCGGCACGCGCGTTCCAATTTTCCTGCCGCAACGGATCACGCCCGAACTATGCGCGATGCTGGCGAAACATCATCCGCTTTGGATGAGCGTGCACGTCAATCATCCCCGTGAGCTGACGATTGAAGTCAAGGAAGCGCTCGAGCGCCTCGCAAATGCCGGCATTCCGCTCGGCAACCAGAGCGTTTTGCTCGCCGGCGTGAACGATGATCTCGAAACTATGAAAACGCTCGTGCACAAATTGCTCATGTGCCGCGTCCGCCCGTACTACATCTACCAATGCGACTTGATCAACGGCTCATCGCATCTGCGCACCTCCGTCGCCAAAGGCATCGAGATCATCGAAGGCCTGCGCGGGCACACCACCGGTTACGCTGTGCCGCAATTTGTCATCGACGCCCCGGGTGGCGGCGGAAAAGTGCCGATCAATCCCGGTTACGTTCTCTATCACGACAACGAAAAAATCGTCATCCGCAATTACGAAGGCAAAATCTTCGAGTATCCCGAAACTGGGAACGAAAACATCCAGTTCGCCCCGCAGAGAGAATACCATGACGAATATCTTTATTCGTAGTGCGCTCTGTTCTTTCGAGAGTGTCGCGCCGCAGCGTGAATGGAGCCGGCGGGAACCGCGTGACATAGATGGGCAAGCCTTTAGGCCGAGCGAGCGGACGCGAGTGAGTCAATATCACGACGAGTATCTGTACTCATAAGCAAACCGATCGCCGAGCGGCGACTATAAATTTTTGATGGTCAAAGGAAGTGCATCCGTAAACCGGATTTTCCCATCGAGCCGCTCATTCTGGATCGCTGGTCGCCGCGTGCGATGCCCCGGTGGAAAAGGAAGTGCTGCCTGAAGCTTCGGCAGCGCGAGATTCCCAGTGACAGACGTAAGTTGAGTGAGAAGGTTTGCGAAGGCGACTTTAGATTCTAAACTCGGGAACGATGACTGAGCGCGACGCCTCTTGGCCGGATCTGCCTTTTAATGAATGGCAGGCAACGGCCGAGACGTTGCACATGTGGACGCAGATCGTGGGCAAGATCCGGCTCACGCTGACGCCTTGGATCAATCATTCCTGGCACGTCACGCTGTACGTGACTTCACGCGGCCTGACGACTTCGCCGATCCCGCACGGGCTTCACATGTTCGAGATCGATTTTGATTTCATCGATCACGAATTGCGCATCTTGAAAAGTGATGGCGGCGTTCGCGCATTGAAGATGCGGCCGCAATCAGTTGCCGAATTTTACAACGCGGCCATGAATGCGCTTGATGAGCTCAACTTGCACGTGAAGATCGACAACGTCCCGAACGAAATTGCCGATCCAATTCCATTCGACCAGGACCAGACCCACCGATCATACGATCCGGAATATGCGAACCGATTTTGGCGGGTCTTGGTCCAAGCGACTCGAGTGCTTACGAAGTTTCGCTCGCGTTTCTGCGGAAAATGCAGTCCGGTCCATTTCTTCTGGGGAAGCTTTGACCTCGCAGTCACGCGATTCTCCGGCCGCGCCGCGCCGCCGCATCCGGGTGGAATTCCGCATCTGCCGGACCGCGTGACTCGCGAAGCCTACGCGCAGGAAGTCAACAGCGTCGGTTTTTGGCCGGGCAACGCAGCCAGCCCGACGCCAATCTTCTACTCTTACGCTTATCCCGAGCCGCAGGGATTTGGGCAGGCGAAAGTGCGTCCGGCAGAAGCATCGTATTCGGCGCAACTGCACGAGTTCGTTCTTCCGTACGATGTGGTCCGGACTGCGCCATCACCGGACGATGTCCTTCTGGATTTTGCGCAGAGCGTTTACGACGCCGCATCAACTTTAGGTGATTGGGACCGTGCAGCACTGGAGGAATCCAGTCTTAATCCTCCGAAGGCCGTGGCGTAGCTTGACCTTGGCAGGGCCACACTCTTTGCCGTTGCATTATCGCTCTTCGCTAGTGGATAGCTGCGATCATTTCAGTGGCAAGAGCCTTGCCCCTCAACGCGGCGCGGCGTTGCGGAGTCATTGTGAGCGCACGATCAAACTCTTTGAGGGCTTCCTGCGGATGATTTGATTCCAAGAGGAGATCACCCAGCTGTTCGCGCGCTGGAACGATCGCACCCGGCGTGACCGGACGCTTTTCGATCGCGTCCTCCTCATCGGCGGCTTCCCGGATGAGCTGGAGAGCTTCATCATCTTTTCCTTCGGCGTGCGCTATCCACGCGAGCGCCTCATTCAACTGGACTTGAACTTGCGCTGCCCAGTAGTCATCACCGGCGGCCTGTAGCTTCCCGTATGCTGTCTTCAAGCGGTCGAGCTCTTGTCGCGCAGCCGCCGGTTGTCCGGTACGTGCGAGCCCGATGGCACGCGCCCACACCGTGATGGCGAAAACGTGCGGCTGCGTACCGGAGATCGGTTCAAGCTGAGCAGCCTCCGCCCATTGCCGACGTTCAATGGCGTAGCGCACAGGCATGGCGCTCGCCGCGTAGCCTATCTTGAACTCGGCCGCGCGCAGACTTTTCATTGCATGCAAATCCTCAAGCACGCCCTCGGCTTCGGCATCGCGACCCAGCTGCAAATAGGCGTAGGTGAGATAGTCCATTGCGTGCAATTCTTCGCCGATGTCGCCTTGAGCATGCGCGGCGGTTCTCGCGGCGAGGTTTGAACCGATCGAGTCCTGCCACATTCCCAATCGCGTATAGATGTGCGAAGGCATGTGCAATGGATGCGGCGCTGACGGCGCAATTTGCGAATAAGCCCGCGCCGCAGCCACACCGCGCTGCGCCATTTCGGCATTGTCGCACGCGTGAATCAGGTAATGCGCCATACCGGGATGCTGCGGATATTTCTTGAATAGCGGCTCGAGCAATGCGGCAGCTTTCTTCTCGTTTGCGTGAGTTTTGTCGGTCGGTGAGGCGGTGGCGATCAGTGCTAACGCGTAAAAGACCTGGCACTCGACATCGTCGGGATTTCCCTCGGCGAGTTTGCCCATGGCGAGTGTATAAGCATTCGCGCGTTCGCGGTAGGGCACAGAATCCGCTTTCGCATAGATCGTACTTAACGCGTCAATAAATCCTCGCTCCTTTTCAGACCCGCCAATCCGCTGCGCTTGATCGATCTCTAGCTGGCCGTATGCGATGTCTTCCGGCGCAACGTAAGGCTCCCAAAGCTGATGGAAGTAAGTCATCGCCACGCCCCAATGTGCCAACGCGCAATTGGGATCTTTGGCTATCACCTCGCGAAACGCTTTTTCCGCCGCCGAGTATGCAAACGAATGCAAAAGCGCCACAGCCCGCTCAAACTCCTTTTGCACGTTGGCGGAGCACGACGTTTGAAAGCTCACGACGCCGAGCTTCTCCGGGACGGGATGCTCGTGCTCGTGTGTGGCCGCGGGCGATGGCGAATCGGCCAATACGAAGCAAAAGAGGCAAATGGGCAGTGCGAAGGTCGCTCGTATCGGAAGATTTCGAACTGCCGCGACTCTTATCATCATGCGTGTCATCGAATTGATTTGGTTGTCAATTGTGAAGCAAGGATTCGCACAGCTTCGGGATTATCGTTAATGCCGAAATCGTCGGCTCGATAATCGGAGTAGCTCCAATTCAGATTGTAATCCTCAAACAACGCCTTGGTATCCCGCAGCCATTGCAAGCCCCCTTGTCCCTCAAAGCAGTTCTTCATCAGTCCAAAGGCCCACACGAACATTGGCACCGTATGCCTGCGGCCGAATTCAAGCTGCCGTTTAAGATAGAAACTCAGATACTGCTTGTTAAAGCGGAAGACGCGACCTCGGTCGTTGAGGGCCTCGCGATAAACGATTTCGAAAGATAGCTCCGGATAGCGGAGATTCTTGTCGCGATCCTCTCTCCAAGGTGCCTGTTGATGCGTATATTCATCGCGTTCAAAAAAGTAAAATTGGTAGACGACATTCCGATCGGGAACGAGGAAGAACGAGCGCTCCGGGCTGAAATCGATCCCCGACATCTCTCGACGCGTACCGAATTCTCCATAGAGACGCTCAACGAAAAGGACGTGATTCTTGTCGACGGACCGGATACGAGATACGGCTTTATTGGCGAGATCAATCCACTGCTGAGCGGTCCCCGATACGACCGGTTCCGAGAAAATGCCGTATCCTAGGATGTGTTGCTCGTCCTTGTATCTCTCAGCTATTGCTTGCCAAAGATTGAGAAACCTCTCTTGTAGTTCGGGCTGAACCCAGATTCGGTAATCAAACGCGACGCCCTTGATCGGCACGAATTGCGCGCCTTCCACGCTGCTCATTTGCAGAATGACGTGGAGACCATATTTGCGGGCGAGAGCGACGTGTTCATCTAGGCGCTTCCAGCCTAACTCGATGTAATCCCCTGGGTCAGTTTCTGCATAGAAGCTGCGATAACTGAGCATCAGCGTCACAGTGTTGAACTTCAGACCCGCAATTGCTTCGTAATCTTTCTCGACCGGCTCAGCCCGGAGCGAGCCTACTCCGACACCTTGGATCACGAAGTCAGCCCCGTCTTGCGTTCGCAACCGCTCGCCATCCACGTGGATAAACTCCGGAAGAGAATCGGCGGTTGGCACTGCAGCAAACGCAGACCCAACAACGGTGAGAACGAAGGCGCAAATTCGGGTCATATGGCAGCGGTTTTCTTCACATGAATGTTTCCGTAAGTGAGCGCGTACTTAATGCGGCAGTATCGCGATGGCACGGAATAGAGAACGCGCCGAAATCGATTCTACTTTTGTTCTGCTTCACGATCGCTGACGACTCAATTCGAATACAATTTCACCGCCGATCACGGTCATGACAGTATGAGTTTCCAGAATCTTTAGCTCTGGAATTTTCATGATGTCGTTCGAGAGCACCGTGAGGTCGGCGAGTTTGCCAACTTCGAGTGAGCCCTTGTCGTTTTCTTCGAAAGCAGCGTAAGCGGGCCAGATCGTGAACATTTTTAGCGCTTGCTCGCGTGAAACCGCTTGTTCACGATGCCATGCTTCACCCGATTCGCCTTTGATGCTTTTGCGCGCGACCGCAGCGTAAAATTCGATCATCGGTTCGCCGCGCTCGACGGGTGCATCAGAGCCACCAGTAATGATGCAACCGGATTTGAGAAAACTCTGCCACGCATACGCGCCAGCGAGCCGATCCATTCCGAGCCGCGCTGGTGCGAAAAACAAATCGCTGATGGCGTGCGAGGGCTGCATCGATGGAATCACGCCGAGTTTCGCGAACCGCGGCAGATCGGCAGGATCGACAATCTGCGCGTGCTCAACGCGCCAGCGTGGTTCTTTGATTTTCCTTTGCTCGGGCGGAACCGCTTTGAATGCCGCTTCGTAAAGATCGACGATCAGCCGGTTCGCCCGATCGCCGATGGCATGTGTCTCCACTTGAATGCCGCGACGCAACGCTTCTTCAAACATCGGACGTAACTCTTCGGGTTTTTCGGTCAGAAAACCGGAAGTTTCAGGCGCGTCGCTGTACGGCTTGAGCAAGGCCGCGCCGCGCGACCCAAGCGCGCCGTCAAAAATGACTTTGATTGTTCGCTGCGTGAAATGATGATTGAACGCGTTGATTGCTGGAGCCAACGTGGCAGCCGCATCCTGCCGATGGGCCATGGGTTGGAAGCCCGTTCCACTTGCGCGTAGGAACTGCGCCGCGTCTTCGCCAGGGCCGAACACCGCGTTGATGAATCGGATTTTAATTTTACCAGATTTGAACGCTTTCCTGATAAGATCGATATCTCTCCTGTGGCTGCCGGCGTTTTGAATTTCGCACCAGCCGAGCCTGATCTCGCGATCGATTCCGCGCAGCAGCGCTTTCTCGCGATCGCCTTGAGTCGGCTGCGGAATATTTTTTGCGACCAGATCCTGCGCGTTATCGAGCAACATCCCAGTTGGTTCGCCCGTTGCTTTGTCTTTCAAAATTTCGGCACCGAAAGGATTCGAAGTGCTTTTGTCGATCTTGGCGATCTTTAGCGCTGTGGAATTGGCAAGTGAAGCATGACCGTCAGCGCGGGTGAGGAACACAGGATTGTCCGGCGCGATTTTGTCGAGATCCAGGCGGGTGGGAAATTGCGGCGGTTTCCAAAATGTTTCGATCCAGCCGCGGCCAGTGACCCATTTGCCGGGAGGTGTTTGGGCGACGCGTGCTTTCACCTTGCTCAAAAAATCGTCGAGCGTGTTTGCGCCTTCGAGATTTAGCTGCATCTCGCGCTCGCCGATTCCGAAGATGTGGCAATGTGAATCGGTCAAGCCTGGCACGACGGTGTGACCGACAAGATCGACAACCTTCGCGGCGTGAAATCTCTTTGCGTCCTCATCCGAACCGACGAAAACAATGCGGCCGCCTTTCACCGCGATCGCTTGAGCTTTGGGCTGCTTCTCGTTGACTGTGTAGACGTTCCCATTGGTAAGGACGAGATCAACATTGATTCGACTCCGCTCGGCTTCGCTTGAGACAGGTTCTTGCGCGCGAGTCATTGCAGTCACAGAAAATGCGGCGAAAAGGAAAAACAGCCAATGCGCCAGTCGAAATGATTTCACATTATTGAAGCTGTCAGCTTCCCCTACAGCATCAGCAGGATCAATGTCGATCTAAGGGCTTGACGCTTTGGCGAAGTTTTGACGTGATCGGGTATCACCACGCAACATTTGGATCGATGTGAATGACGAAATTTATTTTGCCCTCTCGCGGCGTGTTTATAGAATCCTCGTTGCCCCTCGGACGAGCAATTAACCTGAACCCTTTGCAGCGTCTGAACGAAGCACATCCTAAGCACAGTTCTCATTTGTTGGCATCCTGGCGAGTACCTCGCGCCAGCGCGGATGCCGATTGGTAACCATGGCAAATTTTTTTCCACGCTGGACGAATTGGCTGCCGCCTAAACTCGTGGTTTGCGGCATCGTGATCGTTTGTGGATTGACCGCAGGGACGTGGTATTACGTGACGCCAAAATATACCAAAGTCGGTTATCAACCGATACAGCCGGTGCCGTTTCCGCACGACATTCACGTCACGCAACTGGGAATGGATTGCCGGTATTGCCATAGTTTTGTGGAGGTGGCGGCGCACTCGAATGTGCCCAATACACAGACCTGCATGAACTGCCATACCCAGGTGCAAAAGGACAATCCAAAGCTGGAGCCGGTGCGGGTGAGCTGGAAAACGGGCGACCCAATCGAGTGGGTGTGGATCCATCGCACGGTCGATTATGTTTATTACAATCACGCAGCGCATGTGAACCGGGGCATCAGTTGTTTCAGTTGCCACGGTCCGGTCAATCACATGCCGGTGGTCTATCAGGCAAAGCCTCACAGCATGGCATGGTGTCTCGAATGCCATCGGCATCCGGAAAATTTTCTGCGACCGGAAGACCAGGTTTTTAATCTCGATTGGAAACCGGATGATGTGAAACCGGTGGAGTTTGTAGCGAAATACGGACAGCCAAGCGATGGGCGTGAAGATTTTTCGAAGAAGAAACGACTCACTCAAACCGAGATCGGCCAGACGCTGAAAGAGCGCTGGAACATCAATCCACCAACAAATTGTCAGGGGTGCCACCGATGAAGATCGAACTAGTCATAATGCGGCAACGCGAGCTTTGGGGAGCGCACGCGCCTCGCGAGCTGTTCGCGACGCCCTCGTCGCGAACACTCTCCAGCGGGAAACATGATCACTGGCGAGTCGAACACATGCACGGCGATTGGCGAGGGCGCCAACCGCAGCACGCGAGGGCGCGTGCGCTCCCCAGATGAACCGATGAAACGCGTTTTTCATCATCCGCCAGAGCCATCAACAGGCAAGCATTACTGGCGCGGTCTCGGCGAGTTGAACAATACGCCGGAATTTCGCCAATGGCTGGAGCGAGAATTTCCGGTGGGCGCGGCAGAGCTGAACGGCGACGAATGGTCGCGGCGCGATTTCCTGAAATTAATGGGTGCGTCGATGGCGCTGGCGGGGATTGGCCTAACGAGTTGTCGCAAGCCGGAGATGCATCTCGTTCCGTTCACAAAAAACGTGGAGTGGACGATTCCCGGAAAATTTCTGTATTACGCGACCGCGATGCCCCGGCGCACAGGCGCAATTCCGCTTATCGCCACGACCGTGGACGGGCGCCCCATCAAGCTCGAAGGCAATCCGTTGCATCCGGCCAGCGCTGGGGCAACCGACATTTTTGTTCAGGCGTCGATTCTCGATCTTTACGATCCGTCGCGCTCGCGGCGGTTTGTTCACAAGGGAAAAGGGAGCAAGCGTGAAGAATTTGAAAGCTACATCGGAGAACTCCGCAAAATGCTGCTTGCTCAGCATGGGGAGGGTCTTGCGTTTCTTGTCCAAGAAACGCATTCGCCCACACGCGAGCGATTGCGGACAGAACTGGAAAAAGTTTTCCCCGGGATGCGCTGGTGCGTTTACGAGCCGCTCCTGAGTCAGGAACAAAGCTTTGCTGCGCAGAGCGCTTTTGGTGCAGGCGCACGGCTGATCCCGAAATTCGATCGAGCAGATGTGATTCTCGCTCTGGACAGCGATTTTCTCGATTGCGGGCAGGGCGATCTCGAATCGGTGCGCGCGTTCACTTCGCGCCGGCGGGTGAATTCTGCGGCAGACAGCATGAATCGCCTTTATGTGGTCGAAAACCGTTTCACGCTCACCGGCGCAGTAGCGGACCACCGGCTCCGTTGTCCCGCGAGCCAGATTGCGGCGTTCACCCACGCGCTCGCGAAAAAAATTCTGGCCGCGACAAACGATCCAGCGCTCGGCGCGGTCGTTGGCAATCTACAAGGTGCGGGAGGCGAAGGGACCTTTGATGAGCATTGGCTTAGCGAGGCAGCGAATGATCTGCTTGCAAAACCGGGCGCCAGTTTGGTGCTGGTCGGCTCCAATCAGTCAGCGGCAGTGCAGTTCCTTGTTTACGCAATTAACGCTGCACTAAAAAATCTCGGCCAGACGTTGCTCGTCCGGCAGGTTCCGCACAATCCGCGCACGATAGATATTTCACAACTGGCATCGGACATAAACGATGGTCGGATCAAGCAACTTTTCATTCTTGGCGGTGATCCCGTTTACAACGCAAGACGCGGTTTGGTACAGGATCGGGAGACAAAGCTGCCACTTGACTGGGCTGATCTCCAGAAAAAGGTGCCGGAGATTGTGCGACTTGGTTACCACGAGGACGCCACGTCGGCGCTCAGCCCCTGGCACGTTCCGC
>QHPD01000026.1 GCA_003218975.1 Verrucomicrobiota bacterium
CTTCTTCAATCCCACGGCGCGGAAATGGCTTTAGCCGAACGAAGAAGTCGCCGATGTTCGCTTCCGTTACGCCGCCGCCGAGCTGTAATCCGGTGCGCCGCGAATAGGTCTGCACTTCGGGAGTTTCCTGTAGGATCGACTCAACCTGACGCAGAAGACGATCAGTCTCGGCGAGCGAAGTGCCGGGCGGCGAAATGTAATCGAGAACAAAACCGCCCTCGTCCATTATCGGCATGAAACCGGAGCCCACATTTTTGAAGGCGATAAAGCCTAACAACAGAAGCGGCACCAGAAACGCGATCACGAACCGCGGCTGGCGAAGAAGCCGCTGCATGTTGTCGCGGTAAACCTGATGCACGCGGTGCGTGAACGCACCGTGCTCCTCGATCTCCGCATCTCGCCTCTTCAATAATCGCGCGCACAAAATCGGCACGGCGAGCCAGGCGACAACGAACGAGATGATCAGACTGGCTGCCATGGTTAAAGAGAGTGCTTTGAAGAACGCGCCGGTAACACCGCTGAGAAATGCCAGCGGCGTAAAGATGATGATCGTGGCTGCAGACGATCCGGCGAGCGGGTTGGTGAATTCGCGCGCGGCGCTCAACACCTGCGCACGTGGATCGCCCTCGCGTGCGGCGCGCACGCGGCGAACGATGTGTTCCACCATCACAATTGCATCATCAATGATGAGGCCAACGGCAGCAGCCATACCACCGAGCGTCATGATGTTGAAACTCATTTTCAGCACATAAAGCAGCAGGATCGTGGCGGCGAGGACAGCCGGCACAGTCAAAATCGCGATCAACGTGACTTTCCAGTCGCGAAGAAAAATAAGCAGAACGAAAGCGGCCAGCACCATGCCGATGACGATTGCATCGCGCGTGCTGTGTTCCGACGCGATAATGAGCTCGCTTTGATCGTACCAGTCGGCGATCTTCACGCCTTCGGGAATTTGCTTTCTGATTTCGCGCAATTTCGCCTTGATGCCGCGCGCGATTTCGACCGTGTTTCCGGATGGCTGCTGATAGACCTGAAAAAGAACAGCATCGTGCCCGTCGGCAGTAACACGCACCCATTGCGGTTCGGCCGAGTGTTCAACCGTGGCCACATCATCGAGCAACACCACACCGTCGGGCGTTGAACGCAGCACGGTGTGCTCGATTTCATCGAAGTTCTTGAAACGTGTGTCGGAAACGACGAGGTAAAGTTTGTCGTACTGCTCCAGGCGACCAACTGCGACGAGAACGTTGGACGCAGAGAGTGCGCTCGCGACATCGGCCAGCGTCATGTTGAACGATTGCAATTTGTCTGGATCGACCGTGACCCGGTACTCTTCGACACGCCCGCCTTGAACGCCCACACGAGCGACGCCTGAGACGGTGGAAAGCGCAGGGCGCAGAGTATAGAGCGCTAGGTCGCGGAGTTCGATGAGCGAATGGGAATCGGAAGTGAGGCTGTAGGCAATGACCGGGAATACTGTCGGGTCCATGCGCTCCACTTCGAACGAAGTTCCAGTGGGCAGGCTCGGCAGAATTTTGTTCACCTGCGACTGGCATTGCAGCATGGCTGAGACCATGTCTTCGCCCCAATTAAAATTGACGGAGATCTCCGCCGTGCCGCGGCTGGTTGTCGATCTTAGACTACGCACGCCGGGAATGGCGCGCACCGCCTCCTCGACCGGAGTCGTGACTTCCACAGTCATCTGCTCAGCCGGCCGGTCACCGGAATCGAGTGTGATGCGAACGCGCGGAAAACTGACTTGCGGAAAAAGTGAAACCGGCAGCAAAAAACTTGCTACTGCGCCGGCCAGCGCAAGCGAGCCGAACAAAAACAAAATGGAACGCGCATGGCCGTGCGCCCATGCGGTGAAGCTCATTTCTTGATTTCGACGGCCATCCCGTCTTCCAATTCGTAATTGCCAACAGTTACGACCGGATCACCTTCGCGCAGATCGTCGGCGATTACCTGTATCTCATTCGGATTTTCCGCGCCGATTTTCACTGTGTGCCTGACCGCATGATTATTTGCAACGGTAAAAACTTCGAATTCGCGCGATTCGTTAGGCAAAACGGCTGCGCGCGGCACTGCCAGCGCATCTCTCTCGGTGCGCTGAATCTCGCCACGCACATAGCCATCCAGTAGCAATTTGGTGCCTTCCGGCAGGGCGACGTAAACATCGACAAGCCGCGTCGTCGGGTCGATCCGTCGCGTGACGAGGCGAATCGTGCCCTCCACTTTGGGCGCGGTAGGATCATTCAGTGGGATGATTGTGACGGGCGCACCTTCCCGCGCGGCTGAAAGATCCTCCGCTTCCACGCCGAGTTTTGCTTCAATCTCATTTTCGGCAACGATTTCCACCAGCGGACCGCCGGGCGGAACAATCTGTCCATCTTGCGCGTTCACTTTAGCAATCACCCCCATTACATCCGCGTGAACGCGGTTGTCGCCTCCAGCGCCCGCGCGTTCAAGTGCCGTGAGCTGCGCCTCTGCATCACGCGCGGTTTTTTCAGCTGCGCTCAGATCTTGGTTTGTGGCCAGCTTCAAATTGAAACGCTCCTGTGTCTGCTTGAGTTCTTTGCGCGCAGCTTCCGCCGCGTTTTTAGCCTGTTGAAATTGCACCTGCGCCCCCGGGCTTAGCTCAATCTCTACTAAGGGATCGTTTTCTTGCACGAACTGTCCGGGCGCCACCAGGATGTGGCGCACGCGCGTTTCGAACGCGATCGAAACAGAATGCGTTTTTCCAGGCTGGGCGACTACGCTTCCGTAGACAATCACGTTTTCAGTGACGGTTTTGCGTTCCACTTTCGCGACCTGCACCTGCGGAACCGGGCCAGCCTTTTTCTCCTCTTTTCCAACTCCAAACTGCTGAGTGATCCACGCAAGTGCACACACGATCAACACGAACGCAATAACGCCGATGATGATTCGTCTCCGCTTCATTTGGTCTGCAACGCTCTGTTGATTGGAAGGTATCGCCCGGAGGCGATCTCCAGAGCGGTATGCGCTTCGAGTAATTGCTCCTGAAGCTTGATCAGCTGAATTCGCTTCTGCAACAAGTTGCTGCGCGCAGTGTAATAACTCAGCACATCAGCGTTTCGCTGCTCAATGGCGGTTTGCGCGGAATTAACGAGCTTTTCTAGAAGCGGCAGCGCTTCCTCAGCGGCGGCGATTTGTCGATCGAGCGAACGAATGTCCGCGATTGCGGTGGCGATATCGGAGCGGGCTTCAAAGACCCGCTGATGATATTCGTCGAGCAATCGTTGGCGCGTGGCCCGTTCCGTGGCAATGACTCCCTGGTTGCGATCGAAGATTGGAACATCGATGGCCACATTGAAACCACTCGTGTGCACATTGGTAGTGTCGCTGGCCTTTACAAACGCAGCCGACATTTTTGGGAATTGCGCAAGAATGGCCGCGCGCACCGTGGCGTCTTGGCTCTCGAGACCCTGCTGCAATCCAAGAAGATCGAGCCGGCGCGATTCGAGCCCATCGAACAAGCCACGCTCATCTGGCGGGGCAAGGCGCGTTGGCAAAGTGAGGCCTTCGCGCAAAGCCACGTTTGTTTCCGGTTCCACTCCCAAAATTTTGTTCAAACCAAGCCGCTGTCTTTCAAACTCTTGCTGGAGTGCAAGCACGGTGGCGCGCGAATCCTGGCTGGCCGATTCAACCGCCGCTAAATCCAGCACAGTTTTCTCATGCGCTTCTGCGGCCTTACGCACTGCATCCGTGCTTTGCTGCAGGCCATCGTTGGCTTCGTGCGCACGCGCGACCTGCGCATTCAAGCTGAGCACCCGATAAACAGCCGCGCGAGCATTCACCGCGATTTGCCATTCCTGCCAGGCAACATCCAAATCCACCGAGCGAAAATTCTTTCGAGCGGCGGTCTGCTTCGGCAGAAATGGAATTAACGCACTGAATTCCCAGGCCGCAGTGAAATTATCACCAGTGACTGTCCCTGCCGTGTTCCCGCCTGTGACATAGTCGCGCGCGTAGGAAACTACCGGGTTCGGCAAAATTCCGGCCTGGATCAGTTGCGCCGCCGCCAGCCCACGACGATCGCGAATTGCGCGTAGTGCTGGATTTGAATAGAGCGCGATGGCTGCAGCATCATCGGGCCCAATTCCACGGCGAAGATCGACCGATAATTGGTCTGACGGGCGATTCTGAAAACGGGAGGCCGGAACTCGAAAAATCCTCTCGCTTGAAGACGTCGCCTGAATCGGAGATTCCGCGCGAAGGCTAGCGACGAACAACGAGATACTGAACACACTGGGCAGCCAATTCCGCAGGGCAATATTAAAAAGTCGCATGGCGTGAGATCTTGCGCCCGGAGAACGGATTTATTTGCGCAGCAAAAACAGCCCTGCGATCGAAAGTGTGACGCCAAGTAACCGCTGCCACGATGGCGCTTCGTGGAAAAATAAAATACCCGCGATGGCCATCATTGCGGCACCGCCAGCCAAAATGGCCGGCACCGAAGAGAGCGGACCGCCTTTTTGAAAAAGCAGGAAAAATGCGATCGTGCCCGCGCCGACGCAGATGCCGGTGAGCAGCGAATAATTAAACCCGGGCAGACTGAACTTCTGGCTCCAACGTCCGCCAAGCCAGAGAAACCCGAGATAAATCAGGATCGACAACGCGGCGCTAGCCTCGACCACGAATCCGCCAAGACCCTCTCCGATCCGTTCGGCGGCAAGCCGGGTAAAGATTTGGTGCGCGCCGTAAAGCAAAGCCGCTAGAACAGCGTACCAAAACCAGACGGCCATGAGCGGAACAGTAACCGCGAAGCCAGCCAGTTGGCAATTGGATGGCACGGCCCTTTTTTTAGCACCCGTGAATTCGCACGGACGACTCCATCTTGAGATTGGGAAACCCGCCATGACATAATGTTTGTATGTCCAACCTGTTTTTCCGGCTAGCGGCGAGTCTCTGTTTTCTTGCGGTTGTTTTAGGAGCCTTTGGCGCGCACACGCTAAGATCGACACTCGAACTGCGCGGTACGCTCCAGACCTGGCAGACAGCCGTCCTTTATCATTTCATTCACGCGGTTGCACTTTTAGTGCTTGCACTTTACGGCGCGAGCAATCGCGGGGCGTGGTGGCTGCTATTTGCCGGCATTCTCCTTTTTAGCGGCAGTCTCTATGCAATTGCGCTCACAAATATGCGCTGGCTTGGCCCTGTGACGCCGCTCGGCGGCCTTTGTTTTCTGGCCGGCTGGGCTTGGTTGATCGTCGCGCCAGTGAGGTAAAGGCGATTGACCCATTCGTCCGGGCGATTCGAGTGAACCGCCTCTACCAGCAGAAACACCAACGCCGGCTACAATCGCAAGAGGCTTGTTTTAGTCCGTGGCTTTTTTGATATACTCCTAGTCTAATGCCTGGAGCGTTCTCCGAAATAGAACGGGAGACGATCACCGTGATCGTCTTTGTCGGGACATTTTTTCTCGCAGTTGGTGCGGGCCGGTTCCTAAAACGCCGCGCTGGTGTGCGGCTCGGCCTCCTGTTTCGGCTCTTCTGTTTGATACTGGCCTTTTACGCAGCCATCGTCGTGTACGGAGTCCATGCGTCCTGGCGGCGTCATGTCGGTGCAGCAGCAATCCTATTGAGCACGGCGCTGGTTGTCGCGCTGATTAATCGCTATGTTTGGGATTTTTATTTCGAGAAGAAGCGCCAGACACCGATTCCGCATTTTCTTCGTGAAGTTGTCGGCGGCATCATTTTTTTGGTCATACTTCTTTTTGTCCTGAGTTACGGGTATCATGCGCAAGCGCAATTGAACGGACTACTCGCTGGCTCCGGGGTGGTCGCAATCATCGTCGGGTTCGCCGGGCAGAATCTTTTTGCCGGGATTATAGGCGGAATATCAATCCAGCTTAACCGGCCTTATAAGGTTGGCGACTGGTTGCAAGTCGGCGAGCGCTTTGCGGAAGTGATGGAGATTAACTGGCGTTCGACGCGGCTGCGTACGAATGACGCCATTTATCTCGACATCCCGAATAACGAGATGGTCGGCCACGCCATCGTCAATCTTCATTATCCGACGGAAGTCCACGCGATGCGGATCCGCGTCGGAGTCGAATATAAGAACCGACCCAATCGCGTGAAGGATGCTCTGTTTCGAGCGGCTTCTACCGCCAACGGAGTCCTGGCAGAGCCGAAGGTAAAAGTTTTTCTCGTCGATTTCGCCGATTTCGCCGTGATCTACGAGATCAAGTTCTACATGGGCAATCATTCCAGGATCAACGAGATCAACGACGCGGTTCGTACAAACATTTGGTATGAACTCAAGCGGCAGGGCATCACGATCCCCTTCCCTATTCGGACATTGCAGCTCGAGCGCCGAGCAGCGCGTCCAGTGCAGGAAGACTACGATGAGGCGCGCACTATTCTGCGTGATGAACCGCTCTTTGAATGTTTGTCGGATGCCCAGATCGACAACCTGGTCAAAGAGGCACGTCTCAATTACTTCGGTCGTGGCGAGAATGTAATCAAGGAAGGTGCTGAGGGGGATTCCATGTTCGTTTTACTGCAAGGCGCCGCGCGGGTATGGGTTTCAAGAAACGGCACTTCGATTCCCATCGCCACGTTGAGCGCGGGCGATTGCTTCGGGGAAATGTCCCTTCTTACTGGTGAAAGCCGGACGGCAACGGTGCAGGCCGAAAGCGATTGTTATGTGCTGGAGATCGGCAAACCGGTGATGGCCGACGTGCTTCGCGAATCGCCCGATTGCCTGGAGCGGTTGAGCGAGTTGCTGGCCAAACGCAAAATGGAAAATGAAGGTGTTCTGAAAGAAGCGGCCTCACAGGCCCAGAACCAAAAGAAAGAGCGGGAGTATACGGCCAGTTTCCTGAACCGGTTGCGTACGTTTTTCGAGCTCTAGCCGCGTGCCTATTATTTAGGCAGAGCGCGCTCGCGCAGTTGCAAATAAGCAATTGCCACTGCGCCAAAACCCACTAAAGTCCCGACCTTTCAGCCGGAAGATTCATGAGCGTTTTATTTGGAATAACCATTCTGAACTCGGGCGTGCCATTGTCCATGTTATGCGCCGTCATCGGCGTGGCATTCGCATTTTTTCTCATCCTGGCCGTGATCCGCCATTCGGCGGGCAATGAACGGATGCGCGAAATCTCGGCGGCGGTGCAGGAGGGCGCGAAGGCTTATCTGAATCGGCAAGTCAAGACGGTCAGCGTGGTCGCGGTGATCATTTTCATACTGCTATTCGTTTTCAAAGATCATCCTTGGCGCACCGTTCAGCAAGGTGGCTCTGCGACCGCAATTGGATTTATAATTGGCGCGTTCTGTTCGCTTGCCGCTGGTTTCATCGGAATGCGTGTGGCCGTGCTTGCAAACGTTCGCACCGCGCAGGCCGCCAGCATCGCGCGGATCAACGCACTGCGCATGGCATTCAACGGCGGCTCGGTAACCGGTTTGCTTGTAGTGGGTCTTGCTTTGCTCTCCGTGTCGATCTTTTACACCATCGCAGCAAAGGTGATCGGCAGTGATGCGGCGATACGCAGCCTGGTGGGCCTCGCACTCGGCGGGAGCCTCATTAGCGTGTTTGCACGACTCGGTGGCGGCATTTACACCAAAGCTGCCGACGTAGGTGCCGATCTCGTGGGTAAGATCGAGAGCGGCCTTGAAGAAGATGATCCGCGCAATCCAGCCGTGATCGCAGATAACGTGGGCGATAACGTAGGCGATTGCGCCGGGATGGCGGCAGATGTGTTCGAAACGTATGCCGTCAGTCTGGTCGGCGCGATTCTGGCCGGCCTCTTGACGCTCGCCGGAAACTCAGCAGCAATTGTTTATCCTTTCGTGCTCGGCGGCATCTCCGTGCTGGGGGCGATCTGCGGCGTCTTGTTTGTAAATATTGCGCGCGGCAAGCCGACAGCTGTTCTGATGGGTGCTGTGATGACCAACGCGCTGATTTCCGCGATTTTATTCTGGCCGGTCACGCAGCGACTGTTTCCAGATGGTGTAACCATCGGCGGCGTGTTGCGTTCGCCAGCCCAGCTTTATTTCGCGTCGCTAGTCGGTTTGATCATGACGCCCGTCATCGTCGCGCTTACGAATTATTACACTTCGTCGAACTACCGGCCGGTAAGAAAGATTGCCTATGCTTCTGAGACTGGCCACGCCACAAACATCATCGCAGGGCTGGCTGCCGGTGAACATGCCACTGCGCTGCCGGTTCTCTGCATTGGCCTAGCGATCCTCCTCACTTTTCATTTCGCCGGTCTCTACGGGATCGCGATCGCGGTGATGTCGATGTTATCCATGGCAGGTATCATCATCTCGCTCGACTCGTTTGGCCCGATCACCGACAACGCGGGTGGCGTAGCAGTGATGAGTAATTTGCCAAAGGAAGTCCGCGCCGTGACGGACGAGCTGGACGCGGTGGGCAACACGATGAAAGCCGTGACCAAAGGCTACGCCATTGCTTCGGCAGGGTTGGCGGCGTTGGTTTTATTCGGCTCTTACGTGCAGGAGCTGAGCCAACACGTAACCAGACGTGGCGAAATCTTTTCCTATCAATTCTCGCTCAGCGAACCCAAAGTCATCATCGGCTTGTTTATCGGCGGATTGCTGCCGTTCATTTTCACCGCGTTCAGCATGGATGCGGTGGGCAAAGCCGCCGGCGCGGTCGTGCGCGAGGTGCGCCGGCAATTGCAAACGAAGCCTGGAATTTTGACCGGACAGGATCGGCCCGAGTACGGGACGTGTGTGGACATCGTCACGAAAGCAGCGTTGCGGGAGATGATCGTGCCGGCGCTGCTACCGTTGGTTGCGGTTGTTGCGGTCGCAGTCATCAAGCCACTTGGCGCGGTCGTGCTCGGTGGGCTGTTGGTCGGTACAATCGTCACCGGATTATTTATCGCCATCGCGATGACTTCGGGTGGCGCCGCGTGGGATAACGCGAAAAAATTTATCGAGGAAGGAAATCTCGGGGGCAAGGGCTCAGCGACGCATGCCGCAGCAGTGACCGGCGACACTGTCGGGGATCCCTACAAAGACACAGCCGGCCCTGCGATTAATCCGATGATCAAAGTCGTCAACATTCTCGCGATCCTGATTATTCCCATTTTCTTTTAGGAAGGCTCGGCGCGAGTATCCGAAAAAGAGTTGGTGCTTTCGGTTCGAGCTTGCTTTATATGAAATGGCGCGAACGGTTCAACCTATGCCTCGTGTTTTGATCATTGAAGATGACGCCGAGAGCCGGCGCGCCCTCGCAGGTCTTTTCACCCGCGAAGATTGGAAAGTGCTGCAAGCGAATGACGGCGACGCCGGGCTCGAGCTGGCGCTGCGCAATCGGCCGGAGCTTATTCTGTGCGATTTGTTGATGCCAAAATCGAATGGTTTTCAGGTTTGCCGCACAATTCGGGAGCAGCTTCAACCAACGAAGATCATAGTCGTATCGGGCCGCGATTACGGAGTCGATCGAGCGAGTGCGCTCCAAGCCGGCGCGGATGAGTACCTGCTCAAGCCGATCTCGTGGGAATTGCTCTCCAACACGATTGACCGACTCCTGCCCCAGATTCCGCGTCGGCCCAGGCCAATATCGGTAGCCGAAGATGAGTCGGTACCTGCGCGAATAAGGCTGTGGGGGGTTCGCGGTTCAATTCCGGTCCCGGGAAAGAGCACAGTGCGTTATGGTGGAAACACCAGTTGCGTGGAAGTGCGTGCTGATGGCGAGATCATTGTTCTCGATGCCGGCAGCGGAATTCGCCTGCTCGGTCTCGCATTGGACAAAGAATTTGGGTCTCGCTCGATGAAGTTAACTCTTTTGATCACGCACACTCATTGGGACCACATTCAGGGACTGCCTTTTTTTTCGCCGGCGTACAATCCGAAAAATCTCATCCGCGTATTGGGCTATGAAGGAGCTCGCGCCGGCTTGGCCAAGATCCTGGCCAGCCAAATGGAGACGCCGTTTTTCCCCGTGAGCTTACGCGAGCTCCCCAGCCATCTGGCGATTGAGGAACTGAAGGAGATGGAGTTTCAAATCGGCAAGGTCCAGGTGCGCTCCAAGTTTGCTAATCATCCAGGCATTTGCGCAGGTTACCGTCTCTTTACGAGTTCGGGATCAATCGCGTTCTTTCCTGATAATGAACCGTACGAGCAGCTTAAACTGCAATTGGCCTCGCGCGATGGAATAGGCGAGGACGAGGCGAGAAATTTCGCTGCTGCTGAGCGCGCGAAGATGGTCGAGTTTATTCAAGGCTGCGACGTGGCAATCCTGGATACCCAATACACGGATGAGGAGTATGCGAAGCACATCGGTTGGGGCCATAGTTCCCTCAGCAGCGTGGTTTCGCTGGCGCTTGATGCGGATGTGCGCCAGCTCCTGCTTTTCCATCACGATCCGAATCATGACGACGAGATGATCAGTAAAATGGTGGAACAAGCCCGCGAATTGGTGACGAAAAACGGGAAACTTTTGGAAGTCGAAGCGGCGCGAGAAGGCGCTGAGATCTTGCTCGGCGCGAAAACCGCGGTCGTTTGAATCTCACGCGAGCGCGACTGCGCTCGATTTGCAGCGGGAGATATCGGTCCTAATTTTCTCCCTCGTTGCCTCGTGGTGTAACGGTAGCACTAGAGACTCTGGATCTCTCTGTCTAGGTTCGAATCCTAGCGAGGCAGCATTTCAAAAGTCAGAACACATTGCGCCGGATTAGTCAGAACAATGCGCCCAGGAATGACCATTCGTGCGCCCGAAACCGATCTAATCTCCGATGCGCTCCCATTCGGTCGGCTCTGGTATGGCGAACCTAACGCAATCAGCAACAAAAGGTTTTACAGCCGCTCACATCGCGCTGTGATTCGCGTTTACGATGATGCCGGCCCTTTTTTAAGCTCTTTTAGGCGCTCCAAGATCCTGGTCAGAAGAACTCCAGACATAGCTTCCCTCTCCTTCACCCATCGTCTGACGTTTCGTTTACGCTCCGGGGACACCTTTTGTGATGTAGTAATCCTCGGGTCACAGTCTGGCGTT
>QHPD01000027.1 GCA_003218975.1 Verrucomicrobiota bacterium
TTTAGATAGCGCGCTTTCCAACCGTAACGCCCCGGCACTTCATACCAATATTGTCGACCGCCGTTCGGCAACTCTGTCCAGTGCTCAAATTTCTTTTCATTATGTGCGCGCTTGCTCACATTGATTGATTTCGCGAACCGCGCTGAGTTTGCATCGCAGCTCGTAGCTTCAATCGCAACGCGTTGAGACGGATGAAGCCAGTGGCGTCGTTTTGATCGTACGATGATTCGTCGCCTTCCATGGTCGCGATTCTTGGATCGTAGAGACTCTTCGGGCTTTTGCGGCCGGCAACAATGATGTTGCCTTTGTAAAGCTTTAGCCTAACGAGTCCCGTCACGTCGCGTTGTGTTTCAGTCACGAGCGCCTGTAGCGCTTCGCGCTCGGGCGAGAACCAGAAGCCGTTATAAACTAGTTCGCTATATTTCGGAACAAGACTATCGCGCAAGTGCATCACTTCGCGGTCCATGGTGAGCGTTTCGACCTGACGGTGAGCAAAATGCAAGATCGCGCCGCCGGGCGTCTCGTAAACGCCGCGGCTTTTCATTCCGACAAAACGATTTTCGACAACGTCCACGCGACCGATTCCGTGCTTGCCGCCAAGTTGGTTAAGCGTTTGCATCACCTGAAGCGGCGACAAAGATTTTCCATTCACCGCAACGCAAATGCCCTTCTCGAAGGCAAGATCGACATATTCGGGTTCGTCCGGCGCCTCTTCGGGCGCGGCGCTCAATTTGTACATGCCCCGCATCTGGGGCGAGCTGGCGTCGAACCACGGATCTTCCAGCACGCCACTTTCGTAGCTGATGTGCAGAAGATTGCGATCCATCGAGTACGGCTTTTCCGCGCTCGCTTCGACAGGAATCCCGTTCGCTTTGGCGAACGCGATCATCTCGGCGCGACCGGGAAATTGTTTGCGAAAGGGTTCTTCTCGCCATGGCGCGATCACGCGCAGTTCAGGTGCGAGCGCCGCCGCTGCTAGCTCGAAACGAACTTGATCGTTCCCCTTTCCTGTCGCGCCGTGCGCGATTGCCTCCGCGTTCTCGGCACGCGCGATCTCGACCATTCGCTTCGCGATAAGCGGACGCGCGATGCTCGTGCCGAGGAAATATTGGTTCTCGTAAATGGCGCCGGCCTGGAACACTGGAAAAATGAAATTGCGAGCGAATTCTTCGCGCAGATCTTCGATGACGCATTTCGTTGCGCCGGTCTTCAACGCTTTCGCTTCCAAACGCGCGAGTTCTTCTTCCTGACCGACATCTGCGCAAAAGGCGATGACCTCAGCCTGATAATTTTCCTTGAGCCAATGGAGAATTATCGATGTGTCGAGTCCGCCAGAATAAGCGAGGACAATTTTCACAGATGTTTGATGTTCGATGTTTGATGTTTGATTTCCAGATCAAAGTGATCGATTCGCGAAAGTCGCGGTAGCGTCCGCTGTCTCAGCGGAAATCTCTCGGCACAGCCAAGCTCGGTGCGCTGGGGACAGCGCACTACAACATCGTCGAGCTAGTGTGCAGATGTGTCGTAGAACTTACCAAAATAGTTCGATCAATCTTTCTACGATTGGAGAAATTTCCGCGTTACGACGATTGGTCAGTACGATCACGCTCAGTTTCCTCCTCGGAAAGCGTTCGATCTTTGTCGAAAATCCGCACGTGCTGCCGTAATGCCAGATTCGTTCCATGTCGCGGAATTTTCCGACATACCAGCCATAACCGTAACTGCTGCCTTTAAAGTCCGACTGGCTGGAATAGGCGGTGAACCCGTCGGCGAGCATCTTTAGGCTGATGAGTTTTTCGGTGTAAAGCGCCTGGTCCCATTTGAAGAGATCGGCCACCGAAGAATAAATGCCGCCGTCGCCTAAAATCGCACTGGTGACACTTTGATCGCAGAATTCCCAACCGCTTTTTCCGTTGGCGTAACCATAAGCGCGATTCGGCACGGAGGAGAGTCCTGCAACATAGACGATCGAATTCGTCATGCCCAGCGGATCAAAAATCTTTTCTTTCACGAACGCTGGAAAGGTTTTTCCGGAAACATTTTCTACAATCAACGCCAGCAAGGCATAGGAGGAATTGCTGTAATGAAATTGCGAGCCGGGCGGGAAATCGGTCTTGCTCTGGTGCCGCAAAATAAAAAGCACATCGCGATCACTCAACGGAATCGTAGTGCCCTGTGGAATGTGATCTTCATAATCCGGAAGGCCGGAAGTGTGGGTCAGTAAATGGTGAAGAGCAATTGCTTTACCGTATTCCGGAAACTCTGGAAAAAATCTCGGAAGATGATCTTCCAACGAAAGCTTCCCCTGTTCCGCCAGAATAAGCACGCTCATGGCTGTGAATTGCTTCGTTACCGAAGCGAGCCGGAAATTCGTATTCGTCGTGCACGGAATTTTCTTTTCAAAATCGGCTAGGCCATAGCCTTTGGCGAAGAGAGGTTTGCCGTCCTTGATCACCGTGACAGCGGCGCCGGGCGCGTTCGTCTGATCAAAGTCGTGAAACAACGCATCAACAACTGTTTCATTTGTCTGGCTCATCGAGGGAACTCAACGAAAAGATCGCCAGAAATGGGGAGCGTACGCGTCTCGCGTACTCTAATCGCCGAAGGAGATGTCCACATCACGCGCGGTTTGGACCAGCTCGCCATTGGGTGGGACCAGTTTGAGGCGATTGACGGCTTCGGCGATTGGCACGTGGCGCACCTGATAATTCTGGTAGCTGACCATCGAGCCGAAATGTCCTTCGTTCGCTAACTGCACCGCTTTCACTCCAAAACGCGTACCCAGAATTCGATCCAGAGTCGTCGGCGCTCCACCCCGCTGGAGATGGCCAAGCACACAGCAACGCGATTCTTTTCCAGTGCGCTCGGCAATTTCGTGCGCCACCATTCCGCCAATTCCACCAAGACGAAACTCGCCGCCTTCCACCTCACGTCTGACTTGTTCGCCATGTTTGGGTCGAGCGCCTTCTGCGACCACGACAACAGTTCCCAGATAACCGGCCGCCTCGCGCGCCTTGATTACGCCCGCGATCTTGTCGTAATCGAATGGAATTTCGGGAATCAAAATGATGTCGGCGCCGCCGGCGATACCGCCGTGCAATGCGATCCATCCGGCGTGGCGCCCCATCACTTCGACAACCATGACCCGCCGGTGACTTGTCGCAGTGGTGTGCACTCGATCGAGCGCATCCATCACAACATCGACAGCGGAATCGAATCCGAACGTCGTTGCTGTCGCTTCGAGATCGTTGTCGATGGTCTTCGGGACACCGATGCAATTGATGCCGGCCTCTTGCAATTGCTGCGTCGTCACCATCGACCCATCGCCGCCAACGATGATCAATGCTCTCACATGAAGCTCCTCCAAGATTTTCTTGGCGCCCGCAATTACGTTCGCAGGCACAATGGTCCGATCGCCGGCGCCCACTTTGGCGACGAAATGACCCCGGTTGGTGGTGCCGATAATTGTGCCGCCGAGCGCCATGATTCCGTTGATGCTCTTCCGATCGAGAATGACGTGATTGCCAGGCGGAAGAAGCCCTTCGAATCCGTCGCGAAAACCGACGACCTCCCAACCGAGTTTTTCCGCAGCGAGCACAACTCCGCGCAACACCGCGTTCAATCCCGGGCAATCACCACCACTGGTCAGGACTCCAATCCGCGGTTTCATTTTTGCAATAGCGCGATCAGAGCGTCTTTTTAGAATCGGCCGGGCGACCGCTGGCCGCCCACTGGTCGTAGAGCTGCCAGCCACGTTGCACTAAGCCGCTGCCTTCGCCGAATCGATTGGTGCTGCCGAGCAATACCACGATCAAACGACGCGGATACACGGTCACCATCTGGCCTTGTCTCACAACGTCCGGCTGACGGTTCGATGAGAGAATTAAACAATCCCCTGCTCGCGCTGTGCTGCCGGTCTTGACTCCGTCAATTCCCATTGTGCCGAGAAGTTCGTTCGTGTTGCGGAGGACATGATTGAATCGATGCCCGGCGCGATCGAATGAAATCTGGCGCTCCTTTTGCGAGACATAAAAACGGAAACTCGCCTTGTTCATGGCGTAGCGGGTGAGGCGCGCCATATCTTCCGCCGTTGAAAATGGCGCGGGGCGCACTTTGTAATCACTGCCATGCGGGTTGACGAAACGGGTTCGCTCCATCTTCAGCTGCCTGGCCAGGGCGTTCATCTGCACAACGAACACGTCAACTGGCGTCAGTTTCGAACCTTCGCTGGATGAAAGTGATTCCAACTGCGAGCCAACGTGATACGCCAGCGTATACGCTGCGATGTTGTCTGATTGGATGAGCGCCGCATAGAGGAGATCGCGCAGCGAAATACTGTCGCCAGGTTGAAAGCCGATAGGATTTTCCAAGGCGCCAACAAATGCCTCCTGAGGAATCGTCACCACACGATTTAGGTCGCCGGATTTTCGCTCCGCCCAATCAAGTACCACGGTCGCGGTCGCGATTTTTGTTAGACTGCCGACTTGCAGTTTTTTTCTGGGTACTTGCTCTTCCAAGACGTAGCCGGTTTGCGCATCGGCGATCACATAAGCCTCTCCGGCAACCGCCGAATGCATAACGGCCACGTTCACAAGAAACGCGGAAGACATGATAAGCAATCGAGGTGAAAAACGCATCAACGAGTAAAATCGCAGCACCTTAATCGACGCATTCTGATTGGCAACATGTCGATCCGGGAAAGCGGTGAGCATTGTCGCTCAACTAATTTGTTTAGGCGCTCGCGAGCGGCTCACCATCATTCGCATCGTGAAATAAATAATAAGACCTGACGGCAAAGCGAGGAAGAGCGATCCGACCAGCGCTGGTTCCAAGGTCGGCCACACCGCACGCGTAAAAAGATGCCAGTCCAAATAATCGCGGAGTGCGAAATGCCCAAAGCGAATGTGGTGCGGTGGCGTCCGCCCCAAGGTCCAACAGCCCAGCTTATACTCGGCGAAATAGACAGCGGGCATGGCGAAGATGATCACGTCGTGGAGTGTGACGGCAATGGCCGCTGCAATTTTGTTGCACCGAAACATCCATGCGACCGCGATGGATAATAGCGTTTTCAACGGGTAGAGCGGCGTGAAGCCGAAAAAAATTCCGATGGCGGAACCGAGCGCGATGGAGTGCGGTGTGTCGGCGATTGTCATCAAGGTCATGTGATGCGCGACCAGCCAGCGCTTCAGTTGCGCCAATCGCCTCGGTAATCGCGACTCGTAAACCGGCTCGGTTACCCCGGGTGACTCCTGCACTTTCGAAGATAAGCCAAAACAAATCCACTGTCTGCGAACTGCTTCGCATTTTCGTCAATATCACGCGCTTGCCAGTCAACGCCCGCAGCTACAACCCATTCCATTTCACCGAAGCCGGTTTCTTGACCGCGAAAGTGATCCGCGTTGATTAACTGCTGCTATTTCGCTGCCGCATTCGCATGCCGACTTTCCAAACCTACAGCGTGACCCCGATTTTGCCGGCGGCGCTCGAGCCGCTGCGCGAGATGAGCTTTAATCTTTGGTGGACATGGGAGCCTGCTGCGCGCAGGGTTTTTCGGCATCTCGATATCGAGTTGTGGAACAGGACTAATCACAACCCGGTCCGCATGCTGCAGCTTTCGCGGCAATCGCGTCTGGAAGACCTCTCGCAGGACAAAACGTTCCTGCGCGATCTGAAGCAGGTTTTTGAGGAATTCGAGAAATATCTGGGACGACACGACACTTACGGAAAGACTGGACCTGGGAGCGCAATTAAAAATCCGATCGCCTATTTTTCCGCCGAGTTTGGTTTTCACGAGTCGATTCCGAATTATTCCGGCGGTCTCGGTATTCTCGCGAGCGACCATTGCAAATCGGCCAGCGATCTCGATCTAAATTTTGTCGGGGTCGGGCTGCTCTACCGCCACGGCTATTTCAGGCAGCAGATTGACAAGGACGGCGTTCAAGAAGCGATCAACCTGAACCAGAATTTCTATCACCTGCCAATCCGCCAGATCCGTCATGGCGACGCGAACAACCTGCTCATTTCGGTGCCAATTTTGGATCGCGAAGTTTTCGTCAAAGTCTGGGAACTGTGCGTGGGCCGCGTGAAGGTTTATCTCCTCGATACGGACATTGCGGAAAACAGCGCCGAAGATCGCTTGATCACCGCTGAGCTGTACGGCGGCGATCTCGAAATGCGGATGCGCCAGGAGATCGTGCTCGGAATTGGCGGTGTCAAAGCACTGACTGCGCTTGGCATTTCACCCGGTGTTTTTCACATGAACGAAGGGCATTCCGCGTTCCTAGCGCTGGAACGCATTCGTCTCGCTGTCATCGACAAGAAGCTCGACTTTTATTCTGCACTCCAGGTAGTTGCTGCGGCAAACGTCTTCACCACGCACACACCGGTTCCCGCTGGCAACGATTCGTTCCCGCGCGACATGATGCGGAAATATTTTGGTAGTTTCACGAAGGAGTTGGGCATTCCGTTCGACGAGCTATTCTCCTTCGGCCAGACGCGCGTTGATCCAAACGATCCGTTTAGTATGACCATCCTGGCGCTGCGTCTCAGCCGGCATGCCAATGGCGTGAGCAAATTGCATGGAGATGTCACCCGATCGCTTTGGAAAGACGTCTGGGTTGGCGTGCCGGTGCACGAGGTGCCGATCACCAGCATCACGAACGGTATCCACACAAAAACCTGGATGGCACCCGAGTTCTCGGCGCTTTATCGCAAGCATCTCGGCGTATGGGAGGAACATCTGACCGAACCAGAATTCTGGCGCGGCGTGATCGATATCCCCGATACGCAGCTGTGGGAGACGCATCAAAAACTCAAAGTGCGTCTCATTGAATTTCTGCGCGAACGGGTGCGGCGCCAGCGCCAACGGCTGGGGGAATCGCCAGAATCTATTCGCAAGGCGAATCTCATTCTTGACCCCGAAATTCTAACCATTGGGTTTGCGCGTCGTTTCGCGACTTACAAGCGCGCCACACTTTTATTCAGCGACAAGGAACGGCTCAAACGATTGCTCAGCGATACCACGCGACCAGCGCAATTCATTTTTGCAGGTAAAGCGCATCCGCGCGACGAAGCCGGCAAAGCGCTGATCCAGGAAGTTTACAAATTCAGCCGCGAGGCGGGCGTCGAAAATCGCATCGTGTTTCTGGAAGACTACGACAGCTACATCGCGCGCCGCCTTGTGCAGGGCGTTGATCTTTGGTTGAACCATCCGCTTCGTCCCTTGGAGGCGAGCGGCACCAGCGGAATGAAAGCAGCGCCAAATGGCGGGATTAATCTGAGTGTGCCCGATGGCTGGTGGCGCGAAGGCTACAATGGCAACAACGGCTGGGCGATCGCCGCCGAGATCGATAACGGCACGACAGAATTTCAAAACGAGGTGGACGCGAGCAGCCTTTATCAATTGCTCGAGAACCAGATCATTCCGCTCTATTACGCCAAGCCGGACGGCAAACTTCCCCTCGCTTGGTTGCAACTGATGCGCGAATCCATTCGCAGCGTTACGCCGGTCTTCAACACGCAACGGATGGTGAAAGAATACACCGAGCGCCTGTATATTCCCGCCGCGAAATCGTACGAGAATTTTTCTCGTGACAGTTGTGGCGCTGCGACGCAACTAAGCCAATGGAAATCACAGATACGCAAGGATTGGCCGCAGGTGCAGATTTCCGACGTCCAAGTAGTCAACAAAGATCGACAAAATATTTTGGTCGGCGAATCGCTCGAGATTAGCGCGCGCGTTCATCTCGGAGCAGTCGATCCGCAGCATGTGCGCGTGGAAGCCTACCACGGCGAAATCGATAACGGAGATATCCGCAATCCCACGGCAACGGTCTTAAATCAAAGCAGCCAGGCAGATGGAGACGGCAATTACATTTACCAGGGATCAGTGCCCGCTTCTGAAAGCGGCACGTACGGCTTTAGCGTCCGCGTTGTGCCCACCCATCCATGCCTGATGCAAGCGCACGAACTACGCCTCATCACTTGGTCATAGCGCTGGCGTGTGGCTGCGGTTTCACTAGTCAAAGCAGTTCCGCCATGCTATTAAAACGGCCTTTATCGTGAAAAAGAATCCTCGAAGATCAGCCATATTCGCAATTACTCTCTTTGGATTCGCTATTATCGGTTTTGCTGAGACTCAGACTGCAGTTGGCAATTTCAATAGTGTGTGGGGTTCCCGTTATCGGCCGCGCCTTCGAATTTACACACCTTTAGCCCATCCGATTCCGCATGGGGTCGGTCCCGCGAAGCGGATCCGCCATTGGAACGAAGTCGCGATTAACGCCAGTGGGCTTGATCACACGCCAGTAGTCGCTGGCGAGAACCGCGTCTTTGGTGAGCAATTTGGGCCGACACGCGCGAGCCGCGCGATGGCGATCGTGCATATCGCAATTTTCGATGCGGTAAATGCAATTGACGGTCGTTTCCAAAGTTATACCGGCCTCCGAAAGGTGCGAGCCGACACCTCAATGGAGTGCGCGATTGCACAAGCGGCGTGCGAGACGCTTGACGCCCTCTTTCCGTCCCAGAAAACAATATTCGATCAGGAGCTGGCTAACGAACTCAGCCAAATTCCGAACAATCATCCTAAAGCCGACGGCATTGGTCTGGGGCACACCGCCGCTTCTGCCATTCTTTCGCTCCGGGCGAATGATGGTTCTCAGCATGCAGAACCGCGGATTGGCATTGAGTTCATCACCAGCAATGCACCCGGTAAATGGCGTCAAGATCCGATCAGTCAGTTCCCTTTAGCGATCGGTGCATACTGGGGCGGGGTCACCCCTTTTGTACTGCAATCCTCGTATCAGTTCCGCGCGCCTGTTCCACCCGCATTGAACAGCGCCGAATACGCAGCCGCTTATAACGCGGTGAAGCTAGTCGGCGGCGACGGTGTGATAACACCGACAACGCGAACCTCAGAACAGACCCACATAGGAATTTACTGGGCCTATGATGGAACACCGAGCTTATGCGCGCCGCCTCGGTTATACAATCAGATCACCATGCATATCGCGGATCAGATGGGCACGAGTTCCAAGGCAACCGATCTGGCGCGATTATTGGCATTGGTCAACGTAGCAATGGCTGACGCCTGTATTTCAGCGTGGGAATCGAAATATTTCTATCAACATTGGCGACCAATCACCGGTATCCGTGAGTCAGACGTCGGCACTGGCCCAACCGGGGCCGGCGACGGAAATTCTGCAACTGTTAGCGACCCGACTTTTACGCCGCTTGGTGCGCCGGCGAGCAATATCAGCGGTCCGAACTTTACGCCGCCGTTTCCATCTTATCCTTCCGGTCACGGCTCCTTCGGTGGCGCGCTTTTTCAAACGCTCCGCAATTTTTACGGGACCGATAACATCGCGTTCACGTTCATTTCCGACGAATTTAACGGGGTCACTCAGGACAACGTCGGAAATATTCGACCGCTAATGCCGCGCAGCTTTTCCTCGCTCTCTCAGGCTGAAGAAGAGAACGGCCAGAGCCGAATCTATCTCGGGATTCACTGGGCATTCGACAAAACGGAAGCCATCGCCTTGGGACGTCGCGTTGCCGATTATGTTTTTGATAATGCGTTTCTCCCTGTGAACACAAGCCAACCGCAGGCTAAATAGCTACCTCGGAACAAAGCGGCCGTTTCCTTCATCGAGATAAATTGTCGAACCGACGCGTGAGATTTTCAGTGATTGCCGCCAGGTTCCCGCGGCGAAATCCTTTTTCACTTCAACTGTTTTAGTTTCCGCACTTGGTTTCGGGATGCTGGCGCCTGTCATTGCCTCAGAAAGAATTCTTCCGTCTAATTGCTGTGGCGCTGTGATTCCAAGAATGCGCAGAATTGTCGGCGCAAGATCGACATTTCCGCTTGGCAGATCATTCCCCTGACCGCGGCGGAAATCCGGGCCGGCTGTGATCAACACGTTGTGCATATCGAACCGGCTGAGGGTCGCGTGCGTCCCCTTTCCTGCTCCGCGTTGCCAATCCGCGTTAATCATTCCCGGAACATCGAATTGATTTTTCGAATCATTCCAGCGGAAAGCCATCACCACATCCGGCGCATGTTGATTGTCGATCTTGGCCTGATCTAGACCGAACGTCCCTTGCATCGGCTCCTTCGTAAAAATGACGCCGGCAAAATCCGATTGTTGCAAGAATTCGACGAGACGACGCGTGATCGTCGCGTTCCGCGCCTGGGGGATCACATAAAAAAGAACGCTGCCGCCGTTTCCGGCGAGCATGATCTCTCCACGTTTCGGCTCGTCTTTGAATTCGGTCTTTGCCTCGAAACCGGCGTCTTTCAGGATTTTTCGCAGATCAACTGATCGCTCGATGGTGGAGAAGCCATGATCAGAAAGGACGAACACGTCGGTTGCTTCACGCGCGTGGTGTCGGTCTAATGCCGCAAGAACTGCTGCGAGATTTTGATCGGAGGATTTGATTGCGGACAGAGCGGCTGGCGCACCTGGTGCAGATTCATGCTCCGTAAGATCTGGCTCTCCCAGCCAAAGAATCGAAAACGCCGGCACACCATCTTTCCAGAGAAAATCGGTCAATGTCTTTGTTGTCCAGGTGTCCTGCTGCAAATGGTTAGATGGGAATGGACCTAGCGCGCCGGTGATCGGAGCAAGTGTACTGCTTGGTAACGTCTTGCCCGCGAAAAGCGTCACGCTGTTTTTCACTCGGGCCTCCGAAGGCCCAAAACCAACCTGCCGATCCAGTAAAAGCCCAACTGTTTTTGCGGTACCGATTGCAGTACGTCCGCCCGCGCGTTGTACCAGTTCAGCAATGGTCGGAACGGAAATGTATTTGCCAGCAGATAGCTCATCGCCTTTCTGAACCGCCGCTGGAGTTTCGACCTCGATTGCTCGCCTGCGATCGATCTCGGGGCGGTACGCATGATTTGCGATCACGCCGTTCTTGCCGGGATAAACACCGGTGACGAGCGCCGTGCCGTTTACGTTTGTTGCGCTCGGATAAACCGCATGGTGATTGCGAAAAGTAACTCCCTCACCGGAAAGTTTCCAGAGCGTTGGGGTGTTTTCTTTCGTTACGAAATCTGGACGCATCCCGTCCCAAACCACGACCACAACATGCCGCCGAACCCGCTCTTGGCGGGCAGCTCCTTCTGAAGGAGCAACACGCTTGTCGAGACCAGACGGATCGAAGGAGCTGGGCGACCCAGCCGGCTGATCCAACCGGCTGCCCTCTGGGCGCGAAGCGGGCCGCTCGAATTTGGCCGGCTCCGCTGCAATGCCCAGCACCTGCGCACCGAAAATCACCGCCAGGCTGAAGGTGAATGTGCGATATTTGCCAATCATGCGATGAGCGCCTGCAGATTACCCAGATTGCCCAGCTTTGGTAGGGCGCGGCCGCCGGGCGCGCCATTTTTCAAAATTCTCTTTGCTGCTGCGTTTTTGCCCGCTGCGGCAGCAGCGGCTCCGCTTATTCCCACCGCACCGGGAACGGCCTGGCAATACAACATGACGGAGGAGGTTGGAAAACGAGTGAGTGTTCGCAACGCAAAACCAGATGCCGAAGGAAAAATCCGTCTGCCGGTGTTGTACCGCATTGATGGCACGGAGGACGTTGACGGAAAAGAGCTTCTCAAGTTCGAAATGCACCGGGCGGGTGTGATCACAAATACGGATCTTCTCAGTGTGGACGAACATGGAATAATTTGCTGGGCACGAATTAATATCGACGGCGAATTGATCAAGCTGAATCCGCCGCAAACGATGATTGCCACCCCGCTCGGACGTGGCGCAAGCTGGAACTTCGACGGTCAGGCTGGCGATTTAAAAGTGCGCCAACATTACAACGTGACCGGCGAAGAAGATGTCGCTGTTCCGGCGGGAAAGTTTCGGGCCTTCCACATTCATGCGGAGCAAATGTCGCCCACCCCGACGACCATCGATCGCTGGTTTGTAACCGACGTTGGAATCGTCAAGGACGTCACCACAACCCGGGCTGCCAATGGCGATTTGCTCCAACGTGTTTCGCTGGAGCTAACAGAGCCACCCAAAATTGCGGATCGGCCGCAGGTGAAAGAGGACGTAGTGCCGAAGAAAATCTCTGTGAGCCTGGCAAAGCAGCGGTTTGGCAAGGCAACCACGACATTTTCGTCGGACACGCTGCGGATTTATGCGCGCTGGCAAGGGTATCGCCTCGGCAAAAGCGCCAAGGTACGCGCCGTGTGGATCGCGGAGAACATCGGCGAGGATTTTCCTCCAGATTACAAAGTGGACGAAGCGTCCGTAATTGCCGAAAGCCTGACTGCTCACGGAGTATTCACGCTCTCGCGACCCGAAGACGGCTGGGCGCCGGGCGATTATCGGGTGGAGTTTTACGTGGACGACGTTTTCGTTGACGCAGTGAAGCTAAAGATTGTGAAGTGAGTGCCGCAAACTTTTTGAGTTGCGATTCTTAAGGGTTTCGCAAGTTCTAAACTTGCGCCGCATTGAATGGATTTTTCTGAATCCAAAGCGAGGCATCGCGGCATCAAAACAACAGGAAGCATATTTCACATGAAGAAGCTCACTATCATATTTCTCGCGGTATGCGTCGTTCTGGCGGTTGGATGCCGGTGGGTGGGAATTCGAGGCAACGGTCACATCGTCACCGACCAGCGCACGATTGAAGATTTCTCGGAGATCTATTCCAGAGGCCCGTTCGAGATCGAATGGCGAGCTGGTTCGCCCGCGGTCAGCATCACGACAGACGAAAATCTTCTTCCTCAGATCGAGACTCGGAAGATCGACAATTACCTTGAGCTGCACACCCGGGAGCAGCTTCGTCCCACGCACCACATCAAAGTGCTCGCTTCCAGTTCGCAACGCATCGGCGCAAAACTCAGCGGCGCGGGCGATTTAACTGTGCCTGCGCTCGCCGGAGGGAAATTCGCCGTGCAATCATCGGGCGCCGCCGACGTGATGCTTGAAGGCGCAGTGGATGAGCTGCTTGCCGATACGAGCGGCGCCAGCGATTTAAAGGCGCGCGCGTTGCAGGCGCGCGTCGTGCAAATCTCCATTACTGGAGCGGGCAGCGCGGTGGTCAACGCAACTGATACACTGCGCGTGGCCATCACTGGCGCGGGTGACGTGACCTACTTCGGCAATCCGAAAACAGTGGAGAAACACATCACCGGTGCCGGTTCGATTCGGCACAAGGAATAACTGGCAACGTTGTAGCGGCGTTTGTGTCAAACGCCGAAACCAATTAGTCAGGTGCTTGGCACAAGCACCTCTACAACGATTTTGTTTCGGACATCATTATCAAGTTAAGCTCGCGGCCATGGAAAATCTTATCTGTATGCAATGCGGAACGCAGTTTGCCGAGACGACGGGGCCGCCGCAGGCCTGTCCCATTTGTGAGGACGAACGGCAGTTTGTTCGTCACGCTGGCCAGGCATGGACGACGCTTAAACGATTAGTGGCGGATCATCACAACCACTTCGAGGATGAAGCGCCGCACCTCCTCGGCATCGGTACCGAACCGGAATTTGCCATCGGCCAGCGCGCGCTGCTCCTGCAATCGCGGGGCGGAAATCTGCTCTGGGATTGCGTCTCCTTGCTGGACGATGAAACCGTCGCCGAAGTAAGCGCGCGCGGCAGCATCCGCGCCATCGCCATTTCGCATCCGCATTTTTACTCGTCGATGATTGAGTGGGGCGACCGCTTCGACGCGCAAATTTTTTTGCACGCGAAAGATCGACAATGGGTGATGCGTCAAAGCCCGCGGATTCAATTTTGGGAGGGAACAACCTTTCCGCTCTGGGATGAACTCACGCTAATCAACTGTGGCGGGCATTTTGAGGGCGGCACAGTGTTGCATTGGCTAAAGGGCGCCAATGGCAAAGGCGCGTTGCTCACCGGCGACATCATTACCGTGGTGCCGGACCGCCGTTACGTCAGTTTTATGCGAAGTTATCCGAACCTGATTCCGCTCGGGCCCGTAGCAATACGCCGCATCGTCGAAAGAGTCGAACCATTCTCATTCGAGCAAATCTACGGCGGCTGGTGGCAGGCGAACGTCCTTGCCGACGCCAAAGCTGCGGTCGCGCGCTCCGCGGAGCGATACTTACGCGCCATCGGGACGTAACCACTGCCCAATCGCAATGGGAAAATCGATCGACGGTGAGAGGGACGCGGTTTGGTCGCACTGAAGCCACGCGGTAAATGACGATGCGATCACGGCTGAAACTAATTATTGCTTATGACGGGACCGGATTTGCCGGCTGGCAGAGTCAATCTCATCGCAACGCGATCCAAGACCATGTCGAACGCGCATTTGAACGCATTAGTGGTGAGTCAGTGCGCGTTCACGGTGCCGGACGAACCGATGCGGGCGTCCACGCCCTGGCGCAATGCGCACATGTCGATCTTCCAGACAATCGGTTATCGGCTGCGCGTTGGACAACTGCGCTCAATGCATTGCTACCACCGGCCATCCGCGTACTTCGCTGCCAATACGTTCCTAAGGATTTTCACGCCCGCCATTCCGCTAAAGGCAAAATCTATCGCTACAGAATCTGGTCTGCTCACTTGCTACCGCCATTCGAATATGGCCGCGCTTGGCATGTGTCACAGCCACTCGATCTCAAGGTTCTAAAGAAAGCGGCTAAAGCTTTCGCCGGCACTCATGATTTTGCCGGGTTCGCTGCTAATCGCGGCAAGCCAGAGAAGAACACCATTCGAACAATTTACTCCGTGCGCGTCCGGCGCAACGGTCCCTGTGTCACGATCGATTTCGATGGTGACGGTTTTCTTTACAAGATGGTTCGATTAATTGTCGGCTCGCTCGTCCAATGCGCGCTAGGCAAAATGCGCATCGAAGATCTCACGGAGCGGCTAGACTTCAGCCAGGCCGGGCGGACACGCCTTGCTGCTCCAGCCGAAGGTTTATTTCTTGTTCGCGTGCGCTACTGACAGAGGGAAGCTCCAAAGTTTTTGCAAAGCGGAAACCGGTCTGCCGATAGCCGAGGGCTTCATAAAACCGATGGGCTTCTTCGCGTTCGAATCGCGTGGTTAAAGTCACTCGCGTAACTTTTTTCTTCGCAAAATCTTTCTCCGCAGTCGCAATCAGGGCCCGACCGACACCGCGGCGTCGCTTTTTCTTGGAAACAACAAGGGCGATAATTTTCCCGGAAAGATCGTTATGCTCGTGGCTCATATGCGTCTGCGTGCCGATCATCCCGCAAAGTTCATTGTCGATTTCCGCGACGAACGTGCTGTAGCGCGCCTCGCTCAAGATCGATTTCAAACGCTGCCGCATTTCGGAGCCAGTGGTCTTGTAGCCGAGCTCACACATCAGCTGCGCCAGCTGCGGCGCGTCGCTCAATTTAGCGTGACGAATCGAAACAGCCACGATCAGGCACAACGTCAGTCGTTCATTTCGTATTCCCTCAAGCGCGGCAACAACTGCTCGAGAATGGTCGCCACCGATTCATCGACCGTTTGCTGGTCGGTGCGCACGACGATCTCTGGATCCTCTGGCGCTTCATAAGGTGCATCGATGCCGGTGAACTCCCGGATTTCGCCAGCCCGCGCTTTCTTGTAGAGATTCTTTGGATCGCGCGCCTCGCAAACTTCCAGCGGAGCATCGACGAACACTTCGATAAACTCCGCGTTACCTTCGAGCGCGATCTCGCGCGCACGACGCCGATCCATTCGATAAGGCGAGATGAAGGCGGTGATTACCACCGCTCCGGCATCAGCCATCAGTTTCGCTACTTCGCTTACACGGCGGATGTTCTCCACCCGGTCTTCCGGCGAAAAGCCCAGATTCGAATTTAAACCATGCCGGATGTTGTCGCCGTCGAGCACATACGTATGCATGCCGTGATGGAACAGGTCGCGCTCGAGCGCCTGCGCGAGAGTCGATTTGCCGGCGCCAGAAAGCCCGGTGAACCAAACGACCGCCCCGCGATGACCACTCCGTAACGCGCGCGCGCGCGCCGTAATTTTTCCCTCGGTCCAAAAAATATTTTGGCTCTTTGTGACCTGCCGGTCGGTATAAACGCCGCCGAAAATCGTGCCGCCGCCGCAGATTTTTCCATCGTCCACAATAACGAACCGGCCAAGATTCGGGATGCGATCATGGTTGTCCATTACCAGTGGCCCGCGGGTTTGAATGATTAGTCTGCCGACTTCGTTTCGCTCCAACTGTTCACGTCCGTGCGTCTTTGTCTCCAGTGTGGACGAATCCATTACCCGCTCGATCGACACAATCTGACATTTCACCTCTTGTGTCGCCAGACGCAGATCGTAAAAACGACCAACTCGCAAAGGTTCCCGCACAATCCAAAAGAGATCGGCATGAAACCGATTCGTCTCGATCGGTGTTTCGTTTTCATGCGACGCCACATATCCACGTTCGACGAAGATTTGTTCGCTCAGTGTGACGCCGATCGAGTCGCCGGCTAGCGCAGGTCCATTTGCTGGCGCCTTCCAACGTTCAATTGTTGCCACGATCGACGACTTGTTTGCCGGCGAAAAGACCAGCTGGTCTCCCACCTGCAGCGTTCCGGTCTCGATTCGCCCCGCAATGATCCGCCGCCCGTCAAAGCGATACACATCTTGAACGCAAAAGCGCAGCGGAAGATCGACATCGGGCTTTTGCGGCTCCAAGAGATCGAGCGCTTCGAGAACGTTCGCCCGGCAATACCATTTCATTTTCATGCTCGCCCTCGCGACGTTCTCCCCCTCTTTCGCCGAGGCCGGAATAAAGGCGTGCGCGTCCAACCCAAGATCGACAAGAAATTTCCGGTAATCCTGCTCGATCTCACGAAATCGCTCCTCGGAATAATCCACCAGGTCCATTTTGTTTACGACCACGATTAGATGCTTAATGCCAAGCATGCTGAGCAGATAAGCGTGACGGCGGCTTTGCTCGCGCACCCCCTCGTTGGCGCCGATCA
>QHPD01000028.1 GCA_003218975.1 Verrucomicrobiota bacterium
TTCAGCGTTCTTTGGAACGTTGCTCGCCACTTACACGGGTGTGCTGATCGGCGCTACTGCGATTCCAGCTTGGTTCTTGCATCGCGTGCTTTTGCCGATTCATTTCGGCGTTACGGGTTTGGGATCAGCAGCCGCGTTGCTTGAGTTGCTTGGCCATCGAATCGCCCCGCTCAACGCGATTGGATTTCTTGCTGCCGGAATCGAGACAGCGCTTTGGATTTGGCTCGAAATAAACAGACACGGCGCCGCCGATCGCGCGCTGCACGCGGGACATTCTGGCTGGCTTATTCGCGGGAGCGAAATCTTGAGCGGCCCGCTTGCGCTCATCTTGCGCCTAGCGAATTTCGTTCCGCTTGCTGGAATTTCATTTTTACTTGGCGCATTGATTAACCGCTTCGGCTGGATTTCGGCGGGAAAAGTTTGCGCGCGCGATCCTGAAGCCGTCTTCGCCTCACAGCGCTGATGCTGTAGCCACGGGCGCTGACCGCGGCGGGTACTAGCATGGCCACCTCACAAGGCGGTCGAGGTCCGCGCCCTCGGTTACAACGAGTCTAAAATCACGCGCTCAATGTGCGAGTAGATGTTGAACGAGGGCGGACGCAAAAATCCGATCAGGGTTTGATTGCTCTGCCGCGCAAAATCGACAGCCAGCGTGGAAGGCGCTGAGACCGCAGCAACGACGGGGATCCCGGCGGCGAGCGCTTTCTGCACAATTTCGAACGACGCGCGGCCGCTCACCAGTAGAACATGTCGATTTAGCGGAAGTAATTTGTCGAGGAACGCGCGGCCAATCGCCTTGTCCACGGCGTTGTGGCGACCAATATCTTCGCGAACAATTTTCAATTCACCGTTCAAGTCAAAAATTCCCGCGGCATGAATTCCGCCGGTGCGCGCGAAATCGCTCTGCGCCTTTCGCAATTTTGTCGGAAGCGAAAGCAACGTCTCAATATCGATCCGAACATTTGCCGATTCAATCGCCGGAAAATTTTGCCGTATCTCGTCGATGCTCGTCTTGCCGCACAATCCGCAGCTGCTCGAAATCGTCCCAAACCGTTGCGCCGAGTTCAGTTTCAATTTGGCGCCGTCAGCAAGATCGACAATCACTCTGTTGTCACCATCTGCCGAAATTTCTGCCATCTGGCTTCGATCGTGCACGATCGCTTCGGAAACCAGAAAACCAGCGGCGAGTTCATCGTCGTGTCCCGGTGTGCGCATCGTCGTCGCCAGAACTTTGCGGCCGATGCGAATTTCGAGTGGTTCTTCAATAGTGAGATCATCGGGCAAGTACTCCAGCTCGCCGCTGCCTTTTCTGCGAATAATTTTTTGCGATCCGATCCCGCTTTCTTTCATGTGAAACGAAGCTTCTCAATGTTATCATGAGCGCGGTGGAAATCTGCCATCTTTACATTTCCATCGGCCATAATTTTGTCGGCCATCACGGGCGGAAACCGGANTCGCTGGACGTTTTCGATGAGCTTCGCGCTGCACTGAGTGTACACGATTGTTCGCCGGCTGCGGCGCGGCGCAATGTGATTACCCGCGCTGTCGACCTTAACGGATTGATCGCGCAGGAGTTCGAAGTTCAGGGTGTGCTTTTTTACGGAGTACAGGAATGCAGCCCGTGCTACTGGATGGATCGGGTCATTGCTCCGGGCGCGCAGCAATTCCTGAAAGGCCGCGGCGGTCTGCGCGCGAAAATTCTCAGCGACGGCCAGCTGCAATCCACCGCGCGCATTCTCGAACAGACCGGATGAACATCAGCGCCGGCTTGCTCGCTGGCGGCGAGTCACGCCGCATGGGCAAAGACAAGCCGACAATCGTTTTTCATGGAAAACCGCTCTGGCAGATTCAACTCGATCTCCTGCGCAAACTATACCCAGCGGAAATTTTTCTTTCGGCAAGAACTGATCCAGGCTGGCGGCCTCGCGACGTGCAGTTTGTGAGGGACGTTTCCCCCTCGCGCGGTCCCCTCAGTGGACTGACCGCGTCGCTGGATCGGATACGCACGAGTCATCTGCTCGCGCTCGCCATCGACATGCCGTTCATGACTCAGAAATACCTGAAGTTTCTTTGCCATCAGATTAAGCCGGGTTGCGGTGTTCTTCCAAAGATCGGCAGTCGCGCCGAACCGCTGGCGGCAATTTATCCGCGGGAGGCGAGTCCCGAATTTCGCGGCGCGCTGGCCGGAGCCGATTTTTCGTTGCAAACACTGACCAGCCGATTGATTGACGCTGGCAAACTTCGACCAATAGCTGTTTTAGACGAAGAGAAAAAATTCTTCGTAAATCTGAACGAACCCGCTGACGTGCAATCAGGATAGGATTTGCTTGAGTGCCGCGCGCGCTGCGTGATAACCGCACATGCCGTGGACGCCGCCGCCCGGCGGAGTTGATGCTGAGCACAAATAGACGCCGGGCAACGGTGTGCGGTACGGCGTGGGACTGAGAATTGGACGCGCGATCAATTGCGCAAAGTTCGTTGCGCCGCCGCTAATATCGCCACCGGCCAAATTCGAATTCGATTTTTCCAGATCGACAGCGTTCAACGCGTGCCGGGCAAGGATACAATCGCGAAAACCGGGCGCAAACCGCTCAATTTGAGCTTCCATGCGTGCGGACACGTCGACCTTGCAACCGAACGGCACGTGACAGTAAGCCCAGAGCGTGTGCTGTCCTCGCGGAGCGCGTGTTTCGTCGAAAAGACTTTGTTGCGCGACGAGCACAAACGGGCGCTCGGGTATTTCGCCGCGCGCGACTTGGCGTTCCACGTGGGCGATTTCATCGAGCGTACCGCCGAGATGAATTGTGCCGGCGCACTTGCATGCTTCTGCTCGCCAGGGAAGCGGCGCGCTCAACGCATAATCAGTTTTGAAGATTCCGGGAGCGTGCCGGAAATTTTCTAGGCCTCGCCGGTAACGCGCGGGCAATTTGCTGCCGGCGATACGGACGAATTGCCAGGGTGACACGTCCAGCAAAACCGCGCGCGACTTTGGTAAATCGTCGAGATTTTCGACGCAATGGTTGATCTCGATCTTGCCGCCGAGTTTGGCGAGATGATCAGCCAGCGCGTTCGCGATCGTCTGCGAGCCGCCGCTTGGAATTGGCCAGCCCACAGCGTGTCCCGCTGTGCCGAGGACGAGCGCAAACGCCGACGACACCGGCGCCTCCAGTGGCAAAAACGAATGCGCAGCGATCCCAGCAAACAACGCGCGTGCAGGCTCACGTTTGAATAAGCTCTTGGCCAGCAAAGTTGATGGACAGAGCCCGGGAATTCCAAATCGGGCGAGAGCAATCGGATGCCGCGGCAAATGCAGCATCGGTTGTAGAAATTCAGTCGCCAATTTTTCCCAATCGCGCGCGAGCGGTTTCATCAGCCGCCGGTAGGCGCGCGCATCGGCGCCTAACGAATCCGCCGTAAGATCGACATCGCGATGCAGACATGCGGCAGTCCCGTCGTCGAGTGGATGAGCCAGCGGAATTTCCGGTTGAATCCAGGTCAGGCCGAATCGTTCGAGCGGAAGCGTTTTGAAAAACGGCGAACCAGCTGCGAGCGGATGCACAGCCGAACAAACGTCATGCACAAATCCTGGCAGCGTAAGCTCCGCCGAGCGCGCGCCCCCGCCGATCGTGGAGTTGGCTTCGAGGACGAGAACCGAATATGCCGCGCGCGCCAGCGTGATCGCGGCGGCGAGACCGTTTGGTCCCGATCCAGCGACGACTGCATCGTATTCAATCGACATGTTAAAGAGGTTCGGAAAGGCAGGCCGATTGTGCGGTCGATCTGCGATTGTCTTCAGTGACGCAAAGCTCAGTTATGAAACGCCTCAGCATCATGTTGCTTCAGTTGCTCGTGAGCGCAGCCGGTCTCTGGTATGTATTTCACGACCCGCAAAAGCGAGTACAGATCGCAGACGCCCTGCGGCAAGCCGACCGAAGCTGGGTGGCAGCGGGTTGGCTTTGCTATAGCGCAGTCGAAGCGCTCGCGACCGTGCGCTGGCAAATGCTGCTGCGCATTCAAGGAATCATGCTGAGCTGGCTGCGCGCTCTCGCCATCGTGATGATCGGTCTGTTCTTCAAAATGTTTCTGCCCAGTCTCGTCGGCGGCGATGCGGTGCGGCTTTATTTTGTGCGAACGTCCGCCAAAGACACGCTTATCGCGCGGACGGTTTTAGTTGTCGCGAACAAATCCGGCAGACAACCGATCGACCGCGGCATCTTCGAGTGGCTTAAGGTTTGCCAACATTTCTCGTGCTTGGGCATCATCCCATCCGCGCAATTCTGCGCACAATTGCAACAGCCACGCTAATCCATAGGGACGCTCGAAACTGGCGCGACCTTTTCCGCGAATGTAAGCCGCTTCCTGTTTCAAGTTTTCGGCGGTAAGACTGCTGCCTATCGCGTCGCGAGCCGCTGCAGCAAACGGCGCATCAGGAAACGTCCGCAGCAGTCTCACCAGCAGCCAATGTCCGTGCACCGATGAATGCCAGTCGTAACAGCCGTAAAACGCAGGCGTGAGCCTTCGCGGAGGCGCGACATCTTCGTCGCTGTTCAGCACATGACTGATCTTGTTCGGGTACTCTTTCTCGACGCACGCCAGCGCGAGCTTTGCAAACCGTTCCGCCGCTTTCTCGTGAAATCCTGGCGCAGCATCTTTCGGTTCCGCCGCTGCGCTTATTAACCGGATGAGAATCAGCACAGATACGAAAGGTTTCATCATCATCGCCGCTAAAACGTAGCAGCCAGCCTTAAGATTTAGGTTTCTCTCTCGATCTCAGGATTCGGTCCGCAAGCTGCTGGATTGGACGTTCCAGGTTGGCCGTTGGACCTTCGCCCTGCTCAATCCGTACATTTCACCTACCGCGCTGCCCCGGGCTTAGCCACTCCGTCAGCTTGTGCGACATCGGCATCAAGCTTTTGCGTGCTTTCCTTCGCCTGCTTGTCGAGTTCACGAAACACAGCTTCCTGCGCTGCCGTTAGCCGGTCGTACGATAAATCAATCTCCGCTCCCAGATATGCAAGATGATCCCGCAGCCTGGTCCCATGGAGCAGGTCGCCTTCGCTCGATTTGATCGCCATCGCTGCAGCACTGTCGATATCCCGATTGAGAGCGGCGAGTGCGCTGGCCGCCTGCGTGTCCGTCACACTTTGTGTAGACACGGCCTTCTGCAGCTTATCGCGTGCGGCCAGAGCCTGGTTGATTTCCTTGTTCAGTGCGTCGAGATCGGCGTGAATCTGTAGACGTAATGCTAAACGCGCTGCCAGATCCTGTTGCGTAGCATGCAATCGGGGATCGAGGGCGACCGTAAAGCTCTGTTGGGTTTTCTGTCCGCCATAATCGAGCACGACCGAATATGTGCCGGGCACAACAACCGGACCCTGGACCGAATCTTCAAGGCCGCCTGCCGCGATGGGAGCATGATAGCCGGTTACCTCCGTGGCATACGGATAACGCAGGTCCCACTGGAGCGCGTTCATCCCGGGCTCGATCGCAGCGAGCTTCGCTTCCTTTTCTCGGATCTGCTGATCTGTGGGCTCCCCGCTGTGGTCCACTTCAGGCGCGGGCTTTCCCAGATGCGTGCCGGTCAGCCCTTCGGTCTCTTGTTCTTTTTCCTTTTTTTCGTTTTCTGTTGCGAGATGCAGAGGAAAGCTGCGAATCATCTTTCCCTGTCCATCGGTGAATTGGAGGGTTGCCGGAGTCTTGCCATCGTAGTTCTGAGGAATGTGGAAGAATACAGTTGCACCGAACGGCGGGTTATAGCCGGCATCGGGCGGGCGTCTTTCTTCGGGCTCGGGAAGACCGTAATCGTGAGTCAGCCACGCTTTTTGGGGAGCGAACAGGAAACTGGCGTCCGATTGCACGGCGGGGTTCTTGGTCAACTGCTCGAGAAGCGTCAGATTATCAAGCACCCAAAATGAGCGTCCGTGAGTGGCCGCAACCACCTGGCCCTGGCGTGTGTTGATTGCGATGTCGCGGACCTGAGCCACAGGCAGGTTCAGCGTGAGCGGTTGCCAGTGCGCGCCCTCGTCCAGGCTGAAATACACAGTGCTGCGAGTGGCTAGCAACAGCAGCTTGGATTCGGCGGGGTCCTGCCGAATATCGAAGACAAATTCGTCTGCCGGCAAGCCCTCTGTGATCGCAGTCCAATGCTTACCGAGATCGGTCGTCTTAAAGACATACGGTTTGAAATCGTCCCACATGTACCGTCGGGCGGTGAGGTACGCGGTTTGTTTGTCGGTGTGGGAAGGCCCAATGCAATTGATCGAGGACTCGGACAGCCCCGGTGGGGTTACCTTCTGCCAGCTCTTCCCGCCATCCGTGGTCACGTGGACGAGACCATCGTCGGATCCCGCCCAAATAAGATTGGCATCGAGAGACGAAACCGCGAGCGCTGAAACAAGCGGATAAACTTCCGCTCCGGACTGGTCGAGATCGATGGGACCACCGCTCGGTATTTCGGTGTTCGGCTGATTGCGAGTGAGATCGGGAGAAATTTGATTCCATGTCGCGCCGTAATCGTCGCTTCTGAATACACATTGGGCCGTAGTGAACAGTTGTTTTGGGTTCGCCGGCGAAAAGAGAATGGGACGCGTCCACCCAAATCGGTATTTGAGTTCGCCTGACGATAAGCCCTCCTGATAATGCGGCCATGGGCTAACGCTTCGGAATTCGCCAGTGCGCTGATCGTGCTTAACGAAGATGGTGTAGTAGCCGCTGCCATAGGTAATTTTGGGATCTCCGGGTTGCGGCACGGCGTAGGTGCTTTCGCCATAGGCGACCTCGTGCCAGGCGCCGAACGGAATCAATCCGCCGCTATGGGCGCTCGGCCCTTCGTAGGAGCCTTCGTCCTGCTGCGCCCCGTAGATGTGATAGGGAAACTGGTCGTCAATATTGACATGATAGAATTGAGCAGTGGGTTGATTGTGCTCGGTAGTCCAAGTCTTACCGGCATCTCTCGAGATAGTCGCACCGCCGTCGTTGCCCTCGAGCAAAATTCGAGTGTCATCCGGGTTGATCCACACCACGTGATTGTCGCCGTGCGGGGTGCGCAGTTTCTTGAATGATTTGCCACCGTCATGCGAGACAAACAGCGCGTCCACCTGAGGCGCGTAGACCGTGTTGGGGTCCTTGGGGTCCGTATAAATCGTCATGTAATAAAAGGCGCGTTGGCGCAGCTTCATTTCATCGTTGACACGTTTCCACGTGGCACCGGCGTCCTCCGAGCGGAACACGCCGCCCTCTTTTGCCTGAATGATTGCGTAAACAATATCCGATTTGCTCGGCGCGATGGACAAGCCGATGCGTCCGAGAATTCCCTGCGGCAACCCAGGGTTGGCAGTGATATTGGTCCAGTGCGCACCTCCGTCAGTCGTCTTGTAAATGCCGCTGCCTGGACCGCCGCTCGAAAGCCCCCACGGCATGCGGATCGCTTGCCACGTCGCAGCGTACATCAAACCCGGATTACCCGGATCCATCACCAGACAGATCGCCCCGGTGTTGTTGTCCACGAACAAAATTTTCTTCCACGATCTGCCGCCATCCGTGGACTTGAAAATGCCGCGGTTAGGATCGGGAGCGAACACATGCCCCATGGAAGCAACGTACACAGTGTTGGGATCCCTGGGATCGACGAGGATTGCGCTGGTCGAGTGCGTATCGCGCAGGCCGGCATACTGCCACGTTTGGCCGGCATCGGTGGATTTGTAAACGCCGTCGCCCGGAATAACGGTGTTGCGGATGTCCGCTTCGCCGGTGCCGACGTAAAGAATCTTTGGATCGGATGGCGCCACCGCTATCGCGCCGATGCTGGAGCTGGGCCCCGGCAGCTTGCCATCAGTGATGTTTTCCCATTCGGCACCGTCGGTGCTCTTCCAAACGCCGCCGCCCACTGTACCGGCGTAAAAGAGATTGTTGTTTCCCGGAACACCGGTCACGGTGACCACTCGCCCGCCGATGTACGGGCCAACACACCGCCATTTGAGCTTGCTCATCAGTGTCTGTGCAGCAACGGGTTCTGCACCTTCGGATCCTGCGAGCGTGAAAAGCAGCGCGCTTACACCGAGAATAGGAAACGTGCGAACATTCATAGCAAAGATACCTCTCATAACTCGATTCTCCTGGCCAATTTCTTTTAAATCTTGCGCATGGGACTATATAGCGCGGTTTCTACTGAAATTGGAGAGAAGCTCTTCAACGATTTCGTGAGATACTGCCGCGCTGACGGCGGCTACGCCGCACTCGCCGATGTCGTGACGAAACAGCAGCGCGACGAAATGGAAAGCTTCGCGCTGGCCGAGACATTCAAATATTTCTATCTGCTCTTCGCGCCGCCGGACACGTTGGATTTCGACAAGATCGTTTTTAATACCGAAGCGCATCCGCTTAGGCGCGCCTGGTAAGCTCAGCAGCGTCCACCTCCGCACGGAGGAATTTTCCTTTGGGGTAGCAGCAGCTACGACTCTTTATTTTGCGCTTGAATCCCGCAGTGTGGTTAAATAAACCGCAAAGCTGCCAAGCCAATGTCCGCCTGCTTGATGCCACTCCGGCTCGGACTTTCCTCTGGAAAAATCGACAATATTGCCTGAGATTGCTAACCCGAGGTTTTTAGTTTTGCCAGAAGACACTTCCACTACAGTTTTGACCGAAGGCGATGGAGCGAATGCCCCCGCCGCTACGAGTCCGGCTTCCACTGCTACTCTGGCCGCTGGTGCCAGTCCGGCTCCGGACCGGGCCGATCTGCGCCCAGAGAACATTCAAGACGCGGTGATCCGGCTCGCGGGAAACTCGCAGGACGGGATCCAAACTGCCGGCGCTTTCCTCGCGCGACTGGCTGGACGCAGCGAACACGACGTGATGACGTACATGACCATCCCGGCCACGATTTCCGGTGGCCCGTCCATTTTCCAGGTGCGCATCGGTTCCGGCGAAGTGTTGTCAGCGGGTGACGAAGCCGATTTCCTGGTCGCGTTTTATCAGCACAGCTACCAAGACCACATCGGTTTCCTGCGCGAGGGCGGCGTCCTGCTTTACGATTCCGATAATGTCGAGCCGAACCTCGACGATAAACGTTTCGTTTATGTCGGCGTGCCGATCACTGGCCTAACGATTGAAGCGCTCGGCGGCACGGCCAAGGACAAGGGGAAAAATATTTTCGTTCTCGGTCTGATCTCCAAGATCTTTAATCTCGATGCCGAGAAGCTGAAGAAGCTGATCACCGAAAAATTCGCCGGCAAGAACGAGAGCGTGGTGAACACGGCGCTGATGGCGTTCCAGGCTGGTTACGCCTATCCGGTTGGCAACGTCCTGACGAAACATTATCGATTCGAGCACATCCCGAGAACGAGCGGCCGCGCGCAGATCTGCATGGACGGAAACCAGGCGCTCGCATATGGGTTGATCGCCGCAGGCGTGCGCTACGGCGCCGGTTATCCGATCACGCCGTGGTCGTCCGTGATGGAAGTTTTGCGACGTGAGCTGCCGAAATATGGCGGCATTTTCGTGCAAGCCGAGGACGAGCTGGCGTCGGTTTCGATCGCGCTTGGTTGTTCGTACGCCGGTTATCTCGCCGTGACGGGCAGCGCGGGGCCGGGCATCTCGCTCAAAGCCGAAGCAATCGGCTGGGCGTCGATGGCCGAGATCCCGCTCATCATTTGCAACATTCAACGCGGCGGGCCGAGCACCGGTTTGCCCACCAACGTGGAGCAAAGCGATCTGCATCAGGCGATCTTTGGCAGCCACGGCGACAGTCCACGTGTCGTGCTCGCGCCATCGAGCGTGGAAGATTGTTTTTACATCGCGATCGAAGCTGCCCGGATCGCGCGCAAATACAGCACGCCTGTTTTCATTCTGAGCGATACGTCGCTGGCCACGCGGATTGAAGCGTTCGACGAACCCGATCTGCCGAAGCTGATGCAAAATCCCAAGCCCGATCTCACGCCGCGCGAGACGTTCAAGCCTTATCCCATCGACCAAATTACGCAACACGTCCCGCCCGGCACGCGCATCCTGGACGGAAAATATCCGCTTCTGGCCGGACTTGAACACGACGAAATGGGTCATCCGACCGGTAGTCCGAAGCTCCACATGGCCATGACGGCGAAGCGCCGAAACAAACTGCGCAAACTCGCTGAGGAACTGCCAATGCCGGAAGTTTATGGCGATCAGGAAGGCGACACATTGATGGTCGGCTGGGGATCCACTTACGGCCCGATCCACGACGCCGCGAAGATGGCGCGCGAAAACGGGGAAAAAGTCGGCGCGTTACATCTGCGCCATTTACATCCGCTGCCGAATGGCCTTGAAAAAATCTGGCCGAAATTCAAGCGCATCGTCACCGTCGAGATGAATGATCAGGGCGTTTACGGCTACGGCCAGCTAGCCACGATTTTGCGGGCCCGCTATTGCGAAGCGAAAATCCAAAGCTTCACCAAGACCGACGGTCTAACATTCCGGGTAAAAGAGATTTTGGACGGCGTTTTCAGAGGGCGCTCGTTCGCTGCGCGACATATTCCGCGCGACGGCACTGCGGTCGTTCACACCGACACCGCTCCCGAGAGCGTCAGATCCACAAGAGAGGTCGTGCCGCAGGGCGTCGGGTAACGTTACAACCTCGTCATCCACGCGATCCCAGTCTCGGGCCCTTTGGCCAAAGAAAATTCTTCAACGCGTACAACTCCAGCGCGAACGGAACGTATCCGCCATATCCCAGCACCGGCATTTCAAAGACGTGCAAGAACTCCGTGGCCGGCGTGTGATAAACCCACTTGGGAAACGAGAAATAGTTCCACATCTCCCAAAAGAAGCCGCACACCAGCCCGCCAAGTGACAGCGAGATCACGGTGCGCCAATCGCCCGCGCGTAGCTTCTCCAGAAAATGCCGCCGGCCCGTCCAATAATTGATCGGCTCCAAAATGAAAACCAGCGAAGTCCATGCAAACGGATAGAAAATTTTCGGCCAAACCAGCATCGCCGACAGCATGGCCAGTCCCACCAGAACGAGGCCGACAAACACTGCGCGCGTAGCAGGGATACACGGCCCCGAAACGAAACGTTCAATCCAACCAAAGCTGCGCATCACCTCCGCCGTCTCAAATACTGCCGGAACAACGACGGAAAACGAGATCGTGCAAAGCAGGTTGAACTGGAGCGGGCTGAACAGCTCGCGCCCGACATATTCCCAGTTTCCGGTGCGCAGATTGATCAACTCAAACAGCCACCACACCGGCGCCGAAATGAAAAAGAGCAGCACAAAATCTTTTCGTGACCGCACCCAGGTCGAACTTCCTGTCCGCAGCTGCACGAGCGCATCGACCACCAGCACGTAGCCGAGCCAAAGCGGAAAGAACAAATAAGCCGTGCGCACGCCCGGCAGCGTCCAATTCAGGGGCCAGCAAACCGCTACTAGGATCAGGCCCACCCACCCTTGCGTCGGCCACAGTGGAACGCTGCGACCAACTTTTTCGCTGACCCCTCGCAATTGTTCGCCAGTTTTCTCGTTGACCTCACGCCGATACCGCACTGGCGATATTGTTCTCCGCCACCCGATCAGTGACAAGCATTGCTCGCATTTTGCGTCCGCTGTGGTAAATATTTATTCGGTATGAGCGAGAAAGTCTTCGGCTGGGGAGCGCACGCGCGTGCTGGTTTCGGCGCCTCGCCGAAACGAACCTTGAACTTCACGTGAATACTGAATCGACTACAACGACGATTGCGGCTGACACAGCCGCCGCTACAGCTCCACGCGAGAAGTTAACGAAGAAGGCGATCACGGCCGATCACCCGACCTGGTGTCCCGGCTGCGGCGACTTCGCCGTGCTCGCCGCGTTCTACAAGGTTCTCGAGAAACGCAATCTCGATCACGAAAAGATCGTCACCCTCGCCGGGATTGGTTGTTCATCGCGGTTTCCCTATTTCGTCAACGGCCACGGCGCGCACTACATCCATGGGCGCGCCGTCCCGCTCGCCTCTGGCATCAGCCTCGCCCGGCCCGATCTCCACGTGTTCCTCTTCGGTGGCGACGGCGACGGGTTCTCCATCGGCGGCAACCATCTCGATCACGGCGCGCGCAAGAACATCAACATGACCTAT
>QHPD01000149.1 GCA_003218975.1 Verrucomicrobiota bacterium
TCAATCGGGGATTTACCCCACTGCATCGCTCGAGTCCCTGCCGGTATTGCGCTTCCGTTGTTTGGTTCTGTCGTTTGCCAGTCCCATCGGAAGACAATCGAAAGCTCCGGCCCCGCCTCCCGTCCAGCTCAACTTCACCCACGCCTAAACCCATACCGTCAGCGAACCGCGCCCCGCTCCGATGCCTAAGTGTTATGTAACTAGAACGTCCAGCCCGCGGCCACGCGCGCTCTCGGGCGCGGTCGCTGATCTTGTGTCTCGTTAGGCTGACTATGGAGTGTTTAATGAAAATGAAAGAAATTGTTGCGATCGTCATGTTAGACGCCGGATGAATAGGAGGTACTGAGATGCCACGTTTTCCCCACAGCTTCCACGCCGTTACACTAATGACGGTTGCAATCTCCTTCATAGTTTTCAGAGGTGCCCCGGCGGCGCCGCCGCCGGGCAGCGAGGATCTCGTGGGTACATGGCGCCTCGTTTCATATGAGGATTGGGACGCCACCGGAAAGGTGTCGCGGCCCTATGGCGAGCACCCGCGAGGTTACATCGTTTTCGATTCCACGGGACACGTCTCGGTGAACCTGATGAAGATGCCAGCATTGCCGCCCTTGGAATCCAAGGACGAGAATATCGTCACCCCCGCGGAGAAAGAGGCCGCGTTTGACGCTTATGGCGCGTACTTTGGCACCTACAGCGTTGATCGCCTCCACGGCACCTTCGTGACACACGTGGAGGGGAGCCTGAATCCAATGTACACAAACACCGATCAGCCGCGGCCCTTCGTCCTGAAAGGTGATACATTGATTATTGGCGACCAGAAGACCTGGAAGAGGGTCCTCGAGAGAGTGCACTGACGGATGTGTTGTGTTCGGCACGCATGAGGCCTAACCAGACGCTGGAGCGAACCGCTGACCGGCGCGGAAACTTACTCTTGATAACTACAACACTCGAACCCGAAGCGGAGCTCGCTCCCGCCAGCGGTCGCTCAGCTTGTTCTCGTTAGGCCCACGCGTTTGCGATATCTCGTGAAATCGCTTGCCGTCGGCGGGCAGCACAAACTTTCCGGCGTCATGTCCTTGTAAAGTTAGAGAGTCCGTAAACTGGCATGGCGTGTCCGTCTCAGCAGCGGCTTATTGCGAGCGGTTCTGTCGCGTGCGAGGTTTTGCACGATGCTTTATCGCAAATCAGTGCTGGCCGTGCTGCTGGCGCTGATTTTTCTTTCGTTTTTCGGAACGCTCGGACTGAGCGCGTGGATGTTCCCAAGAAATTATGATTGGCGTTACCGCGTCATTTCGAATCTGCTCTCGCCGCGGGATAATCCCAGCCATCACTGGCTGCCGGCTTGCGGAATTGTCTTTGCAGCGGTGTTGATGTTGCCGTTCGCTAGATATTTGCGCCGCAATTTGGAAATCGCCTCGCCGCGCGCGGCGCGCGTAACGAGCGGAGCTCTTGTGGCGGGAATTATTGCATTGATTTGCGCGTGCTTTATTGTGCCGCAGCACGTACACGACGTATTGGGAGTTCGACGACTGCACGAATTCGTGGCCCGCTCCGCAGCGGGATTCATCGCAATCGGCATGCTAGCTGGCTGCTGGGGTGCTTGGAAAGGCTGCGCGCGACGCCTCTTCAAGGCGCCTTTGTTTTGGACCTGGTCTTTAGTGACGCTGTTGCTCTTGGGCGGTATTTTCTTTAGCGAGTCTCTGCTCCTGCTTACGCAACTGAAGCCCTCCTGGGCGATTCCGATCCGCAGCGCCCTACGACACTCCGTATTCTGGCATCTGGGTTTTTGGGAATGGACGGGCGCTGCGGCAGTGTTCGTATTTCTCTGCGCGACGGTGTTTTTAACGCCGCGACCCACATTGTGTGATGTCGATCTCGCGCAGGATGATGGCGCAAGCTCGGCAAGCATATGAATTTTGGGGAAGCACGGTCGGTACCCCCCCAATGGGATCAGAGGAAAAATGTTCGTCTTAAATGCGAACGTCCGTATCCTGTTCTCGTGGCCCGGTCAAGTTAGGCGTTGGGAGAGAAAAATAAAGAAATGGAGGGATCATGGCCAAGCCCAAGCAGACAGACGCACACACGAAGCTTACCCCTGCTCAGGAAACTTTACACCAGCTCTGGGAAGAGCATGTGCAGCATGAATTCTCCACTCGCAATACCGAGGACACGCTCGCCACGATGGTCGAAGACGCCTACGTAAATCACATACCAGTGCTGACCGGCGGTGTCGGACGGGATCAACTGCGGGAGTTCTATTCAAAGCGGTTCATTCCGCAGATGCCACCGGACACTGAAATGACGCCCGTCTCGCGAACGATTGGCGAAGACCAATTAGTGGACGAAATGGTGTTCAAATTTACTCACAGCATCCGGATGGATTGGATGTTGCCAGGTGTCGCGCCCACGGGAAAGCGGGTCGAGGTTCCCCTAGTCGCTATCGTTCGATTTAGAGAGGGCAAATTGGCTCACGAGCACATTTACTGGGATCAGGCATCGGTGCTGGTCCAGATCGGATTGATCGATGCAGCTAAGCTGCCCGTAGCGGGTGTTGAGAGCGCACGTAAGGTTCTTGATTCCTCTTTGCCAGCGAATACGCTGATGAACCGCACTGATCTAAACCAGTAGTCATCTCATCGCCCATGAACCGTTAAACCCCGTCACTCATCAACCTATGCCAGCACAAACAACCCAACCTTCTCTCTATGAGCGACTCGGCGGAATTTACAGCATCGCGACCGTGGTCGATGACCTTATCGACCGCGTCATGAACGATCCCCGTCTAAACGCCAACCCAGCCGTGAATGAAGCGCATCACAAGGTTCCGCCCGCAGGCTTCAAGTATCTGGTTACCGAAATGGTCGGCTGGGCTGCGGGCGGCCCGCAAAAATATACGGGACGCCCGATGCGTGAGTCTCACGAGCACCTGAACATTACGCCTAAAGAATGGGAGGCGTTCATGGATGACTTGCAGCAGGCGCTCGACAAGTTCAAGGTCCCCGCTGCCGAGCAGGCGGAGTTGAAGGCAATCGTTAACAGTACCTACGGCGACATCGTAATTGGCAAATCGTAATCGGATTGACTGCTACTCATATCAAAGAAGGAAATCTAAGACATGAGCATCATCGGAAAGGTGGACAGCCTTTGGCGTTACCCCGTCAAGAGCATGCGTGGCCAGGAGTTGG
>QHPD01000148.1 GCA_003218975.1 Verrucomicrobiota bacterium
CGTTCATCGTGTTCACGCACATGTCAGATGCGATGGGGCAGAGCAGGCTCGAGCGGTTTTACGCGTATGTTCAGACCAAAGACGGCGACCTCGGCGGGCAGTTGGTTCGCAACGGGCTTGCGCGAATCTACGGATTCAAAGCGGCGCCACCCGGATTAAGAAATTTGCGAGTGGAAATGGAAAAGCTTCAGCAACTCGAGAACGCAGCCAAACAGGAGAAGATTGGAGCGTGGGGCGTCAGCATCGGTCGATTAAACGCAACCCCAGCGAACTCGGGTCCGTTTAGTCATTTCGCCCCATACCAAAAGCCTCGAGGACCTGGAACGCCTCCAGCTTCACCCTCGTTTTTGTCCACGCCGAAATCGCGCGCGCCAACGGCACCCGGCGGCGCACCCGAGCTGAACAGATCGCATCTAAAAGAAAAAATTCCGCTCGGCGGGATCGCCATCAACACGGCGACAGAGAAAGAACTGACGACGGTGCCAGGGATCGGACACGTAATGGCGGCTCGAATTATCGCAGCGCGACCGTTCCGAAGCGCTGACGACCTGAAAAGAGTGAGCGGGATCGGCGATAAAAAATACGCGCAGATCCGGCCCTATTTTCAGTGAGGAATAAGATGGCGGCGCTCGCCGTTGAACGCTGAATTTGCCCGAGAGCCATCGCAGCCAAGTACATTACAAACCCAACGGCCAAAAATCCAAACTGGTCATCATGCCAGACTCCGTTGGCTGCAGCCTTCATTGGGCCGGACTTATTGGTCCTCGGTCGCATTTTCCAGTTCTTTGTTATGTTTGTTGTTGTCCTGAATGGTCTTATCTACGCTCTTCCTGAGTTTTGTTCCGTCGTATCCCACGAGATCGGCAGCCTGCAGCGGCTTGGTTTTTTCACTCGATTCATTGTTGCCTTGAGAGTCGGGATTTGTGACGACAGTTTCCTTCTGACATCCGGATGAAACTAAAATCGCCGCGGAAATGATTGCGAGGCACCGGAGGGGAAGCAGGACTTTCATAGGTTTAGCGAGGAATATGCGAATATTTAAGAAAGGTTACGAGCATTTTCTCGCCTTTATTTTGCCAAAGGCAATTTGATCAAGCCGTTGGAAAAACGCGCCCGAAGAGATTCGAACTCCTAACCTTCTGATCCGTAGTCAGATGCTCTATCCAGTTGAGCTACGGGCGCCCCGAGAGTCACTAATTTGCTGGGGAAGGGCAGGGCGGTCAAATAATGCCAAAGATTTTAAAATTTACGGCCACTTTTGAAATCAGAAACGATTTGCTTACGCAGCCTCATGGAATTGACATCGCGAAATCAATTCACCCTGCGACCTAAACCGACCAGCCGGACTCTCCCGGTCGCAGGTCGTCTAATTACAAACTCACGTCTGTTCAGTCGCGAGAACAGCGTAACTGGAGAAATAGGATGAACAAGCAAGACTCGGACTATTATGATTTGGCCCACGGGATAACTCGTCGAAGATTTATCGGTACCGCCGCTGGCGGCAGCGCGGCACTGTTAACCGGGGGACTGGCTTCCTTATTACAATCAACGGTGTCGGCGGCGGGGTTCGATTTCATCGAGGCGACGATTCCTCAGCTGCAAGCCGCGATGGCTTCTGGTGCGCTGACGAGCGCAGGCCTGACGATGGGTTACATCAAGCGAATCCAGTCGCTGAACCCAACTCTGCACGCCGTGATTGAAGTGAATCCGAATGCGGTTGCGATTGCTACTGCTCTTGATAACGAACGGCGCGCCGGAAATGTGCGCGGCCCTCTGCATGGCATTCCGCTTCTTGTTAAAGACAACATCGCCACGAAGGACAACATGCAGACGACCGCAGGCTCGCTCGCGATTTATGGTAGCCAGGTTCCGGCGGACGCGCCGCTCATCCAAAAATTGCGCGCGGCTGGTGCAATCATTCTCGGCAAAGCCAATCTCGGCGAATGGGCAAACTTCCGGGACGATGAGGCTGAGACCTATCCTCTAGCAGTCGGTTGGAGCGCGCGCGGTGGGAGTACGAACAATGCCTATGACTTGAGTTACACGTCGTGGGGCTCAAGCTCCGGCTCCGGCGCTGGCGCAGCAGCGAATCTGTGCGCAGCGGCGGTTGGCACCGAAACGGACGGTTCCATCACCGGCCCGTCAGCGGTCGAAAACATCTTTGGTTTGAAGCCGACGCTCGGGTTGATTTCGCAGGACGGAATCGTTCCGATCAGTCATCAGCAAGACACTGCCGGGCCGATGGCGCGTTCGGTCACCGACGTCGCGATTCTGCTGGGCATTATGCAATCGCCGCAAACCGATTACACGCCGCTTCTTCAGCGGGGCGCGCTGAACGGCAAGAGAATCGGCCGCGACGTGCGTTACTTCGTTTACAGCTATTACGGAAGCGGCATTCCAGGCGACGAGCTGACGGTCGCGTTTGCGGAGAACGCGTTGAGCGTAATGGAACGCCTTGGCGCCACCGTTGTGGACACAGATACAGGCGACGTATACGCCTACGCTGTAAACCCCCCCGACGAGTTCACTGCCCTGTTGTTCGAATTCAGGGCGCAAATCGCAGACTACCTCGCCACGCTTACACGCACGGACATGCGGACGTTGGCTGACTTGATTGCTTTCAACCAAGCACATTGTCCGCAAGAGCTGGTTTACTACGACCAGGACGTGTTCCTATTGGCGGAGCAGTTCGTCGGTTATCCCAACGATCTGAGCTACATCGCTGCGCGAAATCACGCGACCGGCACTGCTCGCGCGGGAATTGATGGCGCAATCGCGCGCGATCATCTCGATGCAATTGTTGCGCCGCACCTGACGAACTCAACAGGACCGGCGGTCGCAGGTTATCCCAACTTCTCGATGCCGGTGGGCATAAGATCGTCTGGAAGACCCGCGGGGATGTTGATGTACAGCACGGCCTTCCGCGAAGCGCAGTTGATCGCGATGGCTTACGATCTCGAGCAAGCGCTCAATGCGCGGCAGCAGCCGCAGTTGCTCGGCGCCATCCAGCCGATCCCGAACGGCGGATTTTGCACCGGTCATCAGCCGCAAGGCAAAGCACACCTGCCGCACGGCCGCTTCTTCTAAGATTGCGACGCTTTAGTGTTGAGCAGGCGAGCAGAACTGCAATTCTGCTCGCGTGA
>QHPD01000151.1 GCA_003218975.1 Verrucomicrobiota bacterium
GTAACGTTCACCAGAAATGCACCGACAAAAATTGCAGGCCAGGCTCGGTAACCGAGCAAGAGCAATGCCGCGAGCGCAATTCCCGCTGGCGGCCACACCGGCGATGCACTCGCGTGCAACGATGCCAGCAGCAATCCGAACTTGCCGGCGATGAAGTACACAAGCGTTAAAAGGCCAATGACTGGCAGCCCAGAAAAAGCTCGCGATTGCATCTCCTGACCGCCTCAGCGAATCGTCTTATCTCTACGTCGGCCTTGAGCGACGTCAACACCAGAAGACGAATCGCCTTTCAGATTTGCGTCATCGCCTCAAGAAGTAGATAACTAGTACTAGAACATGTTCCATAAGTCTTTACCTTGCTGTTTGAGGGCGCGATGAATAGCAGCGATAGACTCGTTGGATCCCCTTCGCCTCAAAGTGTAGAGTCGTTCCAGAAGGCGCGACTCGTAAGAAAGTGTGGCGCCTTATGGCTCCCCCAATGGGCTCGGGGGAATCGTCGAGGAGCTTTGGCGCCGTGAGCGCGCGCCACGGCCAAGTGAGGGTACTCCAAAAGGCGGCACGCAGGTCCTTGCGGTGTGCACGGCGCCGGGCCAACTGGAATACTTTGTAGCGCTGGCGTTGCAGCAACACGGCCAGCAGTCCACTTTGCGTAAGCGTCGGGGTTGATTTTCTCATAACGTAGTTTCTTTCTGTTTTTCTTGTCCGAAGACTGGACGATTTTCGCAGGTTTCGAGGGCTCCGCCTATGGTAACTTGGTCCAATAAGGAAACCAGTAAACGTCTGACGTCGAACGTCCACCATCAAACGGCTAAAGGCAGAACGGCAGAACATTGGGCATAGGTGCGGCCAGGGTGCTCCAAAAGGCGGCACGCAGGTACTTGCGGTGCGCGCGACGACCAGCCAACTGGATTACTTTGCGGAGCCGGTGTTGCAGCAACACGTCGAGCAGCCTGCTTTGCGTAAGGGTTGGGGTTAGGTTTGGCATAACGTACTTTCTTTCTGTTTTTCTTGTCCGAAGACTAAGTTTCACAGGTTTCGCGGGCTCCTGCCTATTGGACCTTGGTCCAATAAGAAACCAGTAAACGTCTGACGTCGAACGTCTACCCATCAAACGGCTAAAGGCAGAACATGGGGCATAGATGACAGCAGTCGTTTCTGGGTTGCACCAGTCGAGCATGACACCATCGCACGCGCCGGTCGCGGCGCACGTCGTCTTGACCGTGTTCGTCAACGCTCTCATCCTGCAAAGGATGGCGTTGACAGTTCGCTCGGTCGAGTTTCCGGTCCCAGGTGGATTAGGCATGCAGGAGAGCGGTTACGTTCTCGTCGATAATTTTCTCGGGATATCGGGCGAACCACCTTTGCTCTCTTCTTGATCGCGAGAGTGCCCGAACTTGCTCTGGAAATCCCCGGGGCTCGTTTGCTGGCGACTGATCGAGGGACGTCGTCTCTGGCGCGCGGGCAGTAAGAGCCACTTTGTAGAGGTCCAGTTTGGGGATGGCGCAGCTCAGGCTTGCGAGTCGTCGCTTAACTTTTGCCGGATTGGTGAAGTTGGTCCGCACGCCCCACCAGATCCAGGCCAGTCCGCCGGGCAAGGCAAGGTGCTTTCTCAGTTCGGCAATTACACCTCCATCGCCGTACTCCTGAAGAAGTGAGTGTGAGCGGCAGCCACTGCCCGCTTGGAACAAGTCCGACCATATCAAGCAGAAAGACGAGCAGATCATCCGCCTAGCGCGCTGCGGTGGGGAGCGATTTTGCGTGGATAATTTCGAAGTCAATTAGGCGCGCGCGATTGCTACTCGGATCATAGATAACATTCGTGACACTCGCGTCACCATGAGACCAGCCACCACGAAATTCGCCAGACCAAAACTGATGCGCGCGCCGAAACTCCCGGGCCGCCGCCTGCAGCATCGGCCGCGTCAGCGTGCCGCGATTGAGATGCTCCCACAAACTCTCGCCCGGCAGTTTTTCTGCTAGAACGGTCCCCGTGCCGGAGATGAAGGCGCGGTAGCGATCCCCATTGAGCATCTGAAAGCAGCCCGCCTCCCAACGCTGCCACTGTTCAACCTTGCTCCAAAAGCGAATCGGAATGTGCGCCATGCGAAAATAGAGATTCGCCAAATCCGCCAACCAATGAATATTGCGCTGCTTGACGACGAACATGTGCCCATGACGAACCTTTTCCGAAATCGAGTTCATTTTCAGAGACTCAACGAGCCTCGTAGCCGCGTCGGACAGAGTTTGCGGTATGAGCCGTTCCATTAAACGCGTCCCGTTCTTCTGATTTGACGTTTTCCGTAGCCCTGGATGGGACGGCACGACTAAAACGGAACGGTTCGCGCGACGCATGACTTGTTTCGCAGTGCTGCCGATCAAAACGTGTTTGAACCTGGTCGATCTGAGCGCCAGGGGATCGTCATCCACCAGGCAAACAATCTCCGACAAAGGTTTTTACTGGGCGTCATGCGCATTTGCGGTCCATCGTATTTTCAATGTAGGGCATAGTGAGCATCGGACACATTAGTCCCTGCAGTTCGGTAGAATAGTGGACCTTAGTCTTATGCGGGATTGCGGGCCGGGGCGACGCCGGCCCGCTGCGAGATGCGCACCAGATCAGGCAAGGATAATGATGGTTTCCTGGGTGATGCAGGCGGGTGGCCGAGCGCGCGATGAACCACCTCGAGAAATTGTTCGGCATCAAAAGGCTTAATCAAAAAAGCGACTATGCCGATTTGCATCGCGGTGATCCGCGCGGCGCTATCTTCGTGTGCTGTGATCACGATCACATGGGTCTGCGGCGATATCGCGCATAGCCGCGCCAAGACTTCCAAGCCGGTCATTTCTTCCATCCAAATGTCCAGCACGACCAGCGGCACCTCTTGTGACGCGACATAAGCAATGAAATCCTCGCCTTTATTAAACGGACGCACGGCGAATCCATCTGAGACGAGTAAACGGCCGGTCGATCTGAGCACCGTGGGATCATCATCCACCAGGCAAACAATTTCCGAGGAAGGCTTTTCACTGGGTGTCATGCGCATTTGCGCGGACG
>QHPD01000155.1 GCA_003218975.1 Verrucomicrobiota bacterium
CATTTTGCATTCCGCACGGCGGCGGCGGACCTGGCGTGGGACCGATCGGCGTGGTCAAGCATCTCGCTCCATATCTGCCGCGAGAATTCATTGTCGATACAAAGAACGGCCGAATCCTGTTTGGCGAAGGAGAACAAGGGAAACGTCCGCCGGGAGGAGGCGGCTCCGATTATCGTCACGACGGAGGCAAGGGAGGTAACATAGCTGCCGCACCCTACGGTAGCGCCAGCATTTTGACGATCACGTGGATGTACATCCGAATGATGGGCGCCGAGGGATTGAAACGAGCAAGCGAGGTCGCAATTTTAAATGCGAACTATATCGCGAAACGACTCGATCCCTATTTCTCCGTCCTTTTCAAAGGCAAACACGGCCTCGTCGCGCACGAATGCATTATCGATCTTCGCCAGTGGAAAAGCCCGGGCATCGAGGTCGAAGACGTGGCAAAGCGTTTGATGGATTATGGGTTCCACGCGCCGACAATTTCGTTTCCCGTCGCTGGCACAATGATGATCGAGCCGACCGAAAGCGAACCAAAACATGAACTCGACCGTTTCTGCGACGCAATGATCTTCATTCATGCAGAGATTGAGGCGGTCGCGAAGGAAAAGATGCATCGGGGAAATAATATGTTGAAAAACGCGCCGCACACCGCGCGACAAATCGCATCCGACAAATGGGACCGGCCTTACTCGCGCGAACGAGCAGCTTTCCCTGCGCCCTGGACGCTCGAACACAAATTCTGGCCAGCAGTCGCCAGAATCGACAATGTCTATGGCGATAGAAACCTCTTCTGCGCCTGCCCGCCAGTGAAAGCATTTGATGAGTAATGCTGAGAGATTGGTTTGCGTTGGCGGCATGTTGATTCTCCTGACCGGTTGCGCCGCTCCTGTGCCGCAGGCGCCGGCAACGTCGGCGCTTCAGATCGTGCCAGATCGCCTCTATTTCATCGACGACGCAGCTCCCTCACTACAGGTCGTCCGACGTGCGATCGATGCCGCGATCAGGGGGGACGAGTCAAAGCTCCCATATGTCATCTCGTTCGTGCAGTACATCGACGGTGAGGGTGCCGAGAACTATGGCGACTTACTCAACAACCTTCAGCGTGCTGTTACACCACAGCGATTCCAACGAGTGTTGACCACGCTCGATCCAAAGATTCGCCAGATGGCTACCGATTGCATGGATGTCGCTCAACACCTGCGAAAGTCTGTGAAACGCGCGATCCGAAGCTAAGCGTTGACAGCGAAATTCGGAAAGCTCTTCGGAGCCGCGAGCTCCGTGGTGCCCGGTATTGAATGTCGATCTTAGATCGCCGAAGCTACGCTTCAGGTGCGAGCTCGGGGGCGGCGACCACGCGGGTCGGGACAAGGCGTAGCGCACTCCCGTTTGTGTCCTCGGCCGCGGCGGGACCTTGTTCGTGATATTCGGCATCGCTGTTAACCTGCCAAAGATCGTAAAGCTTGGCGTCGGCGAGAATATTCTCCACGCATAGCATTGCGGTCATCATGGCGTGATCCTGGTTGTTGTATTTGTGCATGCCGTTGCGTCCGACAAGATGCAGGTTCGGATAACGTGTCTCCAGTTCCTGCCGGATCGTGGCGACATGGCGCGCGTAATCATCGTCGTAAACCGGATACGCTTTCTTTTGGCGAACCACGCAGCCATCGACAAAATCGCCTTCTTTTGCCAGACCAATCTGAATCAGCTCGCGCCGGGCGAGTTCGATCAAGTCGCTGTCGCTTGAGTCCCAGAGCCCGTCGTGTTCGAAGCAGAAATACTCGAGACCGTAGCAGACCTTGTCGGGTTCGGGCACCATCTCCGGCGACCATGAACGGAAGTTCTGGACGCGGCCGACCTTCACGCTGGGGTCGTGAATGTAGATCCAGTTGTCATCGAACATGCGTCGATCTTTCAAGATCAACATCACCGTGATGAAGTCGCGATACTTGAGGCTTGCGGCCGCGCGTCGCGTCTGCTCGCTCACAACGGGCGATAAACCGCAAACCAGGCCCCGCATCGGCGCGGATGAAATGACGTGTTCGGCTTCGATTGTGTGCAGATCGCCTCGTCGATCTTTGTATTCGACGGTCCAATTGCCCGACGCTTCGTCATACGAACAACGCGTGACTTTGCAGCCCATATCGAGCTTGCCCCCCATCGCCTTCATTTTTTCGGCGCACACTTCCCACATCATGCCGGGACCTCGGCGCGGATAACGGAACGAATTGATAAGCGTCTTGATGACTTTGCTCCGGTCGCCATTGTAGCGCTGCGGAATAAGCGCGTTCTTGATCGCGCTGCCGAGAGAAAGCCCTCTGATCCGCTGCGCGGCCCAGTCCGCGGAGATTTCCTTGCAGCTCATCCCCCAAACTTTCTCGGTATAACTTTTGAAGAACGTGTTGAAGAGCCGGCGGCCAAATTGATTGCTGACCCACTCTTCGAAGTTGCGCGGATTCCGCAGCGGAAAGAGACGCGCTTTCAGCCAGGAAAGCACGCAGAGCACCGATTTGAAAACGCCCAGCTTCAACAGCGCTTCGACTGGCTTCAGTGGATAGGAGAAAAATTTACCGCCGTAAAAAATGCGCGAGGACCGCGGCCGCACTAGCATGTCATTCGGCAAAATCTCCGTCCACAAATCTTCCACTGCTTTCGACTTGGAAAAGAAGCGATGGCCGCCAATGTCGAAATGAAAACCCTTATAAGTGACCGTGCGCGAAATG
>QHPD01000115.1 GCA_003218975.1 Verrucomicrobiota bacterium
CAAAATTAATTCTGAGCATTCGGTTCATTCTGTCTAAAAATCTGAACCACGGATGGCGCGGATTTTACGCGGATGTGATTCAATGAACCAGAGAGGACACGAGCACGAATCGGCAGAGCAGAGGACCGCGGGTTACCGCCACGGCGGGCAGGCTACGAACGATGCGGATAACGGAGTTCGGACAGGATTCACAAAATGGGAACAAAATCAATTCTGAGCATTCGCTTCATTCTGTCTAAAAATCTGAACAGCGAAATAGACAAACAGCCGTGAGAGTCACACATCTCGGTAAGAAGGCGGTTAAGGTTAATCGCCCCTATCAATTGGCCAGAGCAGAGGACCGCGGATTACCCGCCGCGGCGGGCAGGCTACGGGGTGGAAACGGATAGGCAGAAACTCACCGAATGAAGAAAACCAATGACAGAATCCGTGTTATCCGCGTTCGCCGACGGACGAATCCGTCCAGTGGCGGATTATCCGTGGTTGTTATTATTTTCGTGATTCGTGTCGATTCGTGATTAAGCACAAAACAAAAACGCCCAGCGGTTTCGCTGTAGCGACCGCCCTGTGGGCGGTGAGGAACCCTCACGTGACGGCTCATAGAGCCGTGGCTACAACCTTCGTGTTTCTTCGTGTTAATTAGTGTTTAGCACGAAACAAAACACCCCGCGACGAGGCGGATCATAGAGGCGTACGCGCGCCTGCGACGGTGAGAACTTCCTTCTTGATGTCGGGTCATACCTGTAGTAATACCACTCATGAGCGCAGCAAAAGTGGCAATTTCAATGGATCAGCGCACCCTCCATCATGTGGACAGCTTGGTGAAGAATCGTGTTTTTAGAAGCCGAAGCGAAGCAATCCAGAAGGCGCTCGAGGAAAAGTTGAGTCGCCTGAAAAAATCCCGGCTCGCCGAGGAATGCGACAAACTCTCACGTCGTGAAGAGCAAGCTTTTGCCGAGATCGGCTTTGAAGCCGACACCAAAGAATGGCCACCATACTAAGGGGCGACATTCGCTGGGCAAATCTGGCGCCAACCAAGGGCTCAGAGCAAGCTGGCAGGCGTCCGGTGGTTATTTTGAGCGAGGACACGTTTAACGAGCGTTCCGGCACCGTCATAGCTATGGCCATAACAAGCCAGCAACCGAAGGTTGGCTTCCCACTCGCTCTTGAACTCACGACTCCCCGCTTGCCGAAAAGATCCTGGGTAAAAATCAGTCAAATTCGAACTCTCTCTGTTGAGCGCTTGGGAACAAAGCTCGGTCGCGCCAGCGACGAAGAGCTCAGTCAGTTCGTCGAAGGATTAAACGAAATTTGCGGGCACTAGCGTCTCCCGCCGTAGCGACCTTGCAGGAAAACAAAACGTTCCGGCCGTTTTCCTGTAGCCACCGCCCTGTGGGCGGTATGAAACCCTGAGTGACGGCTCATAGAGCCGTGGCAACAACATTCGTGTTAATTCGCGTCGATTCGTGGTTAAGCACCGAAACAAAAACGCCCAGCCGGAAACATCCAGCTGGGCGTTTTGAAACAGTTACGAAGTTCTTTTTCGAATTATTCAGGATTCAGCAGGAAGTTCGTCGTGGCCAGCCAATCATCTGGAGACGCGCTCTTGCTAAGATCCCAAATGCTGTAAGAGTAGCCGCCTGGCCTAAGCACTGTCAGGTTGGTCCTATCGTCCACGGTCATGACCTGGCCGGCGCCGTCTGGAAAGATAACGATGGCTTTAGTGGCGGTCCAAACGCCGCCCGGTAGGGATGTGTCTGCCACGTATTTCGGAATCGATGTACTCCATCCATCTTGTACCAGCGGGAACAAAGTATTGGACGTATCTTGTAAGGCAGCGGTATACGCATACCCGTTCTCGCCCACCTTCAGCGTGTCCCCTCCCGCCGTCGCGTCGATCTTGTTATCCGGGCCTGGAAAATTCCATTTGGAACCCGGAACCGCAAAGATTTCTTCGCTTTGGGTGTACGTCGGAATTAGCCAGCGGAACGCACTATTGGAGGTGCTGCTAGAGCCTATGGGCGTCAGAGTGCTATCTGTATACGACTTGCCAAACGCATATTCTTTATTTGGGAAGTCGCCGTTGTTATCGAGAGCAAACTGCCGTAGAGCGATGGCGATTTGTTTCCCGTTGGAAAGGTCCTTGGTTTGTTTCGCCCGTCGTTGCACGCCAATGAATGCCGGCAGGGCGATGCTTGCCAGAATGGCGATGATCGCAATCACGATCAGTAATTCGATCAAGGTAAATGCTGAGGAGATTTTTGTTTTCATATATGTATTCGTAACTGAATGCCGCGTCTTATCGCAGTATCCATGGAAGAAGTCAACGGTTATTTTTAACTATTTTATGGGGGAACCCCGAAACCGCAGATTACACGGATTACGCGGATATAAACGGATCAGAATTAAGAGAATTGACCGCGGATAGCGCGGATGCAGACGAATGCAAGAGGAAGAGGAATTACCGGCGGGCTGGCGCAGATTCAAACGAACGACGGAGAAAGAGATTGACCGCGGATTACACGGATTTAAACGGATCAGAACTAAGAGAACTAAACCGCGGATGGCGCGGATGCAGACGAATGCAAGAGGAATTAACGGCGGATCACACGGATGTAGACGGATGATGGAGAAGTGAATTAACCGCGGATTACACGGATTTAAACGGATGACACACATGATCCACGAAGAACTTAGTCGCTCCATTATTGGCATCGCCATGGCGGTGCTAAACGAGTTGAAGCCGGGCCTCGATGAAAAACTATATGAGCGGGCCCTCGTGATTGAATTGCGACAATGCGGTCACAGAGTTGAAGCCCAACGCGTCTTTCCGGTCTCGTATCATGGACAAGTAATCGGATCTTTGACGCCTGACTTGATCGTCGATGACGCCATTATTGTAGATGCGAAGGTCGTAGCTGCGTTCACCGATGCGCACATCGCGCAGATGGTCGGATATCTGGCGATAACCGGGCTCGAACTGGCGCTGCTACTAAATTTCAAAAATGCGCGCCTCGAATGGAAGCGAGTTGTTAGGGAAGTTAAGAGGGACTCCCCGCCCCCAAATCTTCAGGTTTGATCCGCGTCATCCGCGTCATCCGCGTCATCCGCGTCATCCGCGGTTCTCTTTTTTGTCATCCGCGTCATCCGCGGTTAATCCCCACATCTTCAGATTTGATCCATGTTATCCGTGTAATCCGCGGTTCTCCTTTTTTGCCATCCGCGTCATCCGCGGTGAATCGCCGGATCGTCAGGTTTGATCCGCGTTCGCCGACGGACGAATCCGTCCAGTGGCGGATAATCCGCGGTTCTCCGCTATCTATCTCGGCGCAGGGCTAGGTGATTTGTGCGCCGGCGTTTTCTGCCCTTTTTTCTTTTCTGCTTTTTCTTTTTCTTCAGCGGCGATGGCATCGCGTTGCTGCTGCTCGTACCATCGAACGGACTGGCCGATGCCTGCTGCAATCTGCGCCTGATTGGCGTAATCGGACTTGGCAACGTCTTCAGCAATATTAAGATCATTGGTCAGCTGGGACGAGACAACTCCGAATTGGTACTGGCCGTCTGAGACCGTGCTCAGCGGATCGCCTTGCTGGATCATCGTAACCTTGGTCCCCGGCGCAAAACCGACGACACCCGAATCAATGTTGAGTGACACGCGCCGAAGCAAAAAGTACGTGCCTTCGGGCGCCAGACGCGGTTGCCTAGTTGCGACGGAACGAGCAGGCGTTGGTTTGGCGACTTGCACCTTCGCCGGCGTGGGGCGCGCAGCTGTCGCCGGCTTTGGCGGAGTGCGTTGCGCTTGAGGCCGGGCCACCGGAGGCGGCGGCTTCGGGGCAGGGGCGAACCAGTGCCATCCGAGATAGCCGAGGATCGCGATCGCGAGGATGGCCAGTAGCACGTTTTTCATGATGCGCTTGATCTAACCACAAATGGACACGAATTAACGTAAATTGTAAATCCACAGATTTCACAGATTTTCGCAGAGGACCGCGGATTACGCGGATGATACGGATAACGGAGAAAAGGAAGGCGGTTTGGTTAACCGCCCCTAACAAATCGATCAGACAGGTAGGGGCGACTGACCTCAATCGCCCGAGGCGGTTTGGATGAATGGAGTCGGCGGGAGCCGAGCGAACATACACGGGAAGCCCAAGAGAGTGCGCGAGTGGCGCGAGCAAATCAACCGCCCCTACCTAATCGGCAGAGCAGAGGACCGCGGATCACCCGCCACGGCGGGCAGGCTACGGATGATGCGGATGCCGAATCTCGGACAGAATTAACAGAATGGACAAAAGGGGATTCTGACAAATTCAGGCTATTCTGTCTAAGATCTGAACAGCGAAACAGACAAACAGCGCATTGACTAGATTGCGACGTCGCAATAGGACGCCTCAGACCGAGGCTTTGGAATTTCTTCACCGGCCGCGCGAAGTCCTTCGATATGAAACTCGATTGCGTCGTGCATCTCACGTTCGACTCCTGAGCGTGTGGAGGCCGCCGCGACACAGCCGGGAACATCCGGAGAGTATGCTGAATACCCGGATGGAGTTTCCTCAACAATGATAAGGTAGCGGTTCACTTTAGCCCTGCTTGTTTAAGGATACTGTTTGCCGTGCCTGGCGCAAGATCGTCGCTCGGCCGCCCGGCGATAGTGACCAAGCCCCGCTTGGTACGGTGTTTGAATTGCCGATGACTGCCGCGTGTGCGATCGAGATACCAGCCATTAGACTCGATAAGTTTAATTGCATCCCGGACTTTCACTGCCGCAGACTGTCACCGAATTAATTCCGATGGATGCGAACCTCGGCCAGAATTTACAAAATGGGAGTGAGCATTCGGTTCATTCTGTTTAAAACTCTGAACTGCGCATGGCGCGGATTTTACGGGGATGTGATCCCATGAACCACAGAGCATATGAAGAAATCCACAGATTTTACAGATTAGCGCAGATTGATTTTAAGAGAAAGCTAAGAAAGGAGTCAGGTAGCCACGATTGACCTCAATCGCCCAAGGCGAGAATCACACATCCTCAAAAAGGCGGTTAAGGTTAACCGCCTCTACCAGGGATCCCGTGGTGGAAATGAACCACGAATGGACACGAATGAACACTAATTGGCAAGGCAGAGACCGCGGATCGAACAGATGATCTGGATGCCGACTTCGGACAGAATTAACAGAATGGACAAAATTAATTCTGAGCATTCGGTTCATTCTGTAAAAATAGAACCGCGGATGACGCGGATTTACGCGGATATGATTCGATTAAACACAGAGGACACGGAGCACGCAGAGGTCCAACCACGAATCCGGCAGCTGCCGGACGAATGAACACTAATAAAATGACGAAGGACGAATGTCGAATGACGAAGGAATGAGAAATACGAATTCCACAAATGGAACTAATTTTATTGGGGTCGATTCGTGTTAATTAGTGTCTGACTCTTCCTTCGTGATCTCTGTGCTCTCTGTGGTAAATGAGCTGGGAGCCTGGCGGCATCATTCATTTAAACTTTCGACGTTGGGCGTTCGGCCTTAGCTCAAATAGAAGATCGTTTCGGCGAGGCGCCGAAACCAGCACGCGAGGCGCGTGCGCTCCCCGGATAATTCGTGTTATCCGCGTTATCCGCGGTTCCCCCTATTTTTTGTACGCTGGCACTTCGGGTAAAACCGGCGGTTTCACCAATTCCTCTTCTTCCTCCTCCGGATGCAAGGGCAACCCGGCAGGCGTAACGAGCCGCGCGGTGACAAAGATGACCAGGTTGGTCTTGATGTGTTGATCGACATTGGTGCGAAAGAGCCGTCCCACCAACGGAACATCGCCTATGATCGGGACCTTATCTTCCGTCTTCTGCACGTCTTCGCGCATCAAACCACCCAGCACGACGGTTTGACCGTCCCACACGCTCACATTCGTGGTCACCTTACGCGTGCTAAACACGGGCTGGTTAATCACATTCTCGGTGAGAGTAACTGCCTTAGAGATTGATATTCCTGCAACAGTGTTGACAGCAATTGCGTTGATGGGACTTCCGTAATTGATGAAGCCTTCGAACTCAACGACCTGCGGTACCAGATTTAGATCGATGGTTTGACCATCCGGCCCTACGACTGGTTCTACTTCCAAAGTCACGCCGGTATTTCGAGTTTCAAAATTCTGCGGCGTAGTCGGTGCGGCTATTATAGGCTGCGCGGGGGCGGGAACTAATACGCCATTGAGTACCGTCGGCGCCGTGGTGGTGGTAAGACTCGGGATCTGCGGCGGCGTAAACGTGGTTGGGTAACGAAATTCCCTCACGATCTCGATAAGCGCGCGTTGTCCACTCTTGGTTGTCACCATTGGCGCCGAGAGAAGATCGACACCTTTTTTCTGGTTCAGCGCCCGCATCACGACTTGAAACTGCGGCTGGGTAAAAACCCCGGCCAAGCTAAAAATGCCGGGAGCCACGGCGCTCGTTCCCATTGACGGGAACAGCAGCGCATCGAGCGCGTTAACACTGATCGCGGCATTTCCGCTGCGGTTTCCCGCAGTGACAGGGCCGCCCGCCGTGCCGCCAGGGGCGCTGCCCGTTCCATTTGAGGGGAAAGATGTCCCTGCGTTAGCCACTGGGTTGCCCTGTGAATCAAGCACCGGAAAATTGGCCGGATTCACAGGTGTGCCGAGTCCCGACGTGCCGCCGGAGCCGAAGATTTTGCGAGTCCCAAGGTTAAATGGACCAAGCAACCAATCGAAGCCGAGTTCCTTCAGGTTGTTTTGTGAGACCTCCACAAACTTCGCCTCAATCTCGACTTGCTTGGGGACCGCCAGATTCATTCCCTCAACGATTGCATCGACCAGATCCAAATTGTCCTGAGTGTTGCGGACGATGAGCCTGCTGCTTTGGGGAAGGAAATTCGCGCTCGCGCCTGGCGGGAATGCTACTCCCTGTGTCTCCAGGAATTCCTTGGCGCCTTCGAGAGCTACCAGCTGTGTCCCGCCGGTGGCTTCCTGTGTGTCTTTTCCAGTGCCAATGGGCGCTGCGGTTCCTGGCGCTTTTGTGTAAGCGCCACGGCCCAGCAGCGATCTCCCGGTCAGGCTGGTGGTAATGAAGTCAGGCGGCACGCGATATTCTTTTGTGATCAGATCGTTGCTCTGCTCGGTAATGGGAATGACCGATACTGCATACGGTTCCACTTTTACTTTCAAGCCAGCCTGCGCAGCGATGTAGCGGAGCGCCTCACCGAGCGGGATCTGGTTAAGCGTAAGTGTGATGCGCGCTTCTGCCGGAGAAAGCGCTGCCGCAGCGACTACGGGTCGCGCCACGGCTGGCTGGGCAGTGACCGGCCCCGTCCCCGGAGCACCAGGACCAGTAGGCGCAGCAGGAGGACCTATTGGACCCGGCGGAGAACCAGCGGCGGCTGGTGATGCTGCCGGTCCGACAGGGACCGGCGGCGGAGCTATCTGGCCGAGAGGCACCGTACGCAAGACAATATCGACACCCTTTTTCTCAGGATCGTTCTCTACGGCCTGTTCTCGGAGAAAATCGATTGCCTCACGAATGCTGGCATCCCGAAATTCTACTCGCGGAATAATGATGGTGTTCAGCTTATTGGTAATTCGCGCTGTACCGCCGGTATCTCTGGCGAAACCTACTCCTACCGGAGCGGCTGCCATGCCATATTTGTGGACTGGTTCTTCCCAGGCTTTTTCCACCTTCCAAAGCTGCCGCGCTCGCGTCTCGTTATATGCATTCTCGCCATAATGGTATTTTGCGTTGGTGATCTTCTCCTGGCCGCGGCGCGCCGCAACGTTGTACGGATCGAGGTTAAGGACCTGTTCGTATCGCTTAAACGCAAGATCGTATCGACCGGATTGGTAATAACCGTCGGCCTCAGTGAGCAATTGCTTTACTTCTTCGACTTTACCGATGAACGCCGACGTGATCGTTTTGTTGAAATATCCCGGCTGATGTAAGTGAGCGAGAAGCTCTGCTGCCGGCCGACAGTTCGGATCATAACGATCGCTCAAAACTTCTCTCAGGATCGCTTCGGCCTCGGCGTAATCCGTCTGTGCAATACGCGCTTCCGCCAAAGTTACACCGCTTTTGCAAAAACCCTCGACCGCCTGGTCATGCGCTTTTCCTGAAACTACCGCGTCCGGCAGATAGGAAACCGCGGTTCGGAATTCTTCGTGGGCGACGGTGTAATTTTTCGCCTGCATGGCGGCCTTGCCCCGCGCGAGCGCGGCTTCGCCTTGTGGTATGGCGCTCTGGCGGCGCTGAACTTCGCGCTCAGCGACCGTCTCACTGCTTTGCGCAAAGCTCGATACGCAAAAGGTCGATAGACTCCCAGCCATGAGGATGGCAGCAAGCGCGGGGTTGTAGGGCGTTTCTGTGAAACGCCGGTTTCTAATTGGCATTCGCCGCGGCGAACGCCCTACAGCACGAAAAGGATTTTTTTTCATAAGCAAGTTTATGGAGGGACAAAGCCGATCTCGATCGGCTCATTTGGCTTCTGAGTATTGACGATCACGGCCTTGTCTGGCTGCACATCTACGAGCTTTTACCCGATTTCTTCTACGGCGTTCAAGGAAAATTCTTAAATTTTTTAAGGTGAACGCGTTGTCCTCAACGCGTTGGAAGAAAAACTGCGAACCAGGCATCGGCCCGCCGCGGCGGGCCGATCCACCTTGGAACCTTCGGCCATGAGCAAGGGGTCGTCTTCAGAGAACCCTCGATCCACCTGGAATTTCCTATGGAGGGGCAAAACCGATCTCGATCGGCTCATTTGGCTTCTGAGTATTGACGATCACGGCCTTGTCTGGCTGCACATCTACGAGCTTATATTTGATTTGCTCGATCGGTTTCAAGGAAAATTCTTGATCTTTTCTCACTTCAAATTCATGCCGCCCGCCCCAAGTATAGACCATGGTGGCAACCGATTGAGGAGACGTGGCTACCTTTTCCTTTACCAGCGTGATCTGCGCCTTGGTCTCCTGATGCTCCACAAGCAACTCCGAAACGTCAGTCTTCGTGCCGTATTGGTTGCGATCGTGTTTTTCGGTGAACTTGATGATCTTAAAGTTTGTGCCGCGAATGATGTCACCCATTTTCAGGAATTGCGTCGGCTCGCTCTGATCGATGGTGTTTAGCGCAAATCTCCCACCGACCCATGATGAAAAAATGAAGCGGAACGGTTCCTGAAATACAGATACCAAGTGTAGTTTTGTAAGATAGTCCGGATGCGAGTCCGCCTTGGTCGGATCAGTGCCGCCCTGCCACTCGTCCAGGTTCGTGAATCCGTCGTGATCAGGATCTTCATCGAGGGCATCAGCGTTTTCGATTGGCAAAGTATATTGTTGGAACCACTCATTCGGCACAGGTGGATGCACCTGCGTATTGTGCAAGGTCGCCGGAAGACCATCGGCGCCGATAAAGTGTCGCTCGGGAACAAAAAGCCCCGAGCGTGCGCTTGATTTCCATTGCGCAGGATTCTCGAGCTCTTTTGCGACGCGATCGAGCTCGACCGCCTTAGCTGGTGGCGATGCGGTTTTGGGCGGAGGCGCTCGATGGCCGGTCAAACGATTCCCGAATTGAATGACGTTCCACCAAATGGCAATCGACGAAAAAAACAAGAATAGCAGCGCAGCAATAAGCACGGCGCGGTCGTAGTGCGCCTTAATCCAGTCCAACGCCTTAGCCATGGTTAAACAACAGAACCACGGATTGCACGGATTTCACGGATAGGAAGATTCAAACATGAAGATCGCGCTGACCGTCTTTGTCGGGTTCTTGGGACCGCAACACTGAGCTCCTCATGAATCATTCTGTAATGCGTGTTATCCGCGTAATCCGTGGTTGAATTTGGCAGTCTCCGTTCGTGGTTAAAAGCTGAATCGCAGCATCTCGATTGTGGCCGAGACTTCGACGTGTTCGTTGCCAACGATGAAGGTCAATGCTCCAGCGGTAACTGGCTGGTTGGGGCTCAGCGATGTGGCCGGGGTGGGAGTTGGCTCTGCACTCTTTTCCCGCGGCGGTCCCTGGTCTTTTTCATTTCGAATGTACAAAGTGCGGATGATGTAAAATTGCCCATTCGAATTCGAGATCTCGTTTAAGACTTTTCGCGCGGCGTCAGGCCCTGCTCTAAACGTAAGATCGACTATGTTGCGTTCGAGTACTTTTGCAGCAATCGCTCCCGGTTCGGAAGGCTTTTCTTTCTGGGTGGGGCCGCCTCTTCGTCCTGCCCTCACAGGAGCAGGAGTGGCCGTAGGAGCAGCTTTTGGTTCTTTTTCTTCGGTCAACGGCATGCGGTGGAAAGAAGTCACCCCATCGATTCGTGCGTCGAGCAGAATGTTGATGAGCATCTGAACTTGGGACAACTCCTGTCCGAGGAGCGGTGCGACGGCTGTTCGCGGCAGCGCAGTCGCAAATTCGTCAAACCCGAGACGAAAATTCTCCGGGAGTTTGATGTTGTTGGCGCGCGCCCTATTGAGAGTCGCGACAGTAGCCTGACGCAAACGCGATTGGAATTCATTGGGGGCGAGTGGCGTCTCGGGGATCATTTCCTTTTTTAATTCCTCTTTAAATTTGTCCAGCATCACATGGTAGTTTGCGATGTAATCCTTCAGCTTGTGATAGTTGGCGTCGTTTGGGAATGGGTCGAGTGTCTCCAGCCGGGCGCGTTCCGCGGTTGCCTTATCGAACTCACCCCTGGCGGTCGCCAATTTGCTCCCTGTCGAATACAAAAGAATCATCGTAATCACCATGCAGATTCCGAAGGCGATCAGGAGCGCGCCAAGCAATCGATTCTGGCGAAACCAATTCATTGGAACTTCATCGGCCGGCGAAGGGTGAGTTGGAGCTCATAAGGGAAAGCCCACTCCCGATCGCTTGGCACTGCGTTGGATCTAATTACGCGCTCAGGTTTTTTCTCATCGACGACAAAAAATGGCGACTGCGCGAGGTTACGAAAGTAATCGACGACTAGTTCCTGCTGTTTCGGGTTATACATGTAGAGACCGCGTACATAAATGCCGTCAACGGTTAAACCGGTCCCGGATGTTTTTGCTCCAGTTACCGAAGGGGATGAACCGGCTGGCCGCGTGATCGGGGCAGTCTCAGCGGCGCGTTTTTCGCCAGTACCGAGCAGCTTTTCCCCAGACGTAGCGGCAAGCTCCGTGATCCAGATATCCGATTCCGGGAGGCGCGCGTTCAGCTCTTGCAGGATTTGCGGCCAGAAACTGCGATCATTAATTGCGTTAATGAGCGGTGTTGCGATGGCATCCAGTGAAGTGGCTTCTTTCTTGAGCTTATCAACACGCCCTTCGGCCAGCCGCATGAGATCGATCTTTTGCTGCAGTCGTTGGGTGCTCTGCCGGGTCACCTGAGCCGCTCGCGCGAAATAGGCTGACCAGCCCAGTAGAGCGAGAAGAAAACAAGCTGCCGCCATGATAAAGAAAGGCTGGCGTCTTTCCATTTCCTTCCGGCGAACGACGCTTTCGGGCAGGAGGTTCAACTCAATGGGGCAACTGGTCACGCTGCGAAGCGCTAGGCCGACTACTTCGCCAAGCAGATGCGCCGATTGCGTAAGCTCTCGTACAGGCGCTGACTCCGCGGCCGTAATGTTGCGGAGCGGATTAAAGAATTCGACCGGGACCCGCAATTTCTCGTGAAAAAATTCGCGCATGTAAGGCATGCTGCTGCTTCCACCAGCGAGAAAAACGCGCTCCGGCACGCCCCCCTGCTGCTGCGCGCGATAGCGACTGATGGAGCGCATCAACTCCGCGTGCAATCGCGTCATCGTGCTGCGCGCTATTTTCGAGACCCGCGCGATCTCGGGGTCAGTCGGTTCAGCATATGGGCCGCCAAGGCTGACAAAGGCGTCGCGTTTCTTGCGAAATTCCGCCGCGGCAAATGACTCGCCGAACTCTTTGGCGACCGCGGCGGTGATCGAGCTGCCGCCAATTGGAACGCTGCGCATGAAGACTTTTCCCGGCTCGATGAAAACGAGATTTGTTGTTCGCGCGCCGATATCTACAAGCAACGAACAACCTGTGGTATCCGCATAATTATATCTGAAAGCATTGTATAGCCCTGTCGTCGCAATGCCGATTTTGTTGGCGCGCAAGCCGGATTCTTCAATAGCAGCATTGATGTTTTCAAGATAGTCGGCTTTGATCGCGACAATTACGACCTGGATTTGTTCGTCCATACCGCCTCCGACGACCTGGTAATCCCAAACCACTTCATCGATTGGGAACGGTACGTTTTGTTGCGCTTCAAACCCGATAATCCGCTCGATTTTCTCTTCTTCCACCCGAGGCAACTTAACAAAACGCAGGAAAGCAGACTGCGCACCGACCGCGTAATTGACACTGCTGCGTTTGATCCCCACCTCATCCAGCATTTCGCGCAGCGCGGTCGTGATTTGCGCTGGCCGCGTCCCCTCGCCTGCTGGATCAGCCAAAATTTCCCGGAACCGATAATCCAGCAGCATCAAGCCTCCATGGGTCTGGACGCGAAACTTCGCCAGACCAACGGTCTGGGCTCCGATGTTAAGAGTGATCAGACGGGCCGGTGCGGGCATTCCCTTAAAAGCTCCAAATTCAAACATCCAAGTCCCGAACAAATCCCAAGCTCCAAAGATCAGAGCTGTTCAATGCTACTCCTTCCGTTGCGGTTATCCAGATTTGGAATTTCTGTTGGAGGTTGGGATTTCGGATTTCCAGCTTAGCGCGCGGTTTTGATCTGCTCGTAGCGGTCCCAGAAGAGAGGCGCAAATGGTGTCTGATCCTTGTTAAGAACAAATCCGGAGGTCCCGTGGAGGTTCGCGAACCATTGTGGCTGCGCTCGGGCAAGGCTGGCTTCGGCTTTCACCACACCCTGCTGCACGATCTGCACCGCTACATTCTGACATGAATTCTCCGTGATTGGCCGATTATTTGCGAAACGGTCAAGGGCGCGCGGCGGCACGTACATGACCGACCGGTTCTCGCGGCCGGCAGGGATATTCACATGGGTCACATCGCCAGTGAGCAGCGTTCCATTGAAAAGAATGTAATACTTGAAGATCAGCTCGTCGGTTAAGTCGGGCAAAGCTGAAAATTCAACCTCCACTTCCAGCCAGCGATCGCGCCGATCCGTTGGATACTGCTTTGCGCCCGCGTAGGCGAACTGGGGCGTCGAAATCAGGTTCTTGCTGATTTTCGTGATTTGGAAATCGCCACCGGCTGGTGCTCTGGCAGGTCCTTGCGCAAAGGTAATGAGCGGCGTGAAAACGATCAGGGCGAGCGAGTTTACTTTCATAGATTATCGTGATCGTGCTATGGCTCAGTCCGCCTGATATGACGCATCAAAATTCCGAGCAATTCATGATCACGCGGCCTCGGCAAATCTCACTGCGACAGATTATTTTGCACTTTTCCTGCACCGCCTCTTCGCCACAGACCGGGCAGATGAGAGACTCCAGTTTCGCCGGGGATTCATCTTGAGGAAGTGAAAGTGCGGAACCGCGGGAATCGTCCGCTCGACTCTTCGTATGCCGTGCCGACTGTGATGTGGAATTTGTCATTGCCAACCTCGCCCATCATGTAAGTCTGCCATAGATCGCCACTGGATTTGCCACTCCAGCGCCCGTACAAAACGCCCACTTCCCCGCTGGAATAAACCGGATGCAACGGCGAGCTGATCACTTCGACAAGCGAATCTTTTGCATCTGCCGACTCGCCGGCGCGACCTGCGTTTGTCTTCTTTGCTGCCGCCGGCGCAAGGAACGCGGCAGGAAAGAGATCAAGCGGCGCTGTTCCCATCCGGCCCAGGTCGGTCGAAACCGGCAGTCGCTGTCCGTCCAAAAGCGCGAATACTGGAAGGTTATGAATCAGCGCGAAGCTATCCACCGTGCTGAAAACGTCTGGTCGGTACAGAGCCAAGGCAGAAGGGGCATTGAGCGTTTCTTGCGCCGCCACAGAAAAGTAAAGACAGACAAAGCTGACAGCGATAAGGAGCACACGCTTCGCCACGAGGCAATTCACGGCCAAAAAAGCCGGAGCGTCAATGAAATCTTGTTCAAATCGAGCAAGCCCATGTGATTGGTGATTCGTTACACCGTTACATCGTTACAAGCGGTACATCGGCCGCTCGGCATTTGTAACCATTTAACCTTTGTAACTGTTTTAACACTTCAACGGTTCAACGATTCCTTGAAATACTTGATCGTCTTTTGGATTCCTTCTTCGAAACTGACTCGTGGTTCCCAGCCGAGAATTTTTTTTGCCCGCCCGATGTCGGGCTGGCGCACTTTCGGGTCGTCCACTGGGAGCGGTTTATATTCAATTACCGATTTTGTTCCCATTATGCGAATGATTTCGTCGGCGAATTTTTTGATCGTCATTTCCTGAGGATTGCCAAGGTTAACCGGCTCGTGGAAGTCGCTCATCGCGAGCCTAAAGATTCCGTCGATCAAATCGGAGACGTAACAGAACGAGCGCGTCTGCGAACCGTCGCCGAAGACGCTGAGCGGCTCGCCGCGTAATGCCTGCCCAATAAATGCCGGTACAACGCGCCCGTCGCGCAAACGCATTCGCGGTCCGTACGTGTTGAAGATGCGCACGATTCTTGTGTCCACGCGGTGATAACGATGATAGGCCATGGTGATCGCCTCGGCGAAACGCTTGGCCTCGTCGTAAACGCCACGCGGCCCGATCGGGTTGACATTGCCCCAGTAATCTTCCTTTTGCGGATGCTCAAGCGGATCGCCGTACACTTCCGAGGTGGATGCGAGAATGAATGCCGCTTTTTTGTCCTTTGCCAGACCGAGCGTGTTATGCGTGCCAAGCGCGCCGACTTTTAGCGTCGGAATCGGCAGTTCCAAATAATCGATCGGGCTCGCCGGCGACGCGAAATGAAAGACGTAATCAATTTTTTCCTCCGGTAGAAAAATGAAATTGGAAACATTGTGCTTGATGAACCGGTAATTCTCATTCCCCGCCAGATGGCCAAAGTTCGCCGTGTTGCCAGTGATCAGATTATCGATGGCGATCACGCGATGACCTTCCGCCAGCAAACGGTCGGTCAAATGCGATCCCAAAAAACCGGCGCCACCAGTCACCACGGAAACGGGCTGGGATTTTTGCGCAGGCATGGATCGTTTATCTACTCAGTCGTCCGGCCGATATCCAGCAAGAAACAATCCCTTTGTCAGTCTGGAATTTTTCAATTGACCATTGTCGATCCACCGGACGCCATCATTTGCTCAGGTTAACCGCGGCGGTGCTCAGTTCGTGTGCCGAACTTCCACCCCCACGACGAGCTCGTTTCCGTCGATGTTTCCATCGTTGCCAGTTTGCCGAAACATCGAAACGTGTTCAACATTCAACGACATGCGCATTCTTTCAGGCATTCAAGCGAGCGGCGTACTGCACATCGGCAATTACTTCGGCATGATGCGGCCTGCCATAGCGCTCCAGGTAGAGGGCGAAGCGTTTTATTTCATCGCTGATTACCACGCGCTCACTACGGTGCGCGATCCGAAAGCGCTGCGTGAGAACACGCGCGGGGTCGCGCTCGATTTCCTGGCGTGCGGACTCGATCCGGAACGTGCCACACTTTTTCGGCAATCGGACGTTCCGCAAGTGACCGAGCTGGCGTGGATTTTATCAACGGTCGCGCCGATGGGTTTGCTGGAACGCGCGCATTCCTACAAAGACAAACTTGCGCGCGGCTTGAGCGCGACAGCCGGATTATTCAATTACCCGGTGCTGATGGCAGCCGATATTTTGATCTACGACAGCGATGTCGTGCCGGTTGGCAAAGATCAGAAACAGCACATCGAAATCACGCGCGATCTTGCTGCAAAAATGAACGAGACTTTTGGGCCAATTTTTAAATTGCCCGAACCGCGTATTGAAGCCGCAACGGAAGTGGTTCCGGGTCTTGACGGCCAGAAGATGAGCAAAAGCTACGGCAATAACATCGACATTTTCAGCGACGAAAAAGAGACGCGGAAACGCGTGATGAGCATCGTGACCGACTCGACGCGGGTGGAAGCGCCCAAGGACCCCTCAAGATCGACAATTTTCCAACTTTACTCGCTGGTTGCCTCAAAGGACCAAATCGCCAACATGCGCGAACGATTTCAAAAAGGCGGCACCGGTTACAGCGATTTCAAGAGGGAATTGTTCGAGAAGCTTTGGGAATATTTCGCCCCAATGCGCAAATGCCGCGAAGAAATCCTCGCCGACAAATCGTATATCGACAATGTCCTCGCCCGCGGCGCGGAGCGCGCAAACCAAGTTGCTGATCACGTTATGACGCGCGTTCGCGCTGCTGTTGGCCTGTAGGGAGACCCGAAACCTTTCGGGGTTGCACTTTCAGAGGACAACATTGCAGTCAGACGCTTTGGTCATTTCGCGGAACGCGTTGAATAAACCAGTCGACGATTGCCGACAGCGTGTGCGCGCCTGACTCGTCGTGCAATTCCCACGCTGACGGGGATCAATGCGCGGCCCTTGTTTGCAATGTCCGCAGTGACTGATCAAGCTTCTCCTGGGGGGCGTTCGCAACGGACGTGACTGCGCCGCTGGCCGGCTTGCGGAATTTGGCTTCGAGGCGACGGACGACGGCGACGATGCCTTCGACCGAAGCTAAGCGGTGAAGCAGAAACTCGCCGCTCGATGCCTCAGCGAGGGCAAGCTGCGCACTCGCGTGAACCGTCCCAAGGTGATTGAGATACTGGCCACCGGGTGGGAGCCGGAGTAATTGCGATGGTTCGGCAGCCTTCTGAAGTCCGAGAAAGCTGTTGAAAGGAAGTTCTGTGACGCTGGCTTTCATATCATGGTTAGCAAATAGGCCTTTTTAATCTTTCGACGAATAAGTGCAACGCTCGTAAGACGCCGCTACACTTGCTCGCAATGGCTAGTCTTCGATTTCACATTGTTCCCAATGCGAAAACGAACGAGGTCGTGGGCAATCACGGCGGCGCGATCAAGATCAAGCTGCGTGCGCCGGCGATGAAAGGAAAGGCGAACGCCGCGCTGCGCAGTTTCCTGGCGGCAGAATTGCAAATCTCCGAACGCCAGATCGCGCTGAAACGCGGTCAGAAATCACGCGACAAGCTGATTCGTATCGAAGGACTAAGCTACCAAGATGTGCGGCGCCGTTTGCTCGCGAGAACCTGAGAGAATCGACAGTTACTCGATGATGATTTTGCGCGATCTCAGCGGCTTTGAGTTCGGCGCGCGGGTTTGGTTTGCTGCGGCGGTTTCGGCTGCGTCTGTGCAGCGGTGTCGCGGTAAAACAAAACGCCGTGCGCGCGCAGATTGGTAATCAGCGCGTGCAGATCATTCGCCAACTGCTGATCGTTTAGCAGTGCCGCTACCAAACCGTTCCCCTGCGCCGCGGCGCGCAGCACCTTTTGCAGGTTGTCAGCTGCCTTTTTCGCCGACGTCATTGTAGAATCCGCCTTCTCGATCACGCCGTCCAATTTCTTTGAGGATTCTGCCAGCGAACCAGTGGCCTGATTCAAATGTTCCATGCTTGCCTTCAGATTCTCCATGTTCTCGGAAGAGAGCGTGTCTTGATTCAGCCGCGCCACGGTGGTGTCGACCTTTTGCACAGTGCCGCGGAGATCGTTCACGAGCGCGCCGCCTTCGCGGGTGAGATCGTCAATGCCGGTCTCGCGTGCACCATCGACATAGGCATTCGGCGGCAGATAAGCTTTTGGCAGCCCGGGCGGTATCGTTACATTTACGAACCGATCGCCAAGCAAACCGGAACTTCCCACCGTGAATTTGGTTCCTTCAGGGATCTTAATGTAATCATAAATTTTCAGCGGTACAACCACGCCACCACCTTCGCGAACCAGCCGCGGACCGCCTGCGACTTTTCCAATTCTCGCCCCGGCGAGCAAGACATCGGTGCCTTTCAACAGTCCGCTCGCATCTGCGAAGCGGACCGTCAGCGGATAATACGTCTTGAAGCCTTCCCCAAGGCGGCCGAATTGCACAACCAGCGCGCCTAACATCGCCAATCCCACAAAAACGAAAACGCCGACTTTAAATTCCAAACCTCGCTCGTGCCGGTTCATCTTGAATGGTTATTGTCGATCTTGGCGGCATTTTGGCAAGAAGCAACGATCTCAAAATCGCCATCTTTCTCTCGGTAATTTAAGAAATCGCCGCTCCTTGTTCCGAGCGACCGAGGAGGAAATCCTGAATGAGCGGATCGGTCGATTGCTGAAGCTGATTCGCCGTTCCGTTAAAATAAATCCGGCCCTCGTGCAGGTATGCGATTCGGTCCGCCACGTCAAACGCATTTTTCATATCGTGCGTGACAACGACGCTGGTCATCCCGAAGCGCTGTTGCAGCCGGCGAATCAATCGATTGATGCTGTCCGCTACCACGGGGTCGAGGCCGGACGTGGGCTCATCGTACAATACACAGGAGGGCCGGCGAATGATGGAGCGTGCGAGCCCAACGCGTTTCTTCATTCCACCACTCAAACTCTCCGGCATCTTATCTTCCTGTCCCTCCATTTCCATCACTTCAAGTATCTCGGCCACTTTTGAACGCAAAACTTCCGGATCGCGCTCACCGGCCTCGCGCAATGGGAAGGCGATATTTTCTTCCACAGTCATCGAATCAAAGAGCGCACCGCCTTGAAAAAGAATGCCGACCTTTTTGCGGATCTCCCCGAGTTGGCGTTCGCTCATTCCGATAATGTTTTGGCCCTGGATCCAAATTTCTCCCGCGTCCGGCTGCATCAAGCCGACGATATGTTTCAACAAAACGCTTTTGCCGCCGCCGCTGCGCCCAATAATCGCAAGGGTCTCGCCCGTGATGACCTCCAGATCGACGCCGCGCAAAATTTCCTGTTGCCCGATTCTTTTCGCCAATGCCCGCACCGCAATCATCGGCGAAGACTTGCTCGCAACCAAACGAGGCTTAATGGAGGGCTCGAGAGATGGCGGCGCTTCGATCATCGCAACGCATAAACTCACAACTCACAACTCTCAACTTTCAATTCATTATTCCAACGCTCTATCACTCCACTCACTGATACCCCGCCGGGTAAATGATGTTGAACGACATGGTGAGGAAAAAATTGCAGACCAGAACCGCGAGCGAGGCGTTCACCACCGCTTCAGTCGTGGCCCGGCCGACGCCCACCGCGCCTTCGCGTGTGGTCAATCCTTTGTGGCAACTGATGAACACGATGAGTATTCCAAAACAGAACGCTTTTGACAGACCCATGATGATGTCGCGGCTGCGCGTCCAGCGCACCATGTTCGCCATGTAGTAGGTGCCGTTAATGTCGAGCATGAAAATCGCCACGAAATAGCCAGCGGCGATGCCGACGGCGATGCACTCCGCCACTAGCAGCGGCATCGACACCATCATAGCGAGCGCGCGCGGCACGACCAAATAATCAACCGGGTAAACCGCGAGCGCGCGCAACGCATCGATTTGCTCGGTTACTTTCATCGTGCCGATCTCGGCCGACATCGCTGCGCCGACGCGTCCGGCCACCATGAGAGCTGTCAGCACCGGGGCCAGCTCACGGCAGAGCGCTACTGAAACTACTGCACCTACGGCGGAGCCCATTCCCAGCTTGTTAAATTGGAAAAATGTTTGTGCTGAAAAGACCGCACCAGTGAATCCACCGGTGATTACGACAACGAGCTGCGAAAGCAATCCAACCTCGACGATTTGATTAAGAAACAACTTCCACCGGAGCTTGTGCGTGAAAATAGAACGAAACGTGTCAGTTGTGAGCAAAACGAGCTCGCCCAAATATTGGAAAAACGAGAGCAGAGGTGCGCCCAGGGCATTAAAGACTTGAACCATCGTTCCCGGTGATCAGTGACTAGTGGTCGGTCATGAGCGATCGCAGAGTTTAGCCAGCGGATGCAACGATGCAATTCTTTAAGCCGCGAGCGGTGCAGAGGGTTTGCGCACTACGTAAAGACGCGATAAAAGATGTCGATCCAAGGAATGAAGCGGGCCACTCACTTTCTGTTCGCAGGCAATCTTCTGGTTGGCGCGATATTCTTCGGCAGTTGCCAGACTATGCCGGAGGGAATTCACCAGGCACGAATCGAGATGGCCCAACACATCGCCGCCGAACCTGCGGGAGATTATTTCATCGGCCGACGTTACTACAAACCCGACTTCAAATTTTGGGGATACGTTCGCCGACCAGGTCAACCGTGGAGTACCGCGCAGTTGGTCATGCTCAATGAAAAACAGAAACTGGCGCCGGATCGCGAACGGCTCGAGTTCGGCAGCGACAACAACTACGAATACAAACTCTACGGCTATTTCAGCAGCGACAAGGTTTACGAGCCGGCGAGCAATGGAATTTATCCCGAGTTCGTTTTGCAGGGGTACGAACTGATCTCCACCAATCCGCCGCCGATCTTTAAAAGTCAGATCCGGGGAAGTCCAAGCCCGACCGAACTGCGTTACACGGTCGAAAGACCCGAATAACGTTTCCTGTTGTCATTCCGAGCGAAGTCGAGGAATCTCTCACTGTTATTCCAGCCGCACAGGATCATACGAACAGCAATTCCGGACGAGGAAGAGACCCCGCTGGAGATGATAAACGGCGCCAACGCGCGCCACGGAAAAGCGCTCTCGTCGAGAAATTCTTGCGTTATCTCGAGGTCGAGCGAAATGCTTCGCCACGGACAGTCAAAGCGTACTGCGAAGCGTTGAATGCCTTTCGGGCGGAAACCAAAACGCCCTGGAAAAAATGCGCGGCGGAAGATTTCCGGAATTATCTCTTCGCGCTGATGAAGCGCGGCCAGGCCCGGTCGTATGTGCGGCTGCAATTCTCCGCGCTGCGCACGTTTTATCAGTTTCTCGCCGCGCGAAAAGGCTTGCGAGTGAATCCGGTGCGCGAAGTGCAATTGCCAAAGATCGAAAAAAAGCTCCCGCTGGTGCTGACGCGCCAGCAAGTCGACGAGTTGCTCACAGCGCCACTCAAGATCGACAAAAACCGGGCGGCGCCAAGCTGGATGCCGTTGCGCGATGTAGCGATTATGGAGCTTTTTTACAGCAGCGGTTTGCGTTTAAGCGAACTGGCTGCGCTCGATGTCGCCGACGTCGATCTTTACACTGAGTCGGTGCGCGTCATGGGCAAAGGCCGGAAGGAACGGGAGTGCCCGGTTGGTTTGCCCGCGCTGGAAGCGATCTCGCGCTACCGCGCCGCGGCCAACGTGCATGCGGGCCCGCTCTTCATCAACAAGGGGCGAAGGCGAATGTCCGTGCGCTCGATCTGGCTGGTGTTGAAACGCTATGTGCAACATACTTCGATTCCCATTTCAATTAGTCCGCACAAGCTGCGCCATAGTTTCGCGACGCATATGCTCGATCGTGGTGCCGATCTGCGCAGCGTGCAGACGTTGCTCGGCCATGCCAGCCTTTCGACGACCCAGATCTACACACACGTCACGGTCGAGCGTTTAAAGAAAGCTTACGCAAACGCGCATCCGCGCGCGTAATTATTCGCTGACGACCTTGGCCAAGTCCGCCTTCTCCTGTCCAGGGCGGAAGCTGAGCTTGCCATCGGCGACCGCAACCTCGACACGGTCACCGGTTTTGACATTGCCTCGGAGCAATTCTTCCGCGAGCGGGTCCTCGAGATAGCGCTCCACCGCACGGCGCATTGGCCGTGCGCCATACTGCGGGTCGTATCCTTTCTCGATGAGGAATTCCTTCGCGCTTTGCTTCAGCTCGAGATGGACGTCTTTGGCTTTGATGCGACTGAGCACTTTATCCACCTCCAGATCGACAATACACAGCAACTCCGGTTTGCCGAGCGGATGGAAGACGATTGTTTCATCAAGCCGATTGAGAAACTCCGGTTTAAAGACGCGCTTGGTTTCATCGAGAATTTTCTCCCGCATCGAGTTGTAATCGTGTCCTTCCACCGGGGCGCCGAAACCCATCACGGTTTGTTTCTTGAGCAGATCCGCGCCGACGTTCGAAGTCATGATGATGATCGTATTGCGGAAATCGATCTTGCGCCCTAACGAGTCAGTGATCTTGCCGTCCTCCAAAATCTGCAAAAGCAAGTGCATCACGTCGGGGTGCGCTTTCTCGATTTCGTCAAACAGAACCACCGAGTACGGCCTGCGCCGCACCGCTTCAGAAAGTTGGCCCCCTTCCTCGTAACCCACATAACCCGGCGGCGAGCCGATCAAACGAGAGGCGGTGAATTTCTCCATGTATTCCGACATGTCGATCTGAATCAATGCGTCGGGATCGCCGAACATGAACTCCGCCAGGGTCCGCGCGAGATAAGTTTTGCCGACCCCAGTCGGGCCGAGGAAGACAAAGGAACCGATGGGGCGTCTGGGATCTTTAAGGTCAGCCCGCGAGCGCCGCAACGCCTTGCTGATTGCTGTGACAGCTTCGTCCTGGCCGACCACGCGCTGCTTTAGCTCGGCTTCCATCCTCAGAAGCTTCTGCGTCTCCTCCTCCTCCATGCGCTGCAGCGGAACGCCAGTCACTTTCGAAATGATGTGCATCATGTCGTCCGCCGTGACCACGACCTGTTTCTCTTCACGCTCCTCCCGCCACTTGCTCAGAATTGCGTCGAGCTTTTCTTTCGTGTGTTTCTCTGTGTCCCGGAGCGCAGCCGCTTTTTCAAAATCCTGCGCCTTGATCGCACCTTCTTTTTCCAGCCGGATACCTTCAATTTCCTTCTCGATCTCTTTAACATCGGGTGGGCGCGTCATCGCATTGATGCGGGCGCGCGCCCCGGCTTCATCCATGACGTCGATGGCCTTGTCCGGAAGAAAGCGGCCGGTGATGTAACGATCAGAAAATCTGACCGCGGTCTCGAGCGCTTCATCGGTGAGTTTTGCCTTGTGGTGCGCCTCATATTTCGGACGCAGACCTTTCAAAATCTGGATTGCTTCATCCACCGTGGGCGCATCGACTTTTATCGTCTGGAAGCGGCGTTCGAGCGCGGCGTCCTTCTCGATGTATTTACGGTACTCGTTCATGGTCGTTGCGCCGACACACTGAAGTTCTCCGCGACTCAAGGCGGGTTTGATGATGTTCGAAGCATCCATCGCGCCCTCGGCTGAACCCGCGCCCACAATCGTGTGCAGCTCGTCGATGAAAAGGATGACGCTCTTAGAACGGCGAATCTCGTCCATCACCGCTTTGATGCGTTCTTCAAACTGACCACGGTATTTTGTGCCGGCGACCATCAATGCCAGATCGAGCGTGATCACTCTTTTATCGCGCAAAAGCTCGGGCACATTGCCGTTTGCGATCTCTTGCGCGAGTCCTTCAGCAATCGCCGTTTTGCCGACACCCGCTTCACCGATCAAGACCGGATTATTTTTCGTCCGTCGGCAAAGCACTTGGATCACGCGCTCGATTTCATTGCGCCGGCCAATCACCGGATCGAGCTCGCCTTTCCTCGCCAAATCAGTCAGGTCACGTCCAAATGCGCGGAGCGCAGGAGTCTTGACATCGCGTTTTGTTGGTTCGCCACTTTCCTGATCCGCATCGGACGGCATAAAATTCGGATCGAGCTCTTTGAGAATTTCGTTGCGGGTGCGTTCGATGTCGAGCTCCAGACTCTTGAGTACTCGCGCTGCTACCCCTTCGCCTTCGCGTAATAGCCCGAGCAAAATATGTTCCGTCCCGACATAGGAGTGGTTGAGGACCTTGGCTTCCTTCCCAGCGAGGGCGAGCACCTTTTTGACCCGCGGCGTATAGGGAACGTTGCCAACCATTTTGGTTTCGGGGCCGGAGCCGACCTGCTTTTCCACTTCCATGCGCACGGTCTCAAGATCGAGACCCATTTTTTGCAAAACATTTACCGCTACCCCCTGCCCCAGCTTGATCAGCCCCAAAAGCAGATGTTCGGTGCCGACATAATTGTGATTAAACCGGTCCGCTTCCTTGCGGGCAAGCGCTAGGACCTGTTGGGCGCGGGGTGTGAAATTATTCATCTTCGCTGGCCCTGGCAGTCGAGCCATTCCCAGACTCCCTGGCCATCTTACTAATATCAGGTTTGGGGAGCAGTTTCAAACGGTCGCGAATAATTTGGGCGCGCAGATAATCGCGCTCTTCCGCATTTAATTTTTGCTGCGAGCACTTCTGCAAGTGCGCGGGCTGCGTATCAATGAACAATCCGTCGATCGACAAACGGTGATCTTGTGGAAATGCGCCCAAGTCGATGCCGAGCTTGATGATCGACAATAAATTGAGCGCTTCCTTTGAAGCCATGGCATGCGCATAAGTCAGAACGCCATAAGCGCGGCCGATCTGGTCGCAAAGCGTGTTGGGTTTTTTCTGCAGCAGAATCTGTCGTGCGTCGTGTTCCTTCTCGATGATTGTCTCAATCACTTTGCTCAGGCGGTTGATGATGTCTTCTTCCTTCTCGCCGAGCGTGGTCTGATTCGAAATCTGGAAGAGGTTGCCCATCGCTTCAGTCCCTTCGCCGTAGAGGCCGCGCACCGCTAGGCCGATTTTGCTCACCGCCTGAATCACCTGATTAATCAGCTCACTCAGCACGAGCCCTGGCAAGTGCAACATCGCGGAGGCGCGCATGCCCGTCCCTACGTTTGTAGGACACGCGGTCAGATATCCGAGCCGCGGATCGTACGCAAACTGCAACTTCTCTTCGAGCGCGCTGTCGATTTTATCGACGAGCTTGAAAGCCTGTTTTAACTGCAAACCGGAACGGATCGATTGCATGCGCAGATGATCCTCCTCGTTAATCATAACGCTGAGAGTTTGCCGGCGGTTCATCACTACTGCGCTGCCCACGCCCTTGGCTGCATGCTCGCGACTAATGAGATGCCGTTCGATCAAAACCTGCCTTTCCAGCGCCGAGAGATCCTGCAGGTTTTCCGAAAACGAATCCTGCATTTCAGCCAGCTGTTCGACACGCGGCCGGATCAAGTCGAGGATGGCAATGCGCTCGGCTTTCTTGGCCCAGCCTGGAAATGCATGATTGCGCAAATTGCGCGCCAGCCGAACCCGGCTGCTAATGACGACCTGGTGATGCGGTCCTTCGCCGCGCAACCATTCGCCGGGAGTGGTCATCACGCTGGAGAATTTCATCATGGGTTCGAGAGCTCGCTTTCGAGTTGCTTGATTTGATCGCGTAACGAGGCCGCCGTTTCATAGTTTTCTTCCGCGACCGCTTTCTGGAGGTTTTCATTCAGTGTGCGCATGCGGTGGCTCAGCTCGATGGTCCGATGCGCACGTTGCGGCAATTTGCCCACATGCTCGGTGCCCTTGTGCATCGCTTTTAAAAGCGTATGCAAGCCTTCTGCAAACGTGGTGTAACACGCCGCGCATCCGAGGCGGCCTGTCTTCTTGAAGTCAGCCTGACTAAAGCCGCACACGGGACATTTCTGCGTAAGCGTGCTTTTCTCGATTTCTTCCGAAGCGCCAATGCCGAGAAGCAAATCCGCCAGCGCAAAACTCTTGGGGTCTTCGACGCCCTTTTCCTTAGAACAGGCGTCGCATAAGTTCACCTTCTGCATCTTGCCGTCCTGAATTTGCGTCAAGAAGACCGTCGCATCATTGCATTTACAGACGTCACACAACATCTCTGTTAATTAGAGTGCGAAGGTTTGGAAAGATTCAACCGGAATAATTTCCTGCGGACGAGATATTGCCGAGGCGGTTATGTTCAATCTTGGTCAAAAATTGGCGTGCCTGTTTCGCGCGTCATCTCCCGGAAGCGCGCAATGATGCGTGTAGTAATTGGTCCGGGTTTTCCATTCCCAATCGAGCGCCCGTCGACTTTGACAACAGGAACGATCTCCGCAGCCGTCCCCGTGAGAAAGCATTCATCCGCGACGAAAACATCGTGGCGCGTGATATCCGCTTTCAAGGTTTTGATGCCGACTTCCGCAGCGATCTCAAACACCACCGAGCGCGTAATGCCGCGGAGCGCGCCCGCGGTAACAGGTGGCGTAACAATTTGACCGCGTTTGACGATAAATATGTTATCTGCGGTACATTCCGCGACGTTGCCCGCATCATTCAACATGAGCGCTTCGTCCGCGCCAGCCAGATTCGCTTCTATCCGTGCCATCACATTGTTTAAATAATTGAGGGATTTGACCGCCGGGTTCAGCGCACCCGGATTGCAGCGGTGCGTTGCACAGGTCACGATGGTTAATCCCTTGCGATAAAGATTCTCGCGATAGAGGGCGATCGCTGCGGCAATAATAATGACGCTCGGCCATTTACATTGCGTTGGGTTTAAGCCCAGATTGCCGATGCCGCGCGTCACCAACAGCCGAATATAGCCGTCCCGTAAATGATTTTGCCGAATTGTCTCGAGGATCGCGTGCGTCATGCCCTGCTTCGTCATTGGAATTTCCAGGCAGATTGAGCGAGCCGAATCCCACAGACGATCCAGATGTTCTCCAAGCCGGAAAACGCGCCCGTTGTAAAAGCGAATGCCCTCGAAAATTCCGTCGCCGTACAGCAGACCATGGTCGAAGACGGAGATCTTCGCGTTCGCTTCGGAGTAAAATTTTCCGTCGATGTAAATCTTCGCTTCCTTCACGCCCAGCGCAGTGGGCCGTGGGCGACTTTCAATCGCGGGTTCAACTACCGCGTCCGCAGTAGGTTCGTGAGTTTTGGGTTCGTCTAATACCGCTGCATCAGTAGTTTTCATAATCGCAAAAAAATGTTCGACGTTTACTCGCGTAATTCAAGCAGCAAAATGAATGAGCGTTACAATGTTACAGGTGTTACATAGTTACATCGGCTAAGGCTGCCACCACATCTGTAACTTTTTAACTCTTTTAACGATTCCCTTTTCCTTCACTGCAAGACGCCGTCTTTGATATGCAACTGGCGGTCGCCTCGCGCAGCCAGCCGCGTATCGTGCGTCACCACCAGCAGCGTCTTGTTTCGCTGCCGCGCCAGCTGCAATAGAAGATCGACAATCGCGTCACCGGTTTTCGAATCAAGGTTCCCAGTCGGCTCGTCAGCGAAAATGATGTCCGGATTGTTGGTCAACGCGCGCGCAATGGCTACGCGCTGCTGCTCGCCGCCAGAAAGCTCTGCTGGCAGATGGTGCATGCGATCGCCCAGACCGACAGCAGCCAAGCTTTCCTCAGCTTCGCTTCTTGCCGCCCTACGCCCAATCATCGCCGGCAGCATTACGTTTTCCAAGGCAGTGAGTTCAGGCAGCAAAAAATAGCCTTGAAAAACAAAGCCCATCTTTTGGTTTCGAAATCGCGCCTGCGCCTTCGAGCTGCCGTTATAGAGCCGGCGTCCTTCGAATTCGACCGTCCCAGATTCGGGGCGTTCCAAGCCAGCCAACGTGTACAGCAAGGTTGTCTTGCCCGCGCCGGACGCACCCGAAAGGAAAACGGCTTCGTTATGCGCAATGTCCATGGAGATACCGCGCAGAACTTCGATCCGGCGCGCGCCCATCCGAAACGACTGGTAAATATCGCGGGCAATTAATTGCGGTGCCTGCACGAGCAACTATCTCCCCCTAAGATCGACATCGCGCAAGATCAGTCAAAACGACGAGCTGAGGATAAACGGAGCTCGACGTATCGGAAATTGTAGGGGGGGGAGGTACCAGCTTCCCTTACAAACTCCAAACTGCGCGGTAGGACCGTCGTTATGTCATTCCCAGCGATTCCAGCGTCGGCCGATCAATGGCTGACGTTATGTAGAGGCCGTGGTCGCGTTGGTAATTTGCAATCGCGGCACGCGTAAGCGGTCCGAGCAGACCGTCAACTTCGCCCTGATAATAGCCTTGCTGTTGCAGTGCGCTCTGGACATTTGCGATCGCCTGGTCGGGTGGCAAACCATTATAGGCGTAGATCGGGCCATCATAGGCGTAATATGCATTCGGAGCGTAGCCCCAAGCCGGGTACCACCAGCCCGCATTCCAATAATACCATCCGCCATACACGAACACGACGCGGTTGTAATGGCGGTTCCACCAGCTCCTCTCGTGCCACACAGGTCTGTAATTCCGGAAGGCCCAATAATTTTGACCCTGCCAGTTTTGGCTTCCCACAATTCGTCTGTTTTGCTGAAACGTTACGGCTCCGACCGTTGCCGGACGCGTCCTGGTCTGGAGGTCAAAGTGCTTGGCTTTGTATATCCCAGAGCTTGACTGAAACGCGGCGGCAGAGGTCGTGCGGCCTTTTAATTGTTTCGTCTTCTGAGAATACGTTGAAGATGCTGTATATTTCCCAGCCACCGCCGCCTGCTGCGACCCTTTTGTCTTCTGTAGCTTTCCGCCCGCTGGCTGACCACTCTGTGTAGCGATCTGCTGTGATCCCTTCGGCTTGTCTTTTGTCTTGTTTGCTCCAATGCCCGTCGAACGTCCACCAGCCGTAGTCACGTGTTGGGCGCCTTTCGTCTTCTGATAGTGCGTCGCTTTGGCTGCCTGATAGTGCGTGGGCGTTGCCTTTTTTGCTCTGCTTGCAGCGGTTGCGGGCTGCGATGATTGAACCTGCTTTTTCTTCGTTGTTGACTTCTTTGATTGGTTTTCATTTTGCGCACCGCCTGCGGCGCAGGCGAGCGCAACAGTGCAAATTAGAACCAAAAATGTTCTCATACGTTTTTTTCCTTCGATCAGTTAGATGTTTTACTTTCTCCGTTTATTCAACGTCGAAGCGAGGCCTTTAGTTGCGTAGCCCGACGCAGAACTCAAGTGCTCAAATGCAGTCTTCAGCGCATCGATTTCTCGAGTCCGTAAAGAAGCCGCCGTCAAGATCATCCCGCGGCGGCTTCTTGGTAATCGAAATCTCGTTATGTCATTCCCAACGATTGCAGAGTTGGCTGATCGACCGCGGCTGTCTCTGCCAGCCCATGGTCGCGTTGGTAAGCGGCGATAGCAGCGCGCGTCTGCGGTCCGAGCAGACCGTCTACTTCGTCGTGATAATAACCTTGCTGTTGCAGCGCCGACTGGACGTTTGCAATCACCTGGTCAGGCGGCAGGTTGTTATACGCCGGGACCGGGCCATCCCAAGCGTAATAAGCATTCGGCGAGTAGCCCCAGGCAGGGTACCAGTAACCAGCGTTCAAGAAATACGGCGCGCCGAACATGAACACGATGTTATTGCCGTAGTGGCCATGCCACCAACCCTGATCGTGCCACTCTGAATGGTAGTTGCGGAAAACAGCATATTGCTCGCCTTGCCAGTTTTGGCTTCCTTCAATGTGTCTACCTTGCTGGAACTTCACGGGCGGAGCCTTTGCGGTATTTGGCTGTTTTGGAACATCAAAGTGCTGCGGCTTAATCGTCTTGCCTGCTGTCGTCGTTTTGGCTGCTCCCGCCGCTTTTCCGACTTCCGCTGGCTTGCCAACTTCGGTGGGCTTCGCTGTTGCCTTCCCCTTGCCTGCTCCCGCCGCTTTTCCGACTTCCGCTGGCTTGCCAACTTCGGTGGGCTTCGCTGTTGCCTTCGCCTTGCCTGCTCCCGTTGGTTTACCAACCTCCGTGGGCTTACCCGTAGTCGTTGGTTTCCCTGTGGTCGTCGGCTTGCCTGCCCCTTTGGCCTTGCCGACTTCTGCCGGCTGACCAACACCCGTCGGCTTACCTGCTCCTGTGGGTTTGCCCGCTCCCGTCGGTTTTCCACCAGGTTGCGGCGAAACCTGTCCAGCTTGCGCACCCTTTTTCTTTGGTTGTCCCTTCTTTTCTGGCGGAGTTTGCGCGGCTGCGACACACGCAAGTGCTAGACTACAAATGAAAGCGATAAATATTCTCATAGTTTTTTCCTTCTAGGCTCTTTGACATTTCGAATGTCTCATTTATTCAACGTTGCAACGTTTCTTTTTGGATGCCTTATTCAGCGAAAACGAAGGCAAACCGCACCTCCTATGCAGGCCGCACCGTCGAACTCACCGTGCGGTCCTCTGTGAAGGAGATTGTTGAGCCTACGTTAACCCGAGCGCTCGAATCGTGGGCCTGTCAATTGCCGAAGTGACCGCCAGGCCATGGTCGGCTTGAAAAGCCGCCAGCGCCCCGCGCATTTGCGGTCCAAGGTCTCCATCGATTGGTCCGGCGTAATAACCTTGCTGTTGCAAGGCGAGCTGCACGTTTTCGACAATCCGATCGGGTGTCAGGTTGCCGTAGCCGTAAATGGGCCCGTCGTATGGGTAGTAAGCGTACGGGTCATAACCCCAAGCCGGATACCAATAGCCGGCGTTCCAGTACCACCATCCGCCCAGCGGATTGGCATAGACAATCCACGGGTAGTTACTTACCCACCAGCCGCTGCCATGCCATACCCGGTTGTAATTATAGAACGCGGCGTAATTCCTGCCGTGGAAAGGAGCGCTTCGCCAATAGTCGACGACGCGGGCGTTTGTTGCGCGATTGATCGCCACATTACGTCCCAACGTTAGATTTCTCCCCCGGTTCGCCGCGACATTGGTGCCAGCGCCAATTCGGGCGTTAGCCTGTGCGGTTTGCGTACTACGCAATCTCGCCGCCTCTGCGCGGTTCGTTCGCAGAGTGTTTGCGCGAGTGAGGCTTCTCTCGCGATTAACCGCCACTCTGGTGCGAGCGGCTTCCATGCGGCTGCCTCGCGAGGTGTTTGCATGAGCGACCGCACTCGGTCTAATGCGGCCGGCAGATATACCTTTCGATGTTCTCATACTGGCAGACCGACCAACCGTATGGCCGCCGCCTTTCGCCGGCGCAACGTGGCCTCCGCCTTTGGCCGATGCCACATGAGCGCTTGGCGCGCCCCTTCCCTTCGCTGATCTTGTTGTTGATTTATTCTGTGGAGCTCCCCACGCCGTCAGCACCAGCGCAAGGCTCCCAATGCATGTTAAAAACAGAACACGTTTCATGATTTCCCTCTATTTCGTTCATCAATTTAACTCTGGTCGCGTCTGGCGTGTTGCGGTCTTTCTGATCAGCAGCGCTGCTGACGTACCGCTTCGAATAAGACAATTGCAACTGCGGTCGCCAAGTTCAGCGAACGAGTCCCGTGCATTGGAACCGTGATGCATGCATCCGGATTCTTCGCCAGCAGAGTTTCAGGCAATCCCTTTGTTTCTCTCCCGAAAACGAGGAAATCGCCGTCACGAAAATCGACGTCGTAATACGGCCGGGTGGACTTCGTCGTCAGGAAAAAATAACGCCCAGTGGCTCGTTGTCCGCGCTGTAATTCACGAAAGGAATCCCAGATCCGTACATCAACTTCATCCCAATAATCGTCGGCGGAATCTCCGGCTCGACTAAAACAACATTGAACATGCTGCAGCCGTTTTGCTGTGCGACGCGGCCAGCGGCTACAATTTCGACGCGACGAGTTTTTCGAGCTTCACCACATCCGCGGCGAACTTGCGAATGCCCTCGCCCGTTTTCTCGTACGCCATCGCATTATCGTTCAGCAGCCAGCGGAACTTCTTCTCGTCCAGCTCCAGCTTCTCGACCTTCGCCGACTTCGCTTTTTCGGGATCGAGTTTGCGCTCGAGCGGCTCCTGCGATTCGGAAAGTTCCTTCATCAATTCGGGGCTGATCGTCAGGCAATCACAGCCGGCCAATTCCCGAATCTGGCCGATGTTCCGGAAACTCGCGCCCATCACTTCCGTTAGGATACCGAATTTTTTGTAATAGGTGTAGATCTCCGTCACCGATTGCACCCCAGGATCTTCCGGACCGGTGTAATCACGCTTCATCTCTTTCTTGTACCAATCGTAAATCCGGCCAACAAAGGGCGAAATGAGCTGCACCTTCGCTTCGGCCGCGCGCACCGCCTGGGGCAGTGAAAACATCAACGTCAAATTGCAGCGGATCTCTTCCTTTTGCAGTTGCTCGGCGGCATTCAACCCTTCCCAAGTCGATGCGACTTTGATCAACACCCGTTCGCGTGGGATTTTGCGCTCTTCATATAATTGAACAAGTCGCCGCGCTTTCTTGATCGAACCTTCGACATCGTACGACAATCGCGCGTCGGTCTCGGTCGAAACGCGTCCCGGCACAATTTCCAGAATGTCGCACCCGAATTGGACAAGCAGATGATCGCAAATGTCTTCGATCTGCTCGTGTCCGCTCAAACCTGATTTCTTTCGATCCGTCAGAACTTCCTCTAGCAAATGCGTGTATTCAGGTTTTTGTATCGCAGCATAAACCAAACTCGGATTCGTGGTCGCGTCCTGCGGCTTGAATTGCTTCATCGACTCGAAATCGGCCGTGTCGGCCACGATCTTGGTAAATTTCTTCAGCTGCTCGAGCTGATTCAATTTCGTTTGAGCTTTCTTCTCTTCAGCAATTGCGGTGCTCATAGTCAATCCTCCGTTTCTGGGTAGAACGTACGCCTGAACGAAAGATCGACAATCGCAAACTGAACGGCAGCGGCTCATGATCGCCGGGCCCGTGTCACGTTATCGGCGCTCACAGAGCGCCGCTACAGCCTACGCCGAAACCACCGGGCGCGTCTCGACTGAGCGACGCGAGCCGAGCGCGGCGCGCACGAAATTGTTTCCCAGCTCCCATATCGGGCCCGGGAATTTGCGGCATTCAGTCAACACATCGTCGAGCGCGTTGACGAACATGTCCACCTCGCGCTCGCCAATGATCAAGGGTGGCAGGATCCTCATTACGTCCATGGCGTGGCCGGCGACCTGCGTAAGGACCCGATGCTTGCTCAACATTTGGCTCACGATCATTTGGGCAAAGAGCACCTTGTCGATCTTGTGCAGAAGTTTCCACGCCATCTTGAGCCTGAATTCCTGCGGCTCCTGAAATTCGATTCCGACCATGAGTCCCTTCCCGCGGACTTCTTTGATGAAGGAATGCTTGGCGCGCAGCGCATCGATTTTCTCCATCAGGAGCGCGCCCATTTTCGCCGCGTTCTCCACCAAATTTTCCTGTTCAATAATTTCCAGCGCAGCCAGTCCACAGGCCATTGCCAGATTGTTGCGCCCGAATGTGGACGAGTGAACGACGCACCGGTCCATGCGGGAAAAAGTCTTCTGGTAAATATCGCGCCCGGTGACAATGGCGCCGCACGGCACAAAACCGCCGCTCAACGTCTTTGCGAGCGTGATGATGTCCGGCTCCAAATTCCAATGCTGGAAACCGAACATTTTGCCGGTCCGGCCAAGGCCGGTCTGCACTTCGTCTGCAATTAAGAGCGTTCCATATTTGCGACAGAGTTCCTGGGCGCGAACGAAAAAATCACCTTTCGGTGTCTGGCAGCCTTTGCCCTGAACGGTTTCGATGACAAAGGCCGCGACATCGCGCGAACGCAATTGTCGATCTAATTCGTCGATATTATCGAGCGGCACGCGCGCATCGAAGCCTTCCATCAAGGGCCCGAAACCTTCCGTGAAACTTTCGCAGCCCATCAAGGACAACGCGCCGAGACTGAGCCCGTGAAAGGCGCTCGCGAGCGAAACCGCGCGTTTACGTCCCGTCGCAGCACGCGCAAATTTCAGCGCGCCTTCCATTGCTTCCGTGCCGGAGTTACAAAAGAACACGGCGTTCAGATGCGGCGGCGTCCGTTTGACGATCGCCTCGGCCAGCAATCCGCTCAGTAGCGAGCAATCCATCTGCACCATGTTTGGCAGATCGAGATCGAGCACATCGCGGATCGCCTGCTTCACGACAGGATGATTACGCCCAATATTGAAAACGCTGTAGCCGCTCAGAAAATCCAGATACGGCCGGTTATCCATGTCGTAGAGGTACGCGCCCTCGGCACGGGCATAGACTTTGTCGAACCCGATCACGCGCTGTGCGGACACAAGCGTGCGGTTCACGTGGCGCTCGTGCAGCTGATAATTCTCGCCCAGTCGCGCAGCGATAATTTCCTTTAAATCCAACGACACTGGGCAATTTTCGGCGATTTGCACTCGGAACGCAAATCTCACTGGCAGCGCGCTGCGCGTAACCCCGGCATCGCAAAGCCATGTTCCCCCTCCCCGCAGGAGATGTCCTGCGGCTTCAAAGCTAGGCGGGCTAGCTCTGCTTATTCTCTCTCAACCACGGTAACCCGTGCGACTCTGCCTTTGCGATCAAAACCCAGACTCACGCGAGTACCCGGTCGGATCAGGTGCGGGTCGATCGCTCTGCCGTCTTTGTCGACATAGCGAACCTTTTTAGCAAGCATGTACGACACCGGCTTGGTGTCGGGCGAAGACTGCACAACGATCGGCGAGGGGGCCTCAATGGGCTTTACGCCGGCGTTAAACGCGGTTACCGTACCGATTTTAACAGCGCCGGTGGTCATCTGCGTGGGTGCTTTCTGCGTCTGACCAGTATGTGAAACACCCGATGTCTTTGCTACGGGTTGTGCCAACGTGAAAGGCGCAATTATCGCGCAAATCAGAGCAACAGCTGTTCGTCTCATAAGTTCCTTTCCCTCAATTGACTTTCCGTAAGTTGTTTCGCGACGCGCACTTGTTTCGGATGCCTCCGATAGCCTGCTGCAAAAAGCCGCAGCCCTTCACAGGAACGCTGCGACTTTGCGCTTGCGAACTGCTTTTTCGCCTAATCCCCAACCACTATTCGCTCAACCATGCGATTCTCGCCGGTGCCCGTGTAATAAACCCGGACACGTTGACCCGGCGTGAGCGCCGCTGTGACCGCGTTACCGGCGGTATTCTCGATTCGCGCGGACGCGCCGAGCGCGAAACTGACCGGCCCTTGGGTACTATTGACCACAATCGTCTTGCCAGGCTGATATGTTGTTACAACACCGGCAGTATAAGTCGTGGCCGTTTCTTTGGCCGCTGGTTGTGTCGGGGCCTTTTGCTCGACCTTCTTAGTCCCTGTTTGTGCGAACGCCAATGGCGCGATCATCGCGCAAACAAGGATGATAGTTATTCGTCTCATGGAGTTCCCTTTCATTAATTGACCTTACGTAGCTGTTTCGCGGCGGGCGCTCCTTTCGGATGCCTCGCGGCCAGACAGCACGCTGCTCGGTCTGAACCGCAATTGGCAAGAACGACACGATGTGGTCAAACATCGCGGCGCGATGCGCCTTGCCAGCAAAAGTCGCAGGTTTTACAAACCCTGCGACTTTGCCTTTGAGAACTAATTTTTCGCTTATTCCTCAACGATCACTCGCTCGACCACACGACTCTCAGTTGGGCCCGTGTAATAAACGCGTACCTTTTGACCAGCTCGTAGCGGGGCTGTCACTACTTTGCCGGTGGCGTCAACGATACGTGCAGCTGTACCTAGAGCGAAACTGACCGGTCCTTGATCGCTCTTGACCACAACGGTCTTGCCGGGCGTATAGGTAGTTACCGTGCCAGCGGTATAAGTTGTGGTTGTAGTTTCTGTTGTCGTTGTTGGCTGTGTTGTTGTTTGCTCGGTCGTTGTCGTGCTGGTTTGCGCAAAAGCTAAGGGCGAAACGAGCGCGCACACGAGAGCAACGATTACTTTCTTCACTCTGATACCTCCTGTTTTGTGGTTATTGCTTTTTCCCCAAGGTTCGTGACTCAGGGGTTCAACGGACGGCTTCCCAAGGGATTTACCCGTTCGTTCAAGGGTTGGACTGTGTCCGCAACGCCGCTATTCAAACCGATTTAAAAGGGCGTTATTTGTGTGATTGAGCGCGCACCCGGATTCGTTAACGTGACAAGGCGATGAGCCGCCAAATGCCGACTGCCGATCCCGTCGTTACACCTGAACTCGTCAAGCAGCACGGTCTCACTTCAGAAGAATTCGAGCGGATCAAGAAAATCCTCGGTCGCGAACCGAACTTTACCGAGCTCGGAATTTTTTCGGTCATGTGGAGCGAACACTGCTCGTACAAGAATTCGAGGAAAGAACTGAAGAAATTTCCCATCGCTGCGCCAAACATTCTGGTGAAAGCCGGCGAAGAAAACGCCGGCGTAGTGGACATTGGCGATGGTTGGGCAATCGCGTTCAAGATGGAGAGCCACAATCATCCGAGCGCGATTGAACCATTCCAAGGCGCCGCCACCGGAGTCGGCGGAATCATTCGCGACATTTTCACCATGGGCGCCCGCCCGGAATTTTGCCTCAACTCGCTGCGGTTCGGACCAATAACAGCCGAAAATCCGAAGTCCGAAATTCGAAATCTGAAATTGGCGGAGAACCGCCGATTATTCACCGGCGTCGTCTCCGGAATCGCGCACTACGGAAACTGCGTCGGCATCCCCACAATCGGTGGCGAGATTTATTTCGATGAAAGTTTCGAGGGCAACCCCCTGGTAAATGTCTTTTGCCTCGGCGTCCTGCGTCGCGAGCAGCTCGCGCGCGCCACTGCAAAAGGCGTCGGCAATCCCGTCTTTTACGTCGGCTCCGAAACAGGTCGCGACGGCCTTGCTGGCGCCGCGTTTGCGTCGCGTGAATTGACCGAACAATCGCGTGAAGATCGTCCGGCCGTGCAAGTGGGAGATCCATTCAAGGAAAAACTTTTGCTCGAAGCGTGTCTGGACCTTCTCGCGCACGATGCTATCGCCGGAATTCAAGACATGGGCGCGGCCGGCTTGGCGTGTTCAACTTGCGAAACGGCCAGTCGGGCCGGAAGCGGAATTGAAATTGATCTGGCGAAAGTGCCGAAACGCGAGCCCGGGATGACGCCGTATGAAATTCTGTTGAGCGAATCGCAGGAGCGAATGCTCATCATCGCGAAGCGCGGAAAAGAGAATCTGGTCCGCGAAATTTTCGCGAAATGGGATGTCCCATGCGCAGAGATTGGGCGCGTAACTGACGACGGTATGATGCGCGTGCGAAACAACGACGCGATTGCCGCGGAAATTCCGGCAAAACCCTTAGCCGAAGAAGCGCCGCTATATTCCCGCGAAGCCACGCCCGTAGCGGCGGCGGTCTCTGACCGGCGAATCGCGGATCTGCCCAAGATCGACAATCGTCGAGCGCTTCGCCAATTGCTGCTTGATCCGACGATCGCGTCAAAGAACTGGGTCTATCGTCAGTACGATCACACTGTGCGAACCGGCACACTCGTCAAACCGGGATCGGATGCTGCCGTGTTCTTCGTTCGCTATGCGAATAAAATCCTGGCCGCGACCACCGATTGCAATTCATTCTACTGCGCGCTTGATCCGCGCGTGGGCGGGAAGATCGCTGTCGCCGAAGCCGCGCGCAATCTCACCTGCTCGGGCGCATACCCGCTGGCCGTTACGGATTGCCTGAATTTCGGCAACCCCTACAAACCGGAGAACTTCTGGCAATTGCGCGAAGCTGTTGAAGGGATCGCGGAAGCCTGCCGCGCATTTGGCACGCCGGTCACTGGCGGAAACGTTTCTTTATACAACGAAAGCCCGGCCGGCGTTGTCGATCCAACGCCGACCATCGCCATGGTCGGATTGATCGATGACGAAAAGCACATCACCACGCAGTGGTTCAAAGAGCCCGGCGACTTGATTATTCTCGTCGGCCGTGGCATTGGCTTCCAACCGACGTCTGATCGGCGGGATGCCGATGCCACGTTACTTGGGGGCTCGCAGTTTCTGAGAGTCTGCCACGGCCTGAAAATTGCCCCAGCGCCACATGTCGATCTTGTGCATGAAATCAAAGTACAAAACGCTGTTCGAGATCTGATCCGCGAGGGCCTCGTGAAAAGCGCGCACGATTGTTCCGAAGGGGGGCTTGCCGTAGCCGTGGCCGAATGTTGCTTCAATCCGGAAAAGCTTTTGGGCGCAGAGATCAACCTGAAAGCGGCCGACACGCCTGCCACTACAGTGCTGTTCGACGAATCGCAGTCGCGCATCGTCATTTCCGTCGCGCGTGCCGACTTGGAAAAAACGGAATCGATCTTGCGTGAGCACGGCGTTTTGTTTCAGGAATTAGGTGAAGTAGGGGGCGACACGCTTTCTATCCGCGTAAACGAGGAAACTTTTCGTTGGCAGGTTGCCGATCTTTACGATGACTGGTGCAATGCGATTCGCCGCACTGTTGAAGACGAAACGGAAAGAATTCCGAGCTTGTGAAGATTGCTCCGGAACGCGAGATTGAATCGCAGCACAATTTGATGGATTATCTTTTGTGATTCCTCCCCCAGACG
>QHPD01000029.1 GCA_003218975.1 Verrucomicrobiota bacterium
AAACATTACGGCGGCATTTCACCAGAATGGCCGATCTCCTATGACGAGCTGGAGCCGTATTACGCCCAGGCTGAACGCATCTATCATGTGCACGGGCATGGTGGAGAAGATCCGACTGAACCGCGCCGCACCGGTGGATATCCGTTCCCAGCTGTCAGCCACGAGCCGCGTATTCAGCAGTTGAGCGACGATTTCGCGCGGCTTGGGCTAAAACCACTTCACACGCCGCTCGGGATCATGCTTGATGAGAAAAATCCGTGGAAGAGCACCTGCATTCGTTGCAATACCTGCGACGGCTTCCCGTGTTTGGTGAACGCCAAAGCCGATGCGCATATCTGCTGCGTCCTGCCTGCGCTGCAACATCCAAACGTAACGCTGCTCACCGACACGAAAGTGACCCGGCTCGAAACCAGCGCATCCGGCCGCGAAGTGACTGAGGTTCACGTCGAGCGCAACGGAACAAAAGAAATCTACAACGGGACTATCGTTATTGTTTCCGGGGGTGCGATCAATTCTGCGGCGTTACTCTTGCGTTCTGCAAACGATAAACATCCAAACGGACTCGCGAACGGTTCCGATGTCGTTGGTCGTCATTACATGGGTCACACCAATTCCGTGTTAATGGCCCTGTCGAAATGCCCGAACCCTACCGTGTTTCAAAAAACACTTTCAGTGAATGATTTTTATTTCAAGTCGCCGGAATGGGAATTCCCAATGGGCCACATCTCGTTCGTGGGTAAGCTCGATGGCGATACTCTCAAGGCAGGCGCGCCGAAAGTCGCGCCAAAATGGACGCTCGAACTCATGGGAAAACATTCGCTCGATTTCTGGCTCACTTCTGAAGACCTGCCCGATCCGAACAACCGGGTCACGATCAATCGCGATGGCGAGATCGTTTTGCAATACAAGCCGAACAATGAAGAAGGACACAAACGCCTAATCAAAAAGCTTGAGAGCTTGATGCAGCAGCAGACGAAATGCCCGATCCATGGACGCGAGTGCCACGAGGGTCTCTTTGCCCGCAATTTGTTCCTGGGCCAGCGCATTCCGCTCGCTGGCGTCGCGCACCAGAACGGTACGATCCGGTTCGGAAACGATCCGAAAACGAGCGCGCTCGATCGCAACTGTAAAGCGCACGAGCTGGACAACCTCTATGTTGTCGATGCAAGTTTTTTCTGCTCAAGCGGCGCGGTAAATCCAGGGCTTACTATCATCGCCAACGCGTTGCGCGTGGGAGACCACTTGCTCGAACGCATGAACGTCCGCCGGCCAGAACCAGAAATGACGAGCGTTGCCTGATCTATCAAAGGCTATCTTTGCAGGCACAGAGGTCACAAATGTTCCCGTCGCATGAGTAGAATTACCTTAAGGCTTTTCACGCTCGTTCTCGGGTGCGTAGGGATCTCGTCCTGCAACTCGGCGAAATCCTATGAGGCCGAGTCGGCGCGAATCCGCGCCAAGCTTGATGCCATTCCTTTGGACGAAAAAGTGCAGTTCACAAACGATGAATGGAAATACATCCTAACCAGCCTGCAGTATTACGTGCTACGTAGAAAGGGGACGGAGCTGCCATTTGCCAATGCCTACTGGCATACGCACGAGAATGGAACCTACATTTGCGCAGCATGCGGCAATCCGTTATTCAGTTCCGAAGCAAAATACGATTCCGGTACCGGCTGGCCGAGTTTTTGGCAACCGATCGGAGGAGAAGCTGTTAAAGCAGCGAGCCATTCAAGCTTCGGCGGCAGCGAGATCACCTGCGCCCGGTGCGGTTCGCACCTCGGGCATGTGTTCGACGATGGCCCCAAGCCAACCGGGCTTCGCTATTGTATGAATTCGGTGGCACTGAAGTTTGTGAAAGCGCCAGCCAAGTAAGGTTGTCGATTCGTGAATGTCGAAGCGTGCTTGCACCAGTTCGATCGAGTAATATCCGAAATCCTTGCCAGGCGAGCGGACGCATCGGCGAAGCGGGCTGTCCTCGTTGGCATCAGCGGCATAGATGCCAGTGGCAAAGGTTTTATCACTGAAAAGATTGCGAAACGATTGCAGGAGTCAGGCTCGCGTGTCGCTATGATTAATGCAGACGATTGGTTGAATCTCCCCGAGGTCTGCTTGAGTCGGCACAATCCGGCCGAGCATTTCTACGAGCATGCGATGCGCTTGGACGAAATGTTTAATCGTTTGATCGTCCCGCTAAAGGAGAAGCGTTCAATAAGCCTGTTGGCAGAATGCGCCGACGCGAAAACAACTGTTTATCGCAAGCATCTTTACGAGTTCCGCAACATCGACATCGTCTTGGTGGAGGGAATTTTCCTCTTCAAGCCGTCCTATCGGGATCATTTCGATGTAAAGATCTGGATCGATTGTTCGTTCGCAACCGCATTGAAACGCGCGAGCATGCGATGCCAGGAAGGATTGCCGCCAGCCGAAACCGTCCGGGCTTTTACAGAAATCTACTTTCCCGCGCAGGGACTTCACTTCGCGCGAGATAACCCGCGGGCATCCGCTGACGCTGTCCTCTCCAATGATCCTTCGATGTAGCTCATTGCAAAGAACAAACCAGCAGGCGGTTGCAATGTTTGTTCTTCACAGTTGCGTGCTTCCGGGTAGGATCGGCGGTATGTCTCGACCGAGGGGTACTGGCGGCCGAATCACGACGGATGCCGTTAAACACGCCGCATCAGTTGTGGTCAGCAGCGACCCGGAACGATGGGTGGATGAGCACGGGGACGTACTCTACCGATATGCACTCGTCCGTGTTCGCAAATCTGAGATCGCACAAGACCTCGTCCAGGAGACATTCTTCGCTGCCTTGCGCACGCGCGAGAAATTTCGCGGGGGATCCTCAGTGCGAACCTGGCTCTGCGGTATCTTAAAAAACAAAGTCTGCGATTATTATCGAAAGCTCGGCCGCGAGACTTCTTTCACGGACTTGAAATTTCTTTCCGGCGAATGTGCAGAAAAGTTCGTGCCGGAGGGTTACTGGGTTCACATGAACGGTCCAAAAGAATGGAAACCCGAGGCCGATGAGGTCATGCATCGCGACGAATTCTGGCAGACGGTGCGTGACTGCCTTGCCAAGTTGCCGGAGCGCATCGCCACCGTCTTCATGATGCGTGAAATGGATGAAATCGAGAGCAAGGAAATCTGCGCGACGCTTTCGCTTTCGGACAGCAATCTCTGGGTGATGCTCCACCGCGCGCGCATGGCGCTGCGCGAATGTCTCGCTATGAACTGGTTCGAAAATCCGGAGGTACAAGATTAACAAGCTAAAGCCACTCTCGAAATGGACGCCGAACCCGCGGCCACCGGATGACGACTCCGTTTTTCAGGAGCATCGAAGCTGGCTTCAATTGCAGATCGTACTCCTCATTTGTAGATTCACGCCCACGTGCCCGGAAGTCGTGCGTATTCTCTCGCTAGGCATGGACAAAGAGCTGTCGCTGATCACTCGGATCAAGCTGCGCATCCATTATCTCATGTGCGCGTTTTGCGAGCGCTACGCAAAGCAGCTCAATTACATACGCGAAGTCTCGCGCGAGTTTGATGCGCGCGTTGGTTGATGAGCAGTAACGCCGTTTGGCCGACAAAGCAGAGGAACAAGACCAAGAGAAGTGCGGTCGCAATGATTCGCGACGCGACCGGTGCTAGGCCCAGAACCACGATCGCAACCGCAACTTGCGCGAACCACAGCCAACTATTCCGCGGAGTAGTGTGACGCTCCGAAGTTGCTGCGATTCCCATTATTGCAAGAATGGCGCCTGCCGCAGCGAAGCAGATTAGCCATTGGTCGGTCGCGCCGAAAGATCCGCCCGGCGGCAACGCAATTCCATGGCGCGCACCGACCCCAAGAACGCCGATGTCGAGGAACAGCAAAAAATGAAGCGCGATCCAGATACGCAGTTGGACCACGTGCTTGTTTGTCCGCATGTGCCGGGTTTCCCAACCGGTGGCGCCGTCTGAGTAGCACGACCAAAGAGCAAATCCCAAGGCCAGACTCAGCACCGCGGCGGACGCAGCCAGAAAACTCCAGCCCATCTGACTTTCGATGCCGCGCATCACGGACGCAACAAATTCGCCTAACAAGATAATTGTCAGCAGTCCGAATCGTTCGGGAAAATGCGCTGCCCCCGGTGGCAACACGATCGTACCGCGCGACGGCGGCCACGAGTTGGCGATATCCATTAAGAAAGCGAGGCACCAAGCGAGGTATCGGTGCGGTGCAGGCAGCAATGCGGAAGCGGTCCAAACCACCGCGGCTGTGACAAGCCATCCGATACGACGAATAACAACAGACCGAGTGCCAGGCAATCCAATGACTCGCGCGTATTGCAAAGCGAGAACTGCTCGAACTCCGCCATAGGCCGCGCCGAATCCCGCCGCTTCCCGGCCGCTAAGAGGTCCGGTGGCATTCGCCGCCATCACCGCGACAAGAAATACTTGCGCCACAATGAGAACGCGCTGAAGCACGTCATCGACAGCAAACTGTGTGGAGAAGGTCGTGTAACCGAGCCAGGCGAGAAAAACCAGCGCCAGCAAAAAAGCGTAGCGCACTACGCCATGAAGCGAATAATCCGCTTCGAGTGGCGCGCTCAATTGACTGATCGCGGCTGCGAAGACGAGGTCATAGAACAACTCGGTCCAGCCGGGACGTCGAACGTGCTGTTCATTTGCGGGCCACAGCTTAGGCGCGCTGAAAAATCGCGATTTGATTAGCGTGCTGATTGGAATGATTCGCTGCTATTTCGCCCGAAATTGTTCGATCGCGGTGCCGGCACTTGCAGCTCCGACCTTGGCGATGTCTTCATCTTCCTGTGGTGTGTTACCGCTTACGCCGATCGCGCCAATAACTTTGCCTTCAAACTCAATTGGAATACCGCCTTGCAACGGCGTCGCACCGGGCAGGGCCAGGGCAGCTACGCGACCATCGCGGACCTGATCTTCAAACACTTTGCTCGGCCGTCGGAAAATCGCTGCCGTGCGCGCTTTGCCGATTCCAACCTCGACGCTGGCAACCTGCGTATCATCGAGCCGTTCGAGCAACAACAAGTGGCCGCCGTCATCGACAACTACGATCACAACCGTGGCGGCGCGCTTTTTCGCTTCCGCTTCCGCGGCAGCCGCGATCTTCGTCGCAACTTCAAGCGTCAGAACTTTCTTCACCGGTAATTGCGCTCTCGCGGGATGGGCGAGCAGCAACGGCAAGGCGAGCACAAGGAAAAGGATTCGCTTCATATTGATGGTTAGTCGTTGTGCAATCGCGCTCCTTACAATCATGTGATTGCCATTCTCCGTAACCGCTCTGCGACCAATGGACGCGCCGCGAGTCTGCACAGCATTTAAGTTTTTTCGCGCCGAGTCGCTGTAAGGAATCCAGTCCGCAGCCGACAAATGGGAAACGACGCCTATGCCTATGAATCAACCCAGCAAAACATCGATCATCATCGCTTGGATTTGCCGCATTGCGGCGGCGATAATTCTGCTCCAGACGCTTTTCTTTAAGTTCACCGCCGCACCCGAATCGGTTTACATTTTTAGTAAAGTCGGGCTTGAGCCGTGGGGCCGCATCGGCTCGGGCGTTGCCGAATTGATCGCAGCGATCTTGATCCTGATTCCGCCAACGACCTGGTTAGGCGCCGGTCTCGCTCTCTGCGTAATGCTGGGCGCGATCTTTAGCCATCTCACCGTCCTCGGCATCGTGGTGATGGACGATGGCGGATTGCTCTTTGGTTTGGCGCTCGCTGTGGCCGCGTGCAGCGTGGTACTGCTATTTTTGCAGCGCCAGCGCCTCCCACTCATTGGAGCTTATCTGTGAAACGATCGCCTTTGCACGACGTTTCTGCTGTAGCCGGGGGCGCTGATCCCGGCCAGCCGGACTCACCGCGTCCGGCTACAACAACACCATTGCACGACGCTGTCGCTGACGTTTTACGCCAGGGTGAATCGCTTCTGAATTCCCTGGCCGACGAAGATTACACACGCAAACTTCCGGCCGTGTTCGGTTCCACGGTTGGCGGACATTACCGGCATTGCCTGGATCATTTCCAAAGCCTGCTGCGCGGATTGGACGCCGATGAGATCAATTATGACGATCGCGAGCGAAACCCACGGATTGAAAATGACCGCAAATTCGCTCTCGCGGAGACGCACCGGGTCCTGCGCGCCTTTGGATCGATCTCGAAGCAGTTTCTCGATTGCCCAATCAAGGTCCGAAGCAAGGTAAACTACGAGCTCGACACCGCGCCGTTGATCGGATCGACCGTCGGCCGCGAACTGATGTACGCGGTCGCGCACGCCATTCATCATTATGCGCTCATCGCGGTTATGTGTCGCATTCTCGACGTGGCGGTTCCCGCTGGATTCGGTGTCGCGCCCTCAACCCTGAAATATCACGCCGAGCAACCAAAAGCGGCGTGAGCTCGCCGAACCCGCCTTTTGGCGGGCAGCCCCTTTAATGAAACGATCATCTTCAGGTAATATCAGCGTGAGAAGGGGCTGGGCGACCCAGCCGGTTGATACAACCGGCTGCGCTCCGGGCGCGCAGCGGGTCGAACCATGATTGCGCAGGCGTTTCTCGCTTCCACCGCAATCATTTTGCTGAGCTTCGTCTCGGAAGACGCTGCGACAATATCGTCGTCATTGTCGATCTTTGGCGGACCGCTTAGCTGGCCGCTTGGCTTCGCGACTTGTTTTGCCGGAATCTGGCTCGGCGACTTGGGTCTCTACTGGCTAGCTCGATATCTGGGTAAACCCGTTTTGCGAAGCCGCTGGATCGCCCGGTTCGCGGACGCCGATGCGATCGAGCGCTGTCAGGAAAAATTCAACCAGCATGGCTTGCTCACGTTGCTGACGAGCCGGTTCGTTCCTGGCACGCGGTTGCCTACTTACCTGGCGGCGGGGCTCCTCTCGATGCCCGTGGCTCGATTTGCTCTCGTCACCGCGTTCGCGGCGCTTTTGTGGATCGGAGGAGTTTTCGCAATCGCGGAGCTTCTCGGCGCCCACGCATTGATTTGGTTCTCTTTCATCCAAGGCAAAATCGCCGCGATTGTTTTCACGGCGCTCCTTGTCGGCGCTGCGATTTTGCTTCTCGGAAAAGTCGGTCGTGCCCAGGTATTCATTAGGCGCTGGACGCGCTGGGAATTCTGGCCGGCGTGGCTGTTTTACATTCCCGTAGGCGTTTATTACCTGTGGCTCGCGATTCGCTATCGTGGTTTCAGCGTGCCGACTGCAGCAAATCCCGGGATGGCGACTGGCGGATTCATCGGCGAATCAAAGCTGGAGATTCTCAACGAACTTCGTGGCACAAGTCCTGAATTCGTAGCCGAGGCGTTCTTGTTAGACGGGCGAACGACTTCGGACCGGTTGCTTTCGTTACACGGACTCTGTTTGCAACACTCCATCACGCTCCCGTTCATTTTGAAACCAGACGTCGGTCAACGCGGCAATGGCGTGAGATTGATCCGATCGATGCGAGGGGCATTCGAATACCTGGAACAGGTCAATGCGCCCGTGATTGTTCAACGTTACATCACTGGGCCGCATGAAGTTGGTGTCTTTTACTACCGCTTCCCAGGCGCTTCACCAGGCGACATCTTCGCAATCACGGAGAAAACGTTTCCCGTAATCGTGGGTGACGGAGCACGCACAGTAGAAGAGTTAATCCGAGCCGATTCGCGCGCGGCGCTGATGGCAGGAACCTACCTGCGGCGGTTCGCTTCGCGTCGTGATGAAGTCCTGGCGTCGGGCCAGATCTTTAAGCTCGTCGAAACTGGGAATCACGCGCAGGGCTGCATCTTTCGCGATGGAATGCATCTTCATACGGATGCGCTCGAGCGTGCGATCGATGAGATCTCCCAAAAGCTGCCCGGCTTCTTTGTCGGGCGATACGACATTCGCTACGAGAAAGAGGATGATTTCAAACAGGGGCGCAATTTCCAAATAGTCGAGCTCAACGGTGCTTCCTCGGAAGCGACCAGCATCTACGACGCACGCAACTCGCTCTTCTCCGCCTATCGCACACTGTTTCGCCAATGGAAATTGGTCTTCGCGATTGGCGCCGCGAACCGGCTGAACGGTCATGCGCCTACTTCGTTGACGACGCTCTGGCGGAATTGGCGACAATATTCAGCTGCTGCGCTAGCGTATCCGTTGGCAGACTAATGTGTACTGTTTCGTTTCTCCCAAACACGCAGGGCTTTTATCTCGCGATGAATCGCGACGAAAAACTGGACCGCTTTGCCGCTCTAGCGCCAAGGATTGTCGATGTCGGGATTCGTCGCGCCATTTTCCCACGCGAGCCGGAAGGTGGCACATGGATCGCTGCCAATGATGCCGGAGTATGCCTTGCGTTGATTAACTGGCACCGTGTCGCACGTGAACCGAAGCACGATGTTGTTAGTCGGGGACAAGTCGTCAGGGCGCTCGCCAGCAAATCTGGCGCGGATGAGATCGCAGACCGCGTAGGGAAGCTGCCGCTGCGCAAGCTGCGTCCTTTCCGGTTGATTGCGATTGTGCCGTCGGAAAGACACGTGATTGAATGGCGCTGGAACCTTGAGCGGTTGACCATGCGTCGTCACGAATGGCAGCGGCAACATTGGTTTTCATCCGGCTTCGACGAGTGCCGCGCAGAACTTGAGCGCCAACGCATTTGTGACGCAGCGCAAGATCGACAATCGACTAGAAGCCTGAGATGGCTGCGGCAGCTGCATCGTTCTCATGCGCCCAAACGCGGGCCGTTCTCGATCTGTATGCATCGATCTGATGCAAGCACAGTCAGCTACACTGAGGTCGCTGTTTCCGGGCGGCGCGCGACGATGCGTTATAAATCCGGACCCTGCTGTTCTAATGGAGCGATGGTGACCAGAACAATTTCGCTCGCGCGTGGATTGTAAGCTTGCCTACGCTATAGCGACAAATCAAGGCATGGCTACGCCACAAATAACTCGACCCGTCTTTCTCCCGGTCATTATCGGCACCGCGCGCCAGGGCCGCTTGAGCGAACCTGCCGCGAACTTCGTTTTCGGCGAAGTATCAAAACGCGGCGATATCCAGACCGAGCTGATCGATATTCGGAAGATTCCGCTCGCGGTCGATGATGCCGGTGAAGCGCTCAAAGACAGTCGATTCTCAGCCATGGTGGCGCGGGCTGACGGACTCATTCTCGTTGTTCCCGAATACAATCACAGTTTCCCCGGTTTGCTGAAACACGTGCTCGACACAAACCTGAAGGAATACATTCACAAAGCGGTCGGCGTTTGCGGCGTGTCAGCCGGTCCATTCGGCGGCGCGCGCATGATCCAGAGTTTGCTGCCAGTACTGCGTGAGCTCGGATTGGTCACAATTTTCTCGGACGTGTACTTCGGAACGGCGGGAAAGCTCTTCGACTCGGCTACCGGCAAAATCACTGATCCAGCCTATAGCGGACGCGTCGAAAAATTCCTGAACGAACTTGTCTGGATGGCTCGCGCGCTCCGGCATGCGCGCGAAAATATTCCCGCGCCGTAGCCGCTGATGTTGTAGCCGGGGTCGGTGATCCCGGCGGGGTGGCGCTGCGCAAATTTCCAGTTCTCTGAATAACTCGAACAAATAAGTGCTTGTATTTTTGCGCTTTAGTATCCGAAAATTCCCACGAGTATACTATTAAGGAATTCTGGAACTATGCTCGTCAAACAACCACGAGGATTTACGACTTCGCTGCAAAGCCACAGAATCGTGGGTATGAACCTGACGCGAAAGCAATTCTCCCCTAACGGCGGAGCGCCAAAAGGGCAAATTCCTGTCAGTACGGTGCAAATTCAACTCACGCGGCGGGGCAAATCCCGCGACCGCTGCGGAGTTGCCAAACAATACTCAAACATCGGAGGCAGGTCGGGCTCCTGCGGGTGAGCGGACCGGCAAAAAACACGAGAGGAAAAAACTATGCCGAAGAAAACGAAAAGCCAGCCAGGTCAGAAGACCAAGCAAGGCTACATCAGCACTACATTCGAAACGCCGGACTTGCCGGATTACGTCATCGTGAAGTTGAAATACGAAAGTCCCGTCGCCTTTGCGGCGACAGGCTTCGTCGCTCCCGCCGACGCCGAGCCACAAGCCTCCTCGCTCAACCGCGTCCTTTCCAAATACGACATCGCCGCGGTGCGCTCGCATTTCGGCAAGAAGCGCGAAGAGGTGAGCCACCGCATTGCGGTGGCCCGCGCGCTGCCGGCGGCGGGGATGGCCGCCGCCGTTGAGGGCAAAGGCCTCGACGCCGACTTCATTCAGAGCAGCTACGTGCAGATCGTGCCGAAGAAGAGAGGCGACGCTCCGAAGCTCGCGCGCGAGTTGCAACGGCAGGGCGCGGTCTCGCAGGCCTACGTCGCGCCGCGCCCAGTACCAGCCGCAATGGCCACCGGCACCAGCCCCGACAGCCGCAATTTCGAGCCGGCGCAGGGGTATCTGCACTCGGCACCGGAGGGCATCGGTGCCATGGAAGTTTGGCCCCTTGCCGGCGGCAAGGGCAAGGGCGTGACGATCTGCGACATTGAGGGCAATTGGAACTTGGCGCACGAGGATCTGCCGGCCAGCATCCTGCACATTGGGGGTACTGTGATCAACGATATCGGATGGCGCAATCACGGCACCGCCGTGCTGGGCGAGATGGTGAGTAAGCCGGGTGACGCCGGCACCGTGGGCATCGCCCATCAAGCGCTTGCGAAGGTGCACTCGGCGGTGATCGGTGGGGTATTCAACACGGCTGGCGCGATCGCCGGTGCGACCGCTGCGCTCAAGGCTGGCGACGCAATTCTGATCGAACTTCAGGCAACCGGGCCGAACGGCAAGTACGTGGCCATGCAGTACTGGAACGACATCTTCTCCGCCATCGTCGCCGCCACCGCTAAGGGCATCACGGTGGTGGAGGCTGCCGGTAACGGCAACGAGAATTTCGATCTGGCGATATTCAACGGGACCGGCCTGCAAAAGGATTCGGGCGCCATCGTCGTTGGCGCTGGCATTCCGCCGACCAATTTCTTCGACAACTTCGGCTTCGGGGCCGGCACGGCGTACACCAAGATCGGCGTGCCGCGCTCTCGCATCTGGTTCTCGAACTACGGTAAGATCGTCAATGTGCATGGCTGGGGCTGGCACGTGACCACCTGCGGGTACGGCGACGCGCAGGGCGGCGCCAGTGAGAACCGCTGGTACACCCACCGCTTCTCCGGAACCTCCAGCGCTTCACCCATCGTCACCGGCGCAGTCGCATGCCTCCAAGGCATCGCGAAGACAAAGGGAGCGCCGTTGTCACCGGCGAAGATCCGCAAAATCCTGATGAAGACCGGCACGCCGCAGGTCAGCGGCCCTGGTGTTCCGTTGACCCAGCACATCGGGCCGCTGCCGAATCTGAAAAAGGCGGCAAAATTGGTCTGACAGACTGCGGGGAGCCAACTGGTGTGGCCCGCCCGCTGCATGGTTGCGGTTGGTAGCGGGGATGTGGTATCTTGCAGTCGCAACGCAGGACGAAGGTGTACTATCTTATATGAAGGCAGGTTACACGCACGCTGAAGCGCCCGTCGAGTTGCTGCGCTTTCTGTCGCTCAAGCTCAAGACCGGTTGGCGATTTGATCGTAGTCGCAGGCAATTTGTCTCCACAGGCGGTCAACGGCTGTCTATCCTAGACCAGTTACCCGAAGGCAGCGATATCGTGGCAACCGTTCCCGCACTGGCGAAAGCAGATCCCACAAAGCTGTCGGACGCCGAACGCGACCTGGCCCGGTACTTTCAGTTAATCCTGCCGAAAGGCGCGACACCGGAAGATAATCTTCGCGTCGTGAAGCGCTGCGATGCGGTCGAAGAAGTGACCTTGCCACCGAAGGTGAGCCTTCCCTAACGACACTAATAATTAACAGGAGTGTCGGGGCCTACGCCGAGGCAAGCGTCGGGCGGGCTGCATGCTCTACCGTTTGCCGAAAAGGTCGTCAGCTTTTCGGCGGACCTCATCATTCATTCGGATCAACGGAGGCCACGATTTTTTGAATTCCTTCACCTGCGAGCTTGCGCGTGGCGTCAATTCCCAGCTTTGTTCCAATCGCCACTTCGGAAGTTGCATGGTCCAGAACATCGGCTGGCCTTTTTGTGAAAATTAAATCCCGTTGGGGATCTGTGTTCGCACACAGCCGGAACAGCACTTCACTGGTATTGTGAATATTCACGTCGTCGTCCACCACGAGGTATTTGGCGAACATCATCTGGCCCCATGCCCCAGAAGGCCGTGCATGATTTTGTAGGCTTGCATCGGGTAGGTCTTGCGGATGCTCACGAAGACGAGGTTGTGGAAGACGCCTTCGGCGGGCAACGCGATGTCCACGATTTGGGGAAGTTCATCTTGAAGATGGCAGGAAGAGTTTCATCCCGCCGTTGCGGGACGTCGCCGATGTAGAACTCTTCCATCGGCGGCATGCCGACGATGGTGGCGGGGTAAACGGCATCCTTTCGATGCGTGATGGCGGTGACGTGGGAGACGGGATACGACTCGGGACCGTCGCCACTACACCGGCACGTTGCGAATTATTTCTGAATCAACAACACGTTGTGGCCCTCGGGGTCGCTGACCAGCGCGCCTTTTGCGAATCCAGCTTTGTCCTTCGGCATCACAACCACGCCGGACGAAACGAAATGCACGTGCGCATCGCGTAATTTCTTGGCCATAAGATCGACATCGTCGGTTGTGATCATCGTCTGCCAGTGAACAACGTCATTTGCATGAACATCGGCTGGCCGCGGCCGGCCATCACGTGGGGTTAGATATTCGAGAAACTCAATACCTGGGCCCGAGGGGGCACGCAATCCGGTGATGCGAAGATGCGCTCCGAACACCTGGTTTAAATGTTCTTGCTCGGTCCCGAAATTTTCGCTTTCGCCTGCTTTGCGCAGTCCAAGCAGGTCGCGATAAAACTTCAAGCTGGCGTCCGTGTTCGAAATCCCAATCGCGGTGTGATCGATGCCGACAAAGAGCTTATCGGTTTTCTCCTGCCAGCGCGGATCGCCTTTGCCCGGCGGAAAATAAATGATCTCCAGATTGTGCTGATCGGGGTCGCGGAAATAGAATGCCTTGATACCGGCGGCTGCTTTGATTGAGGGCGGCAAGGTTTGCGGACCGGTCGAGACGAACTGCACTTTGAGCGCGCGCAGTTTTTCAAACGCCTGATCCATATCGCGCACGACAATCGCGATATGTTGAAACCAAAGATCATTGCTCCGTGAGTCCGGTGGAATCGGCCGGCCGGGCGGCGCGAGATACTGTGTTAGATCGAGAAACTCCTTCCCGAGTTGCATCCGCACGATCCGCATCCGCGCCCCGAAAACGCCTTCGAGATGTTCATACTGTTCTCCCGAAACTTCGACATCCTTAACTTTCTGAAACGTGAGCGCGGAATAAAATTCCACCGAACGATCCATATCGCTCACGGTCATGCCGATGGATTCTACCGCGACCTTCGGAGATTGAGCGAAAATCGAAGCGCTGCATAGCGCCAGTAGTGCGACGACGACGATTCTCGTGTGTGTCCGAAATTTCATTCAGATCGTCGCGGGTTCGCGCGCTTGCTTCTGCGCTTGTTCGCGCTCAAGCAATTCCGGGAAACGGCAATTAAAAATGCAGCGGTGCCTGTTGTAATGATGATATTTCGCGCAATAAACGACGCCTTTGCTGTGAAGATAAAGCATCGCTGCTAATTGCATGGCGAGGACAGGCGCCGTGAAATAAATCCAGAGGCCGGTCCAGAGATGACCGACAAAGGCCGAGCCAAACGTGCGCGCGGGGTTCATGCTCATACCTGAAAACGGCGCTTCCAGCGTGATGTAGGTGGCGACCAACGCGCCGGCAAACAATCCGGTGTACCGCGCAATATGCGGCGTGTTGCTCACGCGGAGCACCACCGACATCAATACAAACGCGATGGCGAATTCAGCGATGAACGCAATCGCCATTCCCTGCGGGCCCGGCAGAGTGGCAGCGTAATGCACTGCGGGATGTGACAGCGCTCCACGAACAAATAGCGCGACTACGAAGACACCGACAATCCCGCCAATGAATTGCGCAATGACGTAAAAAAACGCGTCCCAATTCTTCACTTTGCCAAGCCGCCAAAAAGTCAGCGTGACAGCGGGGTTGAAGTGAGCGCCGGATCGTTTACCTAGCGGAGAGAAAACCAACGCGATGGCCGTGCTACCCATCGCGATGCCCGTCAGCATTCGGCGCACGGTTTCGCTCGGAATCATGTTTGGAATTGGCGAGTTCGGATGCCAGAGCAGGATTGTGAAGAGCCCGGCCGAGATCATAAAGAGGCCGAGCTCGGCTGCCTCGCAGAGATATTCAGGCCAATGTTCGCGGAGAGTTCGGATCATAACTCACGCTCTGCTCGCGATCTTTCTCGCCTCTCCATTTGTAAGGGAGAGGGCAGGGTGAGGGTTCTGCACACTTTCGAATAGCGCGTTCGAAATCCCCTCACCTCAATCCTCTCCCCTTCGCCAAGGGGAGAGGTGGAATCATTCGCGCGCGCAGAGGCAGCGTTGCTCATGGCCGAATGCCTTCGATGTTTAGTCGCATCCGGTAGAGTCCGCTACGCGCACAGATGTAGAGTGTTTTTCCATCGTTGTCGCCCCAGGCGAAATTGTGTGGATGTTTTGGCGGAATGATCGTGCCGAGATGCTTGCCTTCGGGTGAGAGGATCCAGAGGCCGCCCGGACCGGACACGTAAAGGTTCCCCGCTTTGTCCACTTTCATTCCGTCGAGGGCGTCTTCCGTCCCGGCGCTCGTCATGTCGAAGAACACTTTCCCATTCTTCAGCGTGCCGTCCGCGTTCACTTCATAACGCATTATGATTTTTCTGTGATCATCCCAGTTATCGACGTAGAAGAATTTCTCATCTGGCGAAAAGGCGACGCCGTTGGGACCGGTCAGGTCTTTACTCACCAGCGTAATCTTCCCGTCCTTCGCTGCGAAGACACCGCTGAAAGGCAGTTCCTTGCGCGGATCATTGAAAAACTTCGGCAAACCGAATGGCGGATCAGTGAAATAAAGCGTGCCATCGCTACGATAAACGAGATCGTTGGGACTGTTCAGCCGTTTACCTTCAAATTTGTCCGCGATCACGGTGAGCTGGCCATCGGGCTCGAGCCGCACCACGCGCCGATTTCCGTGCTGGTTTATCGTCAGGCGACCTTCCCGATCGAACGTCAAACCATTCGAGCCGGGCTGACCGTACTCCGCAATATCCGCGCCTTCGTAACCGCTTTTCTCGCGGAATACAGCGAGCTGTCCATTTCCCTCCGGCGAATATTTGTAAATCGTGTTGTTGTTTGGATCGCTGAAGAGTAGACAGCCGCCTTTACGATCCCAAACCGGTCCTTCGGTAAATTTGAAACCTTCGGCGATTTTGAAAATTTTCGGGTTCGGCGGCACGATTGCGTCGAGCGCCGGATCTTTGCGAATGATTTCGACATTGACTTCGCTCGGTGTGATCGCTACCGGCACCACATCGTCCTTGTAAAACTCGAGCTTCGCCTCACGCATGTAAATGTAATTGGTTGGCGGGTTCGATAGCGGGCCGTTGATCCCGAAAATCGCGAGCTGAATCTTTTGTCCAGGCTGAACGCTGCGGTTTATGATCAGCCGATTTGGCGCGTTCCAACCTTTGACGACCGAGCCGCCGCTTTGCCCAAGCGCGCGCGACATCTCGCCGTCTACCCAGATTTCGGCATAATCATCAATGGATGTCTCGAAAACGGCGGTCGCGCCCGCAAGTTCGACATCGTTCGCTCCGGATGGGATCGTGACGTTGATCCGATACCAGTTGAAGCAGAGCCGGCCCGTCGAGCGCCGTGCATCGAGCGTTGTCGGATCGATCTTTTCCCATTTCGAGTCATCGAAATCTGCGCTGCCCGCGTGAGGCGTGAAGTCGTATGTCATGATCGGTTTGCCGGTCGGTTGTTTGTCCGGTCCAGCGGCCTTGAAATCGACCTGGATGATTTTCGTGTCACTATAACGCCACTGACCTTTGACTAGATCGACACCTTCCTTTGTGGCGAGATCAATCACTGCATCAGGCTTTCCATTTGGCGCGTCGGCATCTGTTTCAGCGAACGCGCGGCCAGCGAGGAAACCCAGCACCCCAAAGGCAATCACCAGAGCGAAGCGCAAGCGCCACGCGGATGTATTCATGGAGGCCTCGCGATGTGCGCGATTGGATGCCGTTGCCCACGCGCGCACGAGCGAAGCGTTGATCGACATCCGAGTCATTTTATTTTGGTTCAGCGCGTGGTCAGATGTGTTTCGGCCAGCGCAGTTGGCTTGCAGACGAAATAGTGCAGTTCGCCGTTCACGGCCGTGAATTGGTGCGAGACTCCATTGGGAATGATGATCACCTCGCCTTTGGTGATCTGATGTTCCTGGCCGCCTTCAATTTTGGTGCCGCGAAGTTCGTTAGGGCCGATTTCCTTTGCATCGATCGCTTTGCCACCTGTGACCAGCGTGGCCGATCCATCGACCACATAGATCACGTCTGTGTCGAGCGTGTGGATCTCAGCCTGGCCCGGTTCAACTCGGCGGCTGGCGTGCACTTTATAGCCAGCGGTTTCCAGTAGCGGCATACCCTTGGCAAAAGCGGCTGAAACATTCTTTGGATCAATGAACGTGGCAGTTGTAGCCGGAGGCGGTGACCCCGGCTGATTGCCTTCACGCCCGCCGGCCTCACCGCGGCCGGCTACAGCCTTCGCTCCCGCGAGCGCCAGTTCTTCATCTTGGTTTGCGCTCGCCGCGCCGCTGACGCCAACTCCGCCGACAACTTGTCCATCGATCACGATCGGGATTCCACCAATCAAGGGGGTGAATCCATCAACGGCCGTCATCGCAGTTCGTCCTTTATTGATTAGCTCCTCGAAAAAGCGTGTCGGTTTCTTGAAAAGAACGGCAGTGCGCGCTTTGCCGATAGAAATGGTCGCACCCATGGCGAATGTTCCATCGAGGCGCTCAAGCGCCATCAAGTTGCCGCCTTCATCGACCACAGCAATCACGCCGCCAGGGGCGTTGTTTTTCTTCGCGTAATCAACCGCTGCAACGATGGCTTTCTTTGCGCCGTCAAGATTGAGGGACTTTTTTTCCACGACTTGCGCATGGCTCGTGGCACCGAGAGCCAGCATCGCCGCGATCAATGTTCCAGTTTGGATTTTCATAAAAGTTTTGGAGTTGTTGCGGCTGGCCGATCACTCGTTAGGCGCGGCCAGCCGGTGCTGGACATTTATTTAACCGGGTGTTCGAAGGCCGCTTCGCCGAGGTTGGTCTCAGCAAAAGCGCACCACATCTGCACCTTGGCGATGTCAGGGACGGACTCGGGGACGACGATCGATTTCTTGACCTTTTGATCTTTCGTCATGAGGCGGTCCAAGAGGTAGGTTTTCCCATTCGAGTCCACGACTTGCCAATGTGGATCGGGCGTTTGTGGCGGGACGAAGTCATCGGAGAGCGTGAGCATGCTTTTGCCGTTTTGCGTCGTATGGGTGACGAAGCCCTTGTTTGCTTTTGCGCCTTGGAACGGCCCACTCTTGTGGCCGTCCTGGGCAAAGCTGCTCGTCGTAGCAATGACCAGAGCGGTTAAGGAGGCGAGTATCGTTTTATGATTCATGTAATTTTGGTGTTGTTTCACTTGTTCTTTTTACGACCGGATTATTGCCGGCTGCATTTCACCCGATTCGTCGCGATGCGGGCGAAATCCTTACAACGAGCCGCCTCGACGCGCGCTTGCGTTTTGGAGTACGGCAGTGCTCTGCCGCTTTCGATAAAAATAGCGATCCCGGGTATGAGTCGCTTTACCGGCTTTGGCCCGCGAGCTTTTGCTTGATCCGTTCCTTCGCGTCCGGCGGGAATGTAATATCGGATGCCTCGTCAGCGTGTTCCGGAAACTTGCGGGCAGTCTCGTGAATGTAACGAAGATGCTCTTCGTAACGCTGGCACCAGCAGCAGATCAAAAAGTGGAGGCGTTTCTTGATCCGCATTATCAACGGCATCGGTTCGTCCATGGATTGCGATACGATCCGGACCATCTCGCGGCATTTCGGGGTGTGTTTTCCGATAAATTTCACGAGCATGGTTTGCCACCAGTTTCTTCGCGCGAGAACGGACGGGTTGCCGATCGGCGACGGGTTGTATGGTTCTTCCGGCATCAGGCTGTTCCTCCCGCTGGCTTATCGAACCAATTCATCTCGAGACATTCGCGCAGCGCCATACGCGCTCGATGCAGCATGACCCACAAATTGCTATCGGTGATCGACAGAATCGCGCTAATCTCCTTGCTCGGCACATCGTCCATTTCACGCATTGTGAAAACATCACGGACTTTTTGTGGCAGTTTCGCGAGACAATCACGCATCGTCTGCCAGAACTCGGCGCGATGCATCACCTCGTCCGGCTCTGGTTTCCACTCGTGCGGTCCCTTGTCGTGGTCCCAAAAACCCACAGACACGAATTTTTCAGAGAACTCATCGGAAAGAAATTCCATGTCCGTGAACGAAGTCTCCCGACCGAGCTTGCGGAAATGATCGACAATCTTGTTTTTCAAAATCCCAACAAGCCAGCTTCGCTCGGACGAACGGCCTCCGAATTTTTCGTAGCCGCGCACACCAGCGAGAAAGGTTTCCTGCACCAAGTCTTCGGCCACTTCGGGTCTGCGCACACGCACTAAAGCGTATCGGTAGAGGCACTCACCGTTGGCGTCCACCCAGCGCGCTGCTGCTGCCTGAACATCGGGGGTACTCATAGCGGAGTGGTAATCGCTCCAAAGGCCGACCCGCTGCGCGCCCGAAGGGCAGCCAGTTGTTTCAACTGGCTGGGTCGCCCAGCTACTTTTTGCCCCGATTTCGTTAGACTGGTTTCTCTCTTTCGGAAGTAGCTGTCCGCCGAAGGGGGGTTTGGCGACATCGGCCGACTGGCACGAGCCCATCTTGTGAATAGCGTCTTCGTCAGGCGCGCGATTTGGAGGGCGAGAAGCGGGAATAACAACCAGCGCGCAACATACCAATGTCCCTTTCCGGCAATGGATTGATGATAGATGAGCAACGTCGCCGCTACATAAGCGAGACGATGAAGCAACTTCCAATTTCTTCCGCCGAGCGTTCGCACCGACCAATTATTACTCGTTAGGGCTAGGCCGACCAAGATCGATAATCCGGCGATTCCGAACCATATGAATGGCTTCGATAAACTCCGTATCAAACCATCCAGGCCGCCTTCATAAAGGACGTGGAATCCGAAATGCAATAAGCCGTAGACGCAAGCGCTCACACCCACAGCGCGGCGATGCCGATTTAGCGCTCCAACGATTCGCGAGCGCGGCAACAGGACGCGTAACGGACTGAGCGCCAGCACGGCGCCTAGAGTCCAGATTGAGATTTCACCGCTCTGGCGCAGTAGTTTTTCCAGTGGATTTGCGCCGAGTCCGCCAGTGAACGCCGGTACGACGAGCAGCCAGGTGCCAACCCCGACAAGCAAAGCGAGCGCGAAGAATTTGGAACGCAAGAATCCGGTGATTCCATCGAAGAGCTGAGCGCGAAATGCGGAACACGATTGGATATCAGCCAGCTTGGCTGACTCGGCAGGCTGGCAGCCTGCCAGCCGAGTCAGGCTAGGAGCCTGACATCCGTTTGCGGTCATGCGTTTTTCGATCGAGCCGATCCTGATCAAGCTTTTCACTCTAACAACTCGGTTATCAAAAATTCTTCCGCAGATCCATGTCGGCGTACAGATGCGCGACTTGTTTTTCGTAGCCGTTAAATATGAGGGTCGGCTGCTTGCCGGAAAAGAATCCGGCGCCGATGCCTCGCTCGCTCTTCTGACTCCAGCGCGGATGATCGACGTTCGGGTTCACGTTGGCGTAGAACCCGTACTCGTTAGGCGCGAGGTGATTCCAAAGCGTCTTTGGCTGCTCCGCCACAAGCTCGATCTTGGCCAACGACTTCGCGCCCTTGAAACCGTACTTCCACGGGACGACGAGCCGGATCGGTGCTCCATTCTGATTGCGTAACGGTTTGCCGTAAAGGCCGACTGCGAGAAACGCCAACTCGTTCGTCGCCTCAGGCAAAGTGAGGCCTTCCGTGTAGGGCCAGGGAAAGCCATTACCGCGCTGCGCCGGACAATTCGCGGGATCAAAAAACGAAGTAAACTTCATATATTTCGCTTCGGGTTTTGGCTGCGCAAGATCGACAAGTTTCGCCAGCGGAAACCCGTCCCAAGGGATCACCATCGACCAAGCCTCGACACAACGATGCCGATAATTACGCCGCTCAATTGGGCCAAGAAGCTGAATCAATTCGTCGATGTCGATCTTGCGCGGGCTGGCGCATAATCCGCCGATCTCGATGGACCATGGGCGCGTTTTCCAACCGCGATTGGCCAGTTCCTTTGGCTGATCCTTCGCGAGGCCCCACTCGTAAAAATTATTGTAGCTAGCGATGAGATCTTCGGCAGTGAGTTTCACCCCGTCGAGTTTGTAGGAGGCGTTAAGGGAATCGTTGAACGTCACTGACTCGGCCGAAATCCGGGGCGGTAAAAGAGCCGAGGCAGCGAGACCGAGACCGAACACGCGGAGAAATTCGCGCCGCTGCAAGTAGAACGCTTCGGGCGTAACTGCCGAATCAGGCAAATCCCATGAGCAATGGCCACAGTTCATCCGCGGCTTTTCTCTTTCCACCGTTATATGTCGATCAAAAGCGCGAAACCTTACAAAGCGCACGAAAGATCGACAGCTCTGTAAGGATTCGCCGCCACGCGCGACGCATCTGCAAAACCTATGATCACGCTCCGCTCATCCAAAGCTCGCTCGGAAGTTGCGCTGATTTGTCTCGAGGTCACTTTAACGACGCCGCGCAGTGTTTACACAATTTTCTCGGAAGGCCCGATGACCGATTTAGGATCATCTTTTGATGGCGCTCTTTTCGGCGCTATCTCCTGGCCAATTTCGTGCTTTCGTCTCGCAGACGGAGTGCTGATCGAACAGCAAATGTTCTTACCTCATGATGGATCAGCCGTCGCACTATCTTGGACGCTCCAGGGCAACACAGGTATTGCCGCGCAGCTTGTGGTGCGACCCTTCTTTTGCGAACCGATGGTCGTCTGCTCAATTCAAAATTCGAAGCGGCGAACGAGGTGGCCTGTTCTTTCGTCTCAAAAAACGCGCGCTTAGTTTGCCCTCCTCGCGGTAGTTGATCACGTACTTGAGGTGTGGGCGGTTGTCATCGCGGTATGGCCTAAGCTTAAATTACGTGTTTCCACGACCTATTTGTTGCCACATTGTTGCCGAATTTATAAGGAAAATGCGTTAAAACGAGTTTTCTCGTCGGAATGAGTCGGACAGGAGAAGACACAAACAGCCCCTGATTTTCCCTATGGGAACTACGTTTTCAGAGGGTGCGCGCCCGGAAGGACTCGAACCTTCGACCTACGGATTAGAAATCCGTTGCTCTATCCGGCTGAGCTACGGGCGCAGAAGCTGTGCAATATGTCGCCTTTGAGTTTGGAAAAATCCAGAATGAATGCCGAGCGGCTAACGGTTAGAAAGTTGCAAGGCCGATTTGGCCTCAAGATTGACCAATCGCTTCGACGGTTATCAACTGGCAGTCAGGCGCGCGACCTACTGCTGCTTGGCGCGTTCTTCGATGTATTTGACGACATCACCGACGGTTTGGAGTTTTTCGGCGTCTTCATCAGGCAGGCACTTCGGTTGACCTCGTTCGGGCATAAGATCTCGACTTTGATCATGTGGCTCAAGTTCATATCGAGCCGCTCAAAGCTACCCCTTCGCCACGGTTGGTGTCCTAATTTGTAGGGATAAGTCCGTCGTGAAAAGTCCTTTGAATTGTCAGCAAAACCCTCCTAGCGTACT
>QHPD01000154.1 GCA_003218975.1 Verrucomicrobiota bacterium
AATCAAGAGCCTAATCGATGCCCGCAATTTCGGGGCATTGCGCGAAGTGTTTCGCGAGTGGCCACCGGCCGACGTCGCCGAAGTGATTCTCGATGTGCCGGAAGACGAACAGGTAATCGTCTTTCGAGTTCTGCCGCACGCGCTGGCGGCGGACGTTTTTGAATATCTCGATTTCGACGCGCAGCAGAAGTTGCTGCGTGCCATGGCGCATGAGCAGGTCGTAGCCATTCTGAACGAAATGTCGCCTGACGATCGCACCGCGCTGCTGGAGGAATTGCCGAGCGCTGCGGCGCGCCAATTGATCCGGCTGCTCACGCCGGAGGAACGGCGGATTGCGCAAGCATTGCTCGGCTATCCCGAGGGCAGCGTCGGCCGGTTGATGACGCCGGACTTTATCGCGGTGTACGAAAATTGGACGGTGCAACAAGTGCTCGATTACATTCGCGAGCATGGGCAGGACAGTGAAACGCTTAATGTTATCTATGTCGTCGATGAGCGCGGAAAACTGATCGATGACATCCGGATGCGGGAGTTTTTGCTCAAGCCGCTCACCTCACCGGTACGCGATCTGATGCAAAAAACTTTTGTAGCCTTGAATGTGACCGATTCCCAGCAGGAGGCACTTAATGTTTTCCGTAAATATGATCGCACCGCCCTGCCGGTCATTGATTCGAGCGGCGTGCTCGTTGGCATCGTCACCATCGACGACATGCTCGACGTCGCCGAAGCAGAAGCGACCGAAGACATCCAGAAGTTCGGCGGCATGGAAGCATTGGACGAGCCGTACATGCGCATCTCGTTTTGGCGAATGGTGCGCAAACGCGCGGGCTGGCTGGTGATCTTGTTCCTTGGTGAAATGTTGACCGCGACTGCGATGGCAAATTATCAGGACGAAATCGCAAGGGCCGTCGTACTGGCGTTGTTTTTACCGCTGATCATTTCCAGCGGCGGCAATTCCGGCTCACAAGCATCGACCTTGATTGTTCGCGCAATGGCATTAGGCGAAGTGACCCTGAGGGATTGGTGGCGCGTGGCGGGACGAGAAATTCAGGCTGGCCTCTCGCTCGGCGCCATTCTGGGCACGATCGGCACGTTGCGGGTGGCGCTCTGGTCGATCGTTGGCGAGAAATATTTTCATCGCGAACTGTACGGCCCGCACTGGCCGCTGGTGGCCATGACCGTGGGTCTTGCCCTCGTAGGCGTGGTCTTGTGGGGCTCGCTCTCTGGCTCGATGTTGCCATTTGTTTTGCGACGGGTCGGGGCAGATCCTGCGACGTCTTCCGCGCCGTTCGTCGCAACCCTGGTCGATGTCACAGGGTTGATTATCTACTTTAGTATTGCATTGCTGATCATGCGCGGTGCCATGCTGTAAGGGGTGTGCACAACCAGTTCTAGGATTGCCGGGGTCAACGCTCTCGGCTACAAGAAGAAACGCTTATGTTGTCGATCCAGAAAATTCTCGGACATGATGGAAAGTTTTACGATCTCCTAGAGGCGAGCGCGCAGCAGGCGGACACGAGCGTGCATCATCTGGTGGGGCTACTGGAAAAACTCCAACAGAATGAGACCCCGGAGAATTTAGAGGAATTCGCGCATAGCCGGCGTGAGGACAAGCGCATCACGCAGGAATTGACTGAGCAGCTCTCTAAAACTTTCGTGACCCCTCTGGAGCGGGAAGACATCCAGGAATTGGCCGCTGCTCTTTATAAAATACCGAAGACGGTGGAGAAAATCGGTGAGCGCATTTTGATCTGCCCTGAGGATCTGCGCGGGCACAGTTTTCAGAAGCAAGTCGAACTGCTTGATCAGGCGGCCGAGACAGTATTCGCGATGGTGAAGCAATTGCGGAAAGGAATTGATGTCCGCACGGCGCGCGAGATGAACGCAAAATTGCAGGCCATCGAAGGCGAGGCCGACGAGCTGGAACTGGATCGCGTGCGGGATCTTTTCCAAGGCAATTATGATCCCAAGCAGATCGTTTTTCTGCGCGATCTTTACGGCTTGTTGGAGAAAGTGATCGACCGTTGCCGGGACGCGGGAAATATCATCCTGCAGGTGGCGCTCAAGTATTCGTAGCAAGCTGTTCGCGTGTTCACGTTCTTTTCCGTCGTCGTCGCGGCCATCATTTTCGAATACAGCAACGGCTTCCATGATGCGGCGAATGCCATTGCCACCGTGGTTTCGACGCGAATCCTGACACCGCGCAAGGCGATTGCCATGGCTGCCTTCTTCAATCTCACCGGCGCATTGTTTGGGGGCGCAGTTGCTTCGACAATTGGCAAGGGACTCGTGGACACCAACATCGTCACAATGACGACAGTGCTTTGCGCGGTGATCGCCGCATTTGTCTGGAACGTCACTACTTGGTGGTTTGGTCTGCCCTCCAGTTCGAGTCACGCGCTCATTGGAGGCCTTTGTGGTGCAGCGCTCGCTGCCGCGCGCGGCGATTGGTCGGTGATAAAATGGAATGCCGGGGTGTGGCCAAAAGTTGTTGTGCCGATGATCACCTCACCTTTGGCAGGTTTTATTTTTGGCGGGCTACTGATGTTTTTACTTTTTCTCGCCCTTCATCGTTTTACGCCGCACTTTGTCCAGTCTCTTTTTGGCAAACTGCAAATCTTTAGCGCGGCCTGGATGGCGCATAGTCACGGGACAAATGATGCGCAGAAAACGATGGGTATTATCACACTTGCGCTGTTTACCGGTACGAAAGCCGGCCGTTTCGATCATCTCCCAGCCTGGTTAGATTTTCTGAAGACGCCAGTCTTCGTGCTACCCAAATGGGTCATCGTTCTCTGCGCTGTGACAATGGCGGTGGGAACGGCAGCCGGCGGTTGGCGCATCATTCGCACACTCGGCCATCGGATGGTGAAGTTGCAGCCGGTGCATGGCTTCGCGGCGGAGACCACCGCCGCGATAATCATTCAAAGCGCGAGCTACTACGGTATTCCCCTCTCAACCACACATGTG
>QHPD01000150.1 GCA_003218975.1 Verrucomicrobiota bacterium
ATGATCGTTATTGTAAAGTGAGCGCAGAGAAGATCGATTTTCGCGACGATTGATTTGGTGCAATATTCCTTCCCGCTATGAGCGCTGCTGCAGCAAAATTGCTTTCCGAGTTCGAGGCGTTGCCAGTCGAGCAACAACAGGAGTTCGTGCGAGAAGTAATGAACCACCTGCCGCCTTGGGACTCTGGGCCGCTCAATGATGACGCGGTTGCTGCCGCAGGCGACGCGCTCGCAGCAATGCTCCATGAGGAGGAACGTGCCTCCTAGGCGCGGCGAAGTCTGGTTGTTCGACTGCGGGATGGTTGCGAAAGTTCGGCCTGTTCTCGTTCTCAGCGTTCCTTTCACCGATACAGATCGTGCCTTGGCTACTGTTGTCTTTCACACGACGACGCTTCGCGGTTCGCAGTTTGAAGTCAAAATACAAGTTCCCTTCCTGAAAGAGGGTGCGTTTGCTGCACAAAGCATCGCCACCTATCCGATCGCTCGCGCCATTCGCAAACTCGGCGCGCTGAATGCGGTGCAGCTCGCAGAAGTCGAAACCGCCGTGTTCAGATGGCTTGGTCGATCTGCGTGAGCACGAGCCGTTTAACTGGTTGGCCCTTAACGAGTCCATCCACAATCTCCCGGACGTCGGCGACCGTGACGCGTCCGTAAAAAAAGTGATCGGGTTCGACTAAGACCGTCACGCCGGTTGCACATTGATCGAGACAGCTCGATGTGCACACGCGCGCCTCTAGCTTTGCGAGTCCGCGCGCGGCAACCTCTCCTTTCAACGCTCTGTACACTTCTTCCGAGTCCTTGGCCGCGCAGCATCCTTTCGGGTTCTCCTCGGCCCGACGATTGATGCAGACAAAGAGATAGCGCTTGCGTTGCAGAGAGGTCAGAGTCGAATACGCCGAGGCGGAGGTCAAAGGCCAAAGATCAGCCGCCAGATCAGAAGCAAACGCCTAACTCCGAACTCCGAAAAAGAATCTAATCAGGAAGGCAGGAAAGCAGGAAATAAGCGACACCGCAGCCTAACCAATCAGAAATCGTTTCGGCTCTTTCAGGCGGGGAAGTTTGGCGAGCTGGCAAGCTTTACTCGCAAATCGTCACTCAAAATCTCGCTACACCTGGCTAGCAATCGCAGTTCTTGCCGCAATTGCATGCCCCACCGTTGTTCATCGGGCAATTTTTGCCGCTCTTCTTGCAAGCAGGTTGATCTGCCGCAAATCCAATCGCGCAAATCATCGCCGTGAAAATCGAAAACAGAATTTTAGCGTACTGTTTCATACAAGATTTAATCTTCGCACATAGCTAAAGTTGCGCCAGCGCTTTCGGGTTCATGGAAACCGCAGTCGCCGCCAGCGGCTACCCGCCTTCGCGTGAGCTACGGCGCCGCAAGCAGCGAATCATTCATGCCATCGTAACCAGCTTATGATGGATGGGTCGCGGACGTAAAGGCTTCGCCCCCGTCCCGAGGAGACTAGACGCAGATGCAGATCGATATTGCGGAGGTCGTTGCCCTATTGCTGCGCAAGTGCTTAGGTTCGTTCAACGTTACCGTGCGTTATGACCAGACAATTCAAACCGGTGCGTTTCTTTGTGTTGATGGGAGTGGCCGCGTTCATCGTGTGTGGCGTGGCGGTGTTCTACAGTCATCGCACAGCTCACGGCACGACGGTGGAAGAACGGGCTGCTTATGAAATCGGTGAGAAGGCCGGAGAAGAAGCGCCGAGCGGTGCAACGTTGCCGACGGAAGCGGAGTTGAACATGACGGCTCAAAAGTGTTTCGAGCAGCAGGGCTCGGGTGAACAGCTCCAAAATCCTTCGCGACCAGGTGGTCTGGAGGCTTGTAAGCGGGCTTTCGAAAAGGGTTACACCGCCGGGTTCAAGAGAACGCATCCGCAGCAGTGAACCGTTCATGCATCATAAGCAGCTTATGATACATACGAGGATCGACCCGTCGTCGCATTGCTTCCCCCTTGTCTTAGCAGCCACGAAAACTACGACGTGACCCGCAGTTGTCGGACTACAGCGTGGCAGGATGTC
>QHPD01000057.1 GCA_003218975.1 Verrucomicrobiota bacterium
ATCGTTCAATCGGTGCCGGTCGAGCAAGGCAAGAACGTGAAGATCGGCGACATGCTGGTGGAAGTCGCCGATCTCAGCGTCGTGTGGGTCTGGGCGGAGTTCTATGAAAATGAATTGTCGATGCTGAAGGTTGGCCAAAAGTTCACGATTACCGCGAAATCTTACCCGGGCGAGAAATTCGAAGGCACGCTCAGCGTCATCAATCCGTTCCTCGATGAAATGAAACGCACGTCCAAGGTGCGCATCGACATTCCCAATCCCGATTTCAAGCTCCAGCCGGGGATGTACATCAACGCCGAATTGGAAATGGATATGGGCGAGGCTCTCACCATTCCGGTGAGCGCGGTCATGCCGACAGGAACGCGTAGCGTCGTGTTTGTCGATAAAGGCCAGGGAAAGCTGGAGCCGCGGGTGGTTCAGCTTGGTACCAAGTACGCCGACATTTACGAGGTGAAAAGTGGTCTTCAAGGCGACGAACGCGTTGTTGCGAGTGCAAACTTTCTCATCGACGCGGAATCGAAAGTGCAAGGCGCGTTGAGAGGGTTCGAGGAAGAGCAAAAACCACAAGAAGGCGTTAGCCCTGGCAGCAAACCATGATTGAAGCTGAGCCAATTTCGCGGAACGAAGTCGCCGCTGCTGGCAAGAGTGAGACGCTAACCGATCGTATCATTGAGCGGAGCGCCCGGAACAAATTTCTCGTTTTCATTTTCACAATCTTCGCTGTCGCAGCTGGAGTCTACGGCCTCGTCCACACACCGCTCGATGCCATACCCGACCTGAGCGACGTGCAGGTGATTGTTTACACCGAGTGGGAAGGCCGCTCACCCGATTTGGTTGAAGACCAAATCACTTACCCGATTTCCAGCGTTTTCATCGCTGCGCCAAAAGTGAAATTCGTCCGCGGCGAATCAATGTTCGGCAAATCGTTCATCTACGTCATCTTTGAAGACGGCACCGACATCTACTGGGCGCGTTCGCGAGTCATTGAATACCTGAATTCAGTGCGCGGTTCGCTGCCGGAGGGAGTAAACCCGACGATCGGACCTGACGCCACGGGTGTAGGCTGGGTTTACGAATATGCGCTCGTTGATGACAGCGGAAAGCACGATCTTGCCGAGCTGCGTTCCATTCAGGACTGGAATTTGCGTTACGCGCTCTCCTCAGTGAAAGGCGTTGCCGAAGTCGCGCCGGTCGGCGGGTTCGTAAAGCAATATCAGGTCGACCTCGATCCAAACGCACTGGTCGCTTACAACATACCGCTTAGCGACATCGTCAACGCGATCAAGATGAGTAATGCCGATGTCGGCGGCAAGATCTTCGAAGTCGCGACGACCGAGTATTACATTCGCGGACGCGGCTACATCAAAAAGATTGAGGACATCGAGAACATCGTCCTCAAAGTGGAAAACGGCACACCGATTTACTTGAAGAATGTCGGAAACGTTCATCTCGGCGGTGACATCCGGCGCGGCGTGGCCGAGCTCGATGGACGCGGCGAAGTCGTTGGCGGCATCATCGTGATGCGTTACGGCGAGAACGCGCTCAACGTCATCGATGCTGTAAAAAAGAAAATCGAAGAGATAAAGCCGTCGTTGCCGCCTGGTGTGCGCATTGTGCCGGTTTACGATCGCAGCGACCTGATTCGTCGCGCCATCGCGACATTGCGCGAGAAGCTGATCGAAGAAAGCATCGTCGTCGCTCTGGTCTGTCTCGTTTTTCTCTGGCACGTCCGTTCGGCGCTGGTGGCGATCATCACGCTGCCGATCGCGATCATTCTTTCGTTCATACCGATGTGGTGGATGCACGTGACCTCCAACATCATGTCGTTAGGCGGCATTGCCATTGCCATTGGCGCGATGGTCGATTCGGCGATCGTCATGATAGAGAACGCGCATAAGCAGCTTGAGCACTTTCGGGAAGCACATAAGCGCGAGCCAAACAGTCTCGAGCGTATTCAAGTGATCATCGCCGGCGCGAAAGGCGTCGGCCGCGCGCTGTTTTTTGCTCTGCTTGTGATCACAGTAAGCTTTGTCCCGGTCTTTTCGCTCACGGCGCAGGAGGGCCGGCTCTTCCGCCCCCTCGCCTTTACAAAAACGTTCGCCATGTTCTTTGCCGCGTTTCTTGGCGTCACACTCGTGCCAGTGCTGATGACGCTGCTCATTCGCGGGAAAATCACACCGGAAGAGAAAAATCCGGTTAACCGGTTTCTGATCCGGGCTTATCAACCATTCGCGGATTTCGTGCTGCGCTATCGCTGGTTCACTCTCGCAGCCGCGCTTGTTCTACTTCTGATCACGATTTTCCCGTACGAAAGACTTGGCAGCGAATTCATGCCCCCGCTCAACGAAGGCACGCTCCTTTACATGCCGACAGCCGTTCCCGGAATGTCGATTACCGAAGCTACCAAAATTCTCCAAATACAAGATCGACAATTAAAAAAAGTCCCGGAGGCCGTGACAGTTTTCGGTAAAGCCGGTCAGGCCGATACGCCGACCGATCCCGCGCCGTTATCGATGTTTGAGACCGTTGTCGCCCTCAAGCCAGCCGATCAATGGCGGCGCGGAATGACCTGGGAGAAGCTTCTCGCCGAGGTAAACGCGAACATTAAGACGCCCGGGATGGCGAATATTTTCTGGATGCCTATCCAGACGCGCACGGAAATGCTCACAACGGGATTTCGCAGCATCCTCGGCGTGAAAGTTTTTGGTCCGGATCTTGGCGAAATTCAGAAGTTCGCTGTGCAGATTGAAAAAGAACTCGCTGATTTGCCTGAGACGCGCAGCGCGTTCGCCGAACGAACGGTCGGCGGTTATTTCCTCGATTTTACCGTTAACCGCGAAGCGGCCGCGCGTTACGGACTGAAAGTTGGCGATGTAAACGACATTATCGAGTCAGCAATCGGCGGAAAGAACATCACGACTACGGTGGAAGGCCGCGAGCGTTATCCGGTGAACACACGTTACGCGCGCGATTTTCGGGAAGACCTCGACGCGCTCAAGCGCGTGCTCGTTCCCACGCCCACGGGTGCGCAGGTCCCGATCTCGATGCTGGCCGATATCCAGTACAAAACCGGCCCGCCCTCGGTGCGCAGCGAAAACGGAAAACTCGTCGGGTTCGTTTTCGTGGACATCACGACCAGCGACATCGCAGGCTACGTGCGCAAGGCGTCGCAACTGCTCAACCAGCGCATTCAGTACCCGCCTGGCTATTACGTTGAATGGGCGGGTCAGTTCCAATATCTGCAAGCGGCCAAGGAGCGGCTCAAAGTGGTGGTCCCCTTCACCCTGCTGATCATCTTTGTGCTCTTGTACATCAGCACCCGGTCCGTTGTTAGGACGCTTATCGTTCTGTTGACCGTGCCGTTCTCGCTCATCGGCGCATTTTGGTTGCTCTACTTACTGGGTTACAACATGAGCGTTGCTGTCTGGGTGGGACTCATCGCGCTCGCAGGCGTCGGCGCAGAGACCGGGGTGGTCATGCTGCTCTATCTCGATCATGCATGGGACAAGTTCAAAGCGGAGCAGCGAATGAACACCGTCAAAGATTTGCACGACGCGGTGATGGAAGGCGCCGTGCAACGTATCCGGCCAAAGATCATGACCGTCTGCGCGATCCTCTTTGGCCTGCTGCCGATCATGTGGTCCCCCGCCCTGCAAGCCGGTGCGGACGTGATGAAACGCATCGCCACGCCGATGATCGGCGGCATCATTACTTCGGCCATTCTGGAGCTGCTCATCTTTCCGGTCATCTACGTTGTCTGGCGCAAACGCGAATTGCCCGATCAAACCGAAGAAGAAGCGCCCTTGATTCCACCAGCGCTAATCCCTGCGAAACTTAAAATAAAGAGATAGTTGTCGTTTTTAGCCTTGCTCTGCACACTTCATGAGGAAATGAACGCACCGATTTGGAAGAACAAGAGTGAACCTTCCCCACGTCAAAATCTCTGGAACTATATTCTGACCGCTGTCGTTTCCGCTGCGGTGGGAGCGGGTACGACATGGCTGATTACATCTCAGCGTTCGAAGTCAGAGTTTCATCCGCTGCCGTTATCTCCACCGGCCACCGCGTTCAATGCGACCCCTGATGTGTCTGGACTCTCAGCCGGCGATGCAGCCGTGGTTCTCGGCAATTTCACTTACGACCATCAACGCTGGTCGGAAGCTATTCGGCAATATGAACAGGCCATCGCGAGCGGTATTGATACGGCCGACGTTCGCACCGACCTCGGGAATGCTTTGCGCTTTTCAGGGCAACCGGACAAAGCGTTGGAACAATACACGATCGCACAAAGAATAAATCCGCAGCATGAAAACAGCCTGTTCAATCAGATCAGTCTTTTCACCGAAGTGTTGCACGAACCGGCGCGTGCGATTCCACTTTGCCAGCAATTCATTCGGCGCTTCCCCACAAGTGATAAGTTACCGGCAGTCCAGCAACAGCTCGCTCGTATCAAAAACGTAGGCGACTCGAACCCGCTGCCCGATATTCAGAGTCGCACCACGCTTTCGGAGTGGTTAAAGGAACAACGAAAAACGAAACCTTGATTGAAGAAGGAGCCGTTGAGCGCAATGCCGTGCCGCATGATATCGGCAAACTCATCGTGATTTTTGTAAAACGTGGGTTGAGCGCATCGGTTCGCGCGTAAACGGGCAGTCGCCCATTACGCCGGAGCGCGCCTCGGTTCTTGTAAGCTGATTTATTAGCGAATCGAATGACGAAACTATGACTGAAAGGCGATTACCGAGTACAGTGCGTGGCAATCCAGTCGACCGCAGCAACGGTGGTGACCGAGCGTAGCTATGAGCATGGAACATTCCGCGGGTTGGCAAATTGATTGGCAAAAGCATTGCATCGTTTGCGGGAAGTCAGTTTTGGATAACGAGGGCTATTGCCATGTCCGTGTAGAAGGTGAAATGGTCGCTCTGTGTTGTCCATTGTGCTTTGAGACTTTTGAGAAAAATCCGAAGCGTTATCTAAGTTTGCGTAGGCTTCGCCATCCGGACGCGGGAAAGTGATCAGCATTGTTATGCTCGCCCGTTTGCTAACTGGATGGCGTTGCCGAGGAGTCTCAATAACGTTTAAGCGAGACAGACGATGACTTACGCCTGCCCAATGCATCCGGAGATCGAGCAGGATCATCCGGGTGAATGCCCGAAATGCGGGATGACTCTGGAGCCGAAGACAGTCGGCATGGACGAAGAAGAGCAAAGGGAAATTCTTTCACTGGCCCGCAAATTCTGGAGCGCGCTCCTGCTCACCACTCCTGTGCTATTTATCGCGATGGGGCACGCCATTCCGGGCGTGCATATCGATTCGATCATCCCAAAGCAAATCGGGAAATGGATCGAGTTCGCCCTGGCGACACCGGTGGTTCTTTGGGCGGGCGGCTTTTTCTTCACGCGTGCCTGGCGGTCGATCGTAAATCGCAGCCTCAACATGTTTACGCTCATTGCCATCGGTGTCGGCGCCGCTTATTTCTACAGCGCCGCGGCAGTGGTCGTGCCGGGGATTTTTCCGGATTCATTCCGACGCAACGGAGACATCGATCTTTATTTTGAAGCGGCGGCCGTCATCACCACGCTCGTCTTGCTCGGACAATTGCTTGAAGCAAAAGCGCGCAGTCGCACGGGACAAGCGATCAAGGCGCTGCTAGGCCTTGCCGCGAAGACTGCGCATCGAGTTCGCGATGGTCGCGAAGAAGAACTTCCCGTCGAGGAAATTCAGAAAGGCGATGTGTTGCGCGTTCGGCCGGGCGAAAAAGTTCCGATCGACGGCGTGATCATCGAAGGCAGGAGCAACATCGACGAATCGATGATCACCGGCGAGTCGATGCCAGTTAGCAAAGTCGCCAGCGAAAAAGTGATCGGCGCAACCGTGAACCAGACCGGTTCCTTTCTGATGCGCGCGGAGCGGGTCGGCTCGGAAACGATGCTTGCGCAAATTGTGGAGATGGTAGCCAAGGCGCAGCGCAGCCGTGCACCGATTCAGAAACTCGCCGATACAGTGTCCGGCTATTTTGTTCCAGCCGTTGTTCTTATCGCGGTTCTTACTTTTATTGTTTGGTCAGTCTTCGGTCCTGTGCCGGCGATGGCCTACGCTTTGGTGACCGCCGTTTCGGTCCTTATCATCGCGTGTCCCTGCGCTCTTGGCCTCGCCACACCGATGTCCATCATGGTCGGCGTCGGGCGAGCGGCACAAGTCGGCGTTCTGATCAAGAACGCGGAAGCGATTGAGATCGTCGAGAAGGTGACGCATCTGGTCATCGACAAGACCGGCACGCTGACCGCAGGGAAACCCGAGGTCGTTAGTTGCATTGTCGGAACCTCAGGAAACGAGCGCGATCTGTTGCAAGTTGCCGCGTCGTTGGAAAATCAAAGCGAGCATCCGCTGGCACGTGCAATTGTTGGCGCCGCTAAAAAGGAACAAATCGCGTTGCGCGAAGTGACAGATTTTCAATCAACCACCGGTGGCGGCGTGTCGGCCAAACTAGATGGCAAACTCGTTCTCGTCGGCAAAGAAAAATTTTTGATCCAATCGGCGGCGTCAATTTCTGGGCAATTAAAGAACCAGGCGCGTGCCCTGCAAGAAAAAGCGCAGACCACCGTGTGGGTGGCCATCGATCGCGACGCAGTCGGCATAATCGGGATTGCCGATCCAATCAAGGAAACCACGCGAGAAGCGGTCCGCGAACTTCACGCCATGGGCTTGAAAATACTCATGTGCACAGGCGACAACCGTCGCACGGCCGAATCGGTCGCGCATGAATTGCACATCGATGATTTTCGCGCCGAAGTGATGCCGCAGGAAAAGATCGACATGGTCAACACATTGAGATCGCAAGGCGCAATCGTCGCCATGGCCGGGGACGGAATTAACGACGCGCCGGCCCTAGCTGCCGCGGATGTCGGCATTGCAATGGGAACCGGCACGGATGTTGCCATCCAAAGCGCCGGTATCACGCTTGTCAAAGGCGATCTGATGGGAATTGCCAAAGCGATCCATCTCAGCCGCGCCGTGATGCGGAACATTCGCCAGAATCTTTTCTTCGCCTTCGTCTACAATGCGCTCGGCGTACCGATCGCCGCCGGGGTGCTCTATCCGTTCTTTGGAATTTTGCTCAGTCCGATGATCGCCGGTGCGGCAATGAGTTTTAGTTCGGTCTCCGTGATCGGCAACGCGCTGCGTTTGCGCTCGACGCGGCTGTAATCGCTGGCGGTGTGAACTGTCTAGAATTGACGCGATTGAAAGGAGTGATCGCATTGGAAAGAAATCCCCTGCTCAGAACTGCGCTCCGGCTCGAGATCATCACAATCGCTTGGATGGTAATCGAAGCCTTTGTGGCGGTCGGCGCCGGGATCGCTGCGCGCAGTCTCCTGCTCGTCGCCTTCGGAATTGACAGCGCCATCGAGCTGGCTTCCGCAATTGTCGTTTTTCGGCGTTTCTGGATCGAGTCGAAGAAGAGATTTGTAATTGGCCTCGACCACGCGAAAGCGATCGAGCGCAGGACGTCAAGGATCGCGGGCTATTTGCTTCTTCTGCTTGCAGCCTACGTGTTCGTGCAAGCGATTTTCGGTTTGGTCACGCGCCATGCGGCCGAAACTTCACTAATCGGTATCGCCGTTGCAATCATAGCGGCCGTCGGGATGCCGTTTCTAGCAAAAGCAAAATTGCGCGTCGCTAGTAAGATCGACAGTCTCTCACTCCGCGCCGACGCCATGGAAACGCTAACGTGCGCTTGTCTTTCCTGGGTATTGCTTGCAGGTCTGGCCCTGAACACACTGACCAGTTGGTGGTGGATCGATTCCGTCGCGTCGCTGGCCATCGTTCCCTTGCTCATCCGCGAAGGTTGGGAATCGGTCTCAGGTGAGGATTCCTCTGGCTGCGGCGATGGGAGTTGGCGTACTAGCAGGCGTGATGAGAAAGGAGGTGGCTAATAATGCTGATGTGTCCGACGTGGATGATGTGGATTTGGAGTGTCGTTGGCATTCTCCTTATCGTTCTGCTGATTGTCGTAATCGTGAAGCTGCTGAAAAAATAAGGATGCTCAGACGAACGAATCTGCACCAGCAGCTTCGGGCGGGATGGATCGTCGCCAGAAGGGTTCGAACGGAGATTATTCAGCGAACGCTGTAGTTTTCCTAGTCCGGGCGTGTCGCGGCGCGGCGCCAAGGCAATTTTCCCTCAATCTCCAGTTGGAGTGATAAGCTAAGGAATGTGCGGATAAGAACGATCAATCCCAGCACCAGCACGTTTTGCATTGTCGGCGCGACAACGACGGTCCGGATGATGTCGCCGGCGATAAGAAACTCGAGGCCGAGCAAAATCGCGCGCCCCACATCCTGGCGGTAAAGCGAATAGTAATTGCCGGTGCTCTGCGCGCGATGAAGTACAAGTCGCGCAGTTGCGACCAGTGCGCCACCCACAACGATAAATACACCTATCCCATCCACGCTGGTGCCAACGACGTCCATGATGTGCCGATAATATTCCATGGTCATATCAGTGGGCGTAACGCTCAGAGATGTTGGCCGTCAAGCACAATGCAAGCGACTGCCTGCTATTGCGAATTATGCGGGCATAGGTCTCTAGCTGATTGCAGCGCCGTCCGCGTTGCATTGCCAGTGGTGCATTCAGCGCCGAGCCTTTCACAGCCGTGAACGGTCAGAGCTCCGACCTCGGCGGGCGCAACTGACAATCGGGCCATGTCGGCGAGTCTGGCGCATTCAGCGGACTCATCGGTGCGGGGACGGGCATCGCCGTATCGAGCACGCCGATGCGCCTGTTCACCCAGTGCACCTGGTAGGCCCAAGCGGGGAGCGGCGCCGCCTTCGGCGTACACGACCAGTTGTTGAAGTGGAGGTTCACGAGATAGAAGTTCCGCTTCAGCTTCCGGATCACCTCGACAATCTTCGGATCGTCGTAGCCGTGGAGCTCCATTGCGATCTGCAGAATCGAAGCCAGCAGCTCGTCAGGAGCTGCGAGGAGCGAATCCCATTCCGCGCCCTCGATGTCCATCTTGATGATCACGCGCCGGCCAGTGTCGCCGTTTTTCCTGATCTGGTTTTCCAGCGTATCGAAGAATCGCGACTCCCTGTAGCCGGTGCGATCGCCGACGCATTCGTCGTGAAATACGAACGTGCCGCCGTTGCAGGTTGGACGCGCGGGATCAAAACAGTCGTACTGATGCACGGGGACGTGATACCGGCGCGACACCTCGCATCCCCAGTCGTCGTTCCTCCCAACGCCGTATGAGTAGCCTGCATCGAGCGGCTCAACCAGATTCTCGCACATTAGGTATCCGCCGTCATTGGCGCTGCCGAAGCGCTTCAGCGTACAGTTCTTCAAGGCGACCGGCTGAAGTTCCGCAAGAATCGCCCCGCGCAGCTTGCGGCCAGCCGCCTGGTGCGCGAGATCGCCAATCACGACGGCGGCGGCAGCTGCCAGAGCGATGATGACGAACGTCATGCGGATGGAGGGTCGTTTCATGCGGTGCGTTGCATCGATCGCAGGCTGTTAACACCACTCTCACGCTGGCAATCATTCCGGTCATCTATTTCCTTTGGCGCAGCCGCGAAGTGAAGAAGCGACGGTAATTTATGAACCAACTCGAAGAATGACGGATGTGATTAAAATGACGATGTTCCCAACTGTGTCCGAGATGAATGATGTGGACTTGGGGGGATCGTTCGTGTTCTACTTATTGTGCTGCTGTAGT
>QHPD01000163.1 GCA_003218975.1 Verrucomicrobiota bacterium
CCCAGGGTAGTGGTAATTGATATGTGGATGCCGCGTATGGACGGTTTGGAGGTCCAAAGGCGACTTAGTGAGATTTCACCTTCGACCAGGGTCATTGTCCTGACTGCAAACGACGATCGAATTGTGCGCTGGAAAGCGTTGGCAGCGGGAGCGGCAGCTTTTTTTATCAAGCCTGAGTGTGGCGATGAGTTTCTCGCCGGCGTTCGATCGGCCTTTGCCGCGAATTGAGGCATCGTTGCGCTGGCGGACCAACAAAGAGCGACTTTTCCGAAGCACTGCCATTTGGTCGGCTGTGGTATGGCGAGCCAAACGCGATCAGCAACGCAATCGGCTACGCTAAGTTTTACAGCCGTTCACATGATGCTGTAATTCGGATTTACGATGATGCGGGCAACGTCAGCCCCTACGTGCGGCTTAAAACGCAGTATGCACGGGTAGGTTTTCTTCAATCCTGTTGATCAGGTCGGAAATACTGATCGGCTTTGGAAGAAAGGGACGTCCTTGAATGCGGAGGCCAGCCTTTGCCTCAGCTTCCGTGACTAGCGCGGTCACAAAGATAATTGGCGTTCTCCGCAATCCCGGATCAGCCTCGATTTGCGCCGCTACGTCGCCTCCGTCTGCCTCTGGCATCGCCATGTCCAGCAAGATCAAATCCGGCCTTAAATTCCGGGCACTTTAATGAGCCTTGGTGGCATCATTTTGTTCGAGCACAAGATAGCGGCCGGTCTTTTCGAGTAGGATTTTCACCAAGTGGGTGCTGTCGCGGTCATCATCGACAATCAGGATGCGTCGCTTTTGTTGGACTGCCAAGCTCGCCATACTCAGCGCTTCGTGCGCCGGCGTCCTTGTGGCCGTGTCCCGTTTATTTAGTAAGCGAAAGCTTGCGCCAAATATACTGAAGAGTCCCGCATTTCCGCGGTAGGGCGCGACCCGTTCCTGCGATTTCAGCTGAACAAAATAAGATCGTGGTTGCCACCTTATCGCAGCAACGTCCTTTCAACTAACGATACGTAACCAGCATCGTCAGGTGGCAAAGGATAGCCGTGGTCTTGTCGCCACCGGTCGGCAGCGTCAATATAATCCTTACCCTCTTCTGGATTGATATTAGGAGCGTGTTTGACGTACTTCAAAAAAGACAGCCAATCTTTTTCTGGCACGTATCCCGGCGATATTCCCTCAAATGGATGATCATATCCCGCGGCATGGATTAGATCGCAAACCTCGGCAACTTCCTCATTAGATTCCAATCTGTGTCCTTCCGAACGCGATAGGGCGTGAAAGGACAGTAAGACCGAACCGTGTTGTTTTAGGATTGCAGCGCTTCGCTCAAAGCAGCTTTGGACAGCCTTGGTGCGTTCCTCCTTCTTCGCGTCGGTTAGTGTGTCTAGCGTCCTTCGAATCTGCATATAAATTGGATAGGGAGAAACGAACCACCGAACGAGAAATGCGCTCGCTCCAGCCAGTAAGGGAACCATAACTAGGATAAATGCGTTCATTCGATCCGAGATGTGGCCGTGAAACCACCGTGGAGAAAACCACAGTAGAACCGCCAGCGTGGCTCCAACAATGAGTGACACCGACCCGCAAATTGCCCCAGTCCCTTTTGATGCCCATTTACATCTTTCTGAGAGGTAAGTTAGAAAGCTTCGCATCCTAAAAATGTATTGTTCTGAATCTTGCGCCGATTTTGATGTGACACAAGACATGCACGCTTACGAAGTACGTCCGCGCAGCGACAAGCGCGGCGTCGATCTAATTTCGTTGCGCTGCCATTCGGTCGGCTGTGGTACGGCGAGCCAAATGCAATCAGCAACGCAGCCGGTTACGCCAGATGGTAGTGGCTCAGTTTGGTCGATTGAAGAAATGATCGCTCTTTTGCGGAAATAGCCGATATTTGCCGTATTGACGCGCTTGCCAAACACATCCGAGAGCGACTTGAATCAAGGGCGTCTTGCACTGTCTTTGAAAACAGCTTAGCGCGAGTGTGGCCGGTGAGACTGGCAGCCGATCCAAAACGCGAACAGCGGATCCACGCTTTCGCAAAGTCAAACGGCTGGGCTGCGACAATTCACGACCTTGGTACCCGTGTTGTCTTCAAGAAGCTGGTGGCGTCTTTAAACTGAGCCACTACCCGCCAGATTCTTCAGCCGCTCACATCATGCTGTGATTCGCATTTACGATGATACTGGCAACGTGATCGAAACACACCAGCAAACGGGCGATTTCAAAGAGTGGTAGCCTTACCTCACCTAATCGGGCGTGAGCGTATTGACTACAGTGTGCACGGCTCTTCTTGTGCCCTTCACCACGCTGTGCCCGACATTCTTGACCGTCTGCGCAGTGCTCTTCGCCACATTGGCTGCCGTATGGACGGGGCCTGCCTGAACGCTGCCAATGGAGACGGCGACGGCGAGAATGATCGAAAAGAACGCTTTCATGGTACTTAAGTATCGTTGCTGATAGCTCGTGTGCGTTTATCCTACTGTCGTCGCGACTGCGCGGCGGATCGCCGCTTCAATCCGCACGCACAACGAAGGGCTTTCCGTCGTCGCGATGCGCCTCTGCAACGAAGATTGATCCGGCCGCGAAGATCCACGGCTGCGACACAGCCCCAACTCCATCCGGCTTTGCTGAGAGTGTCAGCAATGATTTCCCAGTACTTCACACGCGGCACGTAATGCTCAATCCTGTGTGAGTATTAAAGAAGATTTTCCGGCTTGTCCGAAAGATGCACTGAATAATTCGCGCTTTTGATTGTCGAGAACGCGCAAGCCAGATCCAATTTCTTGCTTGGCGAAATTGCGATTTTCGATTTTTCCACCCGCTGAGCGAGGAAGCGGCGTCGAATTTGCCAATGATTCCGCCTCAGTTGCCAATTGTGTCACCAGACCCTCGTCTTTTTTTGCCGTCGCTGGGAACCACAACAGCCCCCGCGTTCGATTGTACTAATAAAGGGAGACGCGCAGTCTCAGTGCGTCGTGGAACTCCTTAGCAGGAGCTTCCATCGCCCAAGAAGAAAAACAAAAAGGGACAGACAAGAAGAAAGGGAAAACAATGAAAAAGCTTCTCTTAATGGTATTGGTGGCAAGTGGATTGGCTTTCGTTCCCGTGCAGAGTTCTGACGCTCAAATCTACGTCGGAATTCCAGGAATTGCAGGAGTCGGGATTGGCGGCGGCTATTATGGCTATCCGGCGTACTCTTACTCTGGATATTATCCCTACGGATATTACAGGCCGTACTACTATTCTCGGCCATATCATTCGTACTATTACAGCGGCCCCTCATATTACTGGTACAACGGGCATCGAGTTTACTATCGCCACCATCGCCATCATCATTACTACCACAGCTATTAACGCTGAAATAATGATGTAAGAATCAGCTAGCTGGCTCGGAAGCAATTCCGAGTCAGTTCGTTTTTGAGGGTTAGCGAAGCGTTATCCGATTTGCTTCGATACCAGCGCCGACATCAGAGATCAGAGTGTCGATCTTGTATTTGACTCGGCGATGTGCGGCGTTTCCGAAAGAAATCCTGAAGAATAGCCGCGCATTCCCTTTCTAGAACGCCCGATGTGATCTCGCACTGGTGATTCAGAGAGGGCAACTGAAGGAGATTAATGATGCTTCCAGCCGCGCCAGCGCGCAGATCAGTGCAGCCGAAGATGACCCGACGGATTCGAACGTGGACAAGCGCACCAGCGCACATTGGACATGGCTCCTTCGTAACGTAAAGGTCGCAGTCAGTTAGCCGCCAATCGCCCACCGCGGCTTCGGCTTGCGTCAGCGCCAGCATTTCGGCGTGCGCAGTCGCGTCCTTGAGCAACTCAACCTGGTTATAGGCACGTCCAATGATTTTTCCTCCTCGAACGACAACTGCGCCAATAGGCACTTCATCGGCATCGTACGCTTTTTTTGCCTGTCGCAACGCTTCCCGCATGAAATTCTCGTCGGTTGGGATTTCAATCACTGTTTGAGTTGTAGTTGTAGCCACGGCGCTCTGTCGCCGTGTTTCTCTGTGCTCCTGGACAGATCGCGAAGCATTTGGAAGATGCTGCTAAAAGAGCAATTTGCTATTGAATCTAAAATGGCGCTCTGTCGCCATGCTTCTCTGCGCGCCTCGGCAGAGCGAGGCGCCTACAACAGATGCATCATCATAACATACATCCACCTGGATGTCCGCTGGCGAAGCCACTGTCATCAATGA
>QHPD01000058.1 GCA_003218975.1 Verrucomicrobiota bacterium
GCCGCGATGGCGCGATCGGATTCTCCTGTTTGCGCCGCCACGCGCGCGAGGACTTCGATCGAACTTGGACCATCCATGGCATTTTTTTCAATTGGACTCGCCGCGATTGCGCGTTCGGCCAGAGCCAAAGCAGCGGTTTTGTCACCAAGGCCCATGTTGGTCAGCGCGAGATCCCCAATGAGGGCAAAATTTTCCGGCTGTTCTTTCAGGAAAGGTTCCAGTTCGCTGCGCGCCTGCCTCCAACTTTCCTGTGCAGCGCCATGGTCGCCGGCGAGGTCTTGCGCCCACCCTAGCCAGAAGCGCAGTTCACCATTGAGATAACCGAGGGCCGGATCGGGCTCCGCCAGCAGCTCCTTCAAGCGCCGTATCAGCCGCGCGGGCTGGCGCTCCAAGATCGTCTGGTAGACTTGTGCTTCCAACGCGAAAGGGGCGCTGGCCGTCGGACGCAGCGGATTGAGCAACGTCGCCGCCCGCGTCAGGTCACCTTCGGCTTGCGCGGTCAACGCCTTTTCCGCAAGAGTATCGACGTCATTAGGCGTGATATCGAGAACCTGATCCAGCTTCCGCAGCGCCTCAGGAAAGCGGCCGAGAAAGATATAGGAGAACGCGTGTTGCGTTAAAAGGGTAACGTTGCGTGGATCGATCTGCTCGGCTTCATTAAAGTAAGCCTCGCTACGATCCCACTCACCACGTCTTCGTGCGACGTAGGCTAGTGCTTCAGGAATCTGGCTGTTATTCGGCAGGAGCTGTCGCGCCCGTTGAAAGTAACGGACAGCAGTATCGTAATCCTTGAGGCAGCCATAATGATACCAGCCTTTGGCATAGAGCGCCTCGGCGAGATCCGGCTCAAGATCAAGTGCGGTGTCCGCTGCGTGGCGCGCCTCTTCACGCAGGGCCGAGGTTGGTTGCAGAGACAGCATTACGTAGCCCAGAGCGTCGACCTGTGATAGCAGGGCCCACGCGAGGGCGAATTTCGGATCCAGTCGCACCGCTTCTTTCAAGTAGCTCTGTGCAGCAATTTGGTCGGCGTAGTTAAGTCCCGTTTTCACGCTGTAAGCGAGACCACGCAGGTAGGCGTCGTAAGCCTCGGGGCTGTCTGTCGATTTGGCGGTGATGACTTGCTCTTCCTGACCGGTGAGTTTCGCCCGTAACTGGTCGGCGATGGCTTTGGCCACCTCACTCTCGACCGAAAAGATGTCGGTCAGTTTGCGATCAAAAGTATCGGCCCAAAGATGGGACTCATTGGCCGCTTTGATCAGCTGCGCGTTCACGCGCACGGCGTCGCCGCTCTTCTGCACCCTTCCTTCCAGGATGTGGGCGACGCCAAGTTGCTTTGCGATCTCAGGCAGATTTTCGGGTGCGCTTTTGTACTGCTGCGTCGACGTGCGCGAAATCACTTTCAAATCCGCGATCTTAGCGAGCCGCGTCAGGATCTCCTCCTGGATACCCTCGGCAAAGTAGGCGTTGGCTTTGTCTTCGCTGAGGTTTTCGAACGGAAGCACGGCGATGCTTTTTTCCGCAATAGGAAGTCCTACGTCGGCGGCCTTCCCCGAAGAGGAGCGTGCAACCGCCGGTGAGCCGCGTCGGTAAAAGACTGAAAAGCTGATCGCCAAAGCCACAGCTGAAACGAGCAAAACAGCTGTGAGCACATACTTGGGCCAACGAGGCGTAATGACCGGACGGACGCTAACACCGGACGTCTGCTTCCATCTTCTTCTTCGCTTGAGTTTGTCCGGAAGATGTGGGTTGCCGAGATTGTCTTTGTAGAGATTAACCAGGTGCAGCCTCAGCCCGTGCTTCACCTCACACTCGCCGAGATCGTGCAAATACGGTTGCCAGTGCCGGTATTGGGTCAAATCTTCCGCTATATGCCCGGACAAAAGAATATGCCCGGCATCGGCGCAATCCATGACGCGCTGCGCCACGTTGATCCCTGATCCCGCGATGTTCGTCTTGTCATTAACATCGGTGACTTGGTTCACTGGGCCGCTGTGCACTCCCATCCGCAGCTGGATATGCGGATGCTCTTGCAATGTTCTGCTGATCTCGAGCGCACATCGCACCGGCTCTTCCGGACTGTGGAAGAAAAGGAGCGCCATCCCGTCTCCCATCGGCACTCGATTGAGTTTGCCGCTTGCTTCCGCCGATCGAAAACCTTCGGTGTTTCGCACGATCTGATTCAATTCCTGCAGTAATTCAATCTGCTCGTTGACGAGCAGTTTCGAATAACCCACCACGTCGATTAACAGCAGGTGCGCGATCTCGAGCGGGAGATCGGGGTTGGACTCAACGGGTGTGTCTTGGGCGTTCACCCTTAGCAGCCCTAACAATACCGTTGCCCTGGCCGAAGGCAACGACCGTGGTGGCAACTCCAATAGATGCCGCCCTTTTTTGGTGCGAGCATATCGATTGAGGCGGCCTTTCGCGCGAGGCGGTGCCGGGTGGACGGGTGCCTCTCATCTCTGGACCGGAAAAATTCCGATGTTTAACTGGACGCTTGCAACCCTGCTTCCCGGTAATTCCGCAGCCGTGATTCAGTTCTTTCGGACAGGTCGGGGCTGCGTGAAGCCCCCGTCACATTAATTATTCGCCGCTTTCGGTGCAAGCGAGGCAACGATTTTCTCGAAGCGCGGATCGCCACGCAACGAGTCCCATTCAGGATCGAGACGTAGCGCGCCATAAGTTGGCCCGTATGGAAGTTTGCTGACTGTGTCCAATTCTTTTAAGGCGAGATCCTTCTCGCCAGCGAGTGCGTAGATACGGGCGAGATTAGTGATCAGCTGAACGCTCTCTACGGCGTCTTTTGCAGTCGGCAGCATATCGCACGCGGAGCGACCCTCACGGATTGCCTTCTCTTTCTCCCCTAGCTCGGCGTCGATGAGCGCCAGCATGCTCAGCGGTCTTACATTTCCCGGCTGAGCGCGGACGAGTTTCTCGGTTTCAGCGCGTGCAGCCATAAAAGCGGCATGTGCGGCAGGCGCGTCTTGTCGCAGTTTAGCCAGTAACCCTTCATGCCAGGCGTACGCCATCCTGCATTGCACGTGCTGACCGGGATTTGAGAGATCCAATCGGGATCGTGGCACTACAATCCAAGTCTGGGTTGGAACTCTGACGAAATCCCGCCTAGAATTTTCTCGGCGATCGTCCTTTCCTTTCTTTGCGGGACCTTACGCTATCGGCCTGATCAAAGATAAAACGGGCAGCCTGTATTGGGGCCTTGCCTTTGTCGGAATCTCCATGCTGGTGCCGGCAATATTCTTGATGCTACTTCCGAAACGAGCTCGCACACAATCGGGCTAAGCTTTGGGGGACCAAGCGCCGACGACGGCCATCCAACTGGCAACGCCGTTGGATGCTGCAACCTCGGCTTGGAGCCTTTCTGGAAGTGTATCGAAGTCACCTAGCTCCCCTAGGGACAGGTTTAGCTGCTGAATTTGCGGTCGCAAGCTGCAGATAACATCGTACATCCAGCGTATGAAGTCTGGATCATCTCCAAGGGGTATCTCCATCTGCATCGCTGGCGCAGGCAGTCCCGCTTCCTGAAAGATCCGATAGAGAGCAAGTCCGATCTCTGGGTTTGCCCTGGAACGTTGGAATGTCTCGCACATTAGAGAGGCGGCGGCCGACCAAAGAGGTAAGTGCGTCGAAATCGCAAAAATAGGCGCCCAAGAGGATTCCTGAAAGGCTAAGATTCCGCCGGGACGAACCAACTCAGACAAAGAACGCAAAACGGCAACGGGATCGGGAACAAACATCAGAATGAAACGCCCCACCGCCGCATCGAACGGCCTCGTGCTCGCGATTTGTGACACATCGGATTGGGTGAAGCTCACATTGCGCAATCCAGCCTCGGCCACACGAGCTTTGGCGCGGGCGATCGAGCGCGGGTCGCGTTCCACTCCCACTACTTCTCCGGAGGGCCCAACGATCTTAGCCACTAGCATAGCTACGTCACCGACACCGGAACCAAGGTCGAGGACACGTTGATCCTTGCCGATCCCTGCTTCGCGAAAGAATCGCTCGGTACAACGAGCGAGTCGTGCAGCCTGCTGAATCAAGCGCTCGTGTTCCGAGTCGGTGCTACCAAGCGCGTACCGTGAAGGAGGACTGTTCGCTGTCATGTTAACGCCGGATTCTACCACGCAACGATACCCAACAACATAACCATCGCTCCATATCGCGACTCCAGCCTACTGCGAGGTAGTGGCTAGCAAAGCGCTGCGCCATCATAAACTTCGCCGTGTACCGCCCAGTTCACCTGCTCGACTCGGCCGACTACGAACACCCACGCGATTGCGCCGACAATCAAAACTACTGTAGTGATTGCCATAGGGGCCACAAAATTGCCGGTCCGATCCACTGCGAATCCCGTCAGAGCAGGTGCGACCACACCTGCCAGGTTGGCGAAGCCATTTTGGAGGCCAGTCCATCGCCCGGCCGCTTGTGGACCAGCGAGCGTTTGGGAGAATGCAAAGATGCCTGCAGCGCCCATTCCAGAGCCTACACCAACGGCCATGAGCCATGGTAGATAGGTGTGCGGCCTTGCGGCGCAAGCAGCCATTGCGATCGCGGCCGTGGCAAATCCGATTGCCATGACCGTTTTGCGCACCAGAGTAGTCGTATAGCCCTTTCGGATCCAGAAATCCGAAACGCGACCACTCGTGATCGCCGACACAGCATCCACCAAATAGTAAACGCTTGCAGTCATCGTCATGCTTGACATGGAAAGATGGCGCTCTCGGACGAGATAGAACGGCAGCCAGGTAACCATGAAATAAAGCAGGTAGGCCGCACAAAAATGCCCCAAGGATGCGCCCCAGAAAGAACGCTGTCGCAATATATCTACATACCCAGCAATCTTTACGTCGGAGCTGCCCGTCGCGCTGCCGCATGGCATCCACTTTATCCATGCTGGAAGCCATAACAGACTTACCAGCCCGACTCCAATGAACACTGGCCGCCAGCCATACATGGCCATCAGCAGTCCAGAGCCGAAAGTCCCTACTACGTTCCCACACCTGAGCGCCGACTGGATGACACCATTTGCAAATCCTCGGTGGTATTCCGGAACATCCCGGGCCAGGATTTTCGAGCAACACGGGAATGCTACCGATTCTCCGATGCCAAGCATCAAACGCATCGTCAACAGGATTGCGAAACCGCGTACAAAGCCGGTTGTTGCGGTTGCGAGCGACCAAAGCAGGTAGCCCGCTGCGATGACCCAATTCACGTCAAAGCGGTCCACCAGCCAGCCGCTGACAAACTGCATCGCCGTGTAGGTCCAAAAAAATGCAGCGAGCAGAATGCCCAGCTGCGAAGCAGAAATGCCCAACTCGTCTTTCAGCAGCGGGGCGGCGATTGAGAGATTCCCGCGATCAACATAGTTGATCAAGATACAGATCGCGAGCAGGATCAGCGCAGGCGCGAAAGCGCGTAAGCTTTGCGAATCATCTGCGGTCTCGGCCATAGCAAGCTGTCTTTCTTATCCTCGGCCAAGTATTGCACTCTGCGCACCTTGACGACCTGCCTCGCCAAGCTCAGCGAAAAATTTCTTCGGCTTCACTGGAAGCTACTTGTAAACAGTTTCCGGTTCGGGTTCGGAAATGAGTTTTTGAAAATCTGGATCGTTCCGGATCGGATCCCAGACAGGGTCGGTCTTCAAGCGTGCAACGGAAACAACCTGTCCGGCAGGCGCTGTAATTAATCGGCGAAGTATTTTTATCGCTTCCTTGGCTTGGCCGGTGCGCGCTTCGATTTCAGCCAGTGCGGCAAGTAAAGACGCGCCAGTAAACGCATCTTTTTCGACTGGCAGCGAATCTGCGGCTTGTCGCGCTACGCGGACTGCATCGGCGTTGCGTCCGAGGCAAACATAGGTCCGAGCCAAGGCAATTAACGATGCCCAGTCTCCCGGCCGCTGGGTCAGACGGGCTTCGAGCAAAGTGCGGGCCTGCTCGCACTTCGGTTTTGCTACGGCACCTTGACCGGCAAGCACTTGAATTCCAACTCGCGCCTCGAGTTGGCGCAAACGCGCTTCGGGAGTGTTACTTGACGGTGAGTCCCAAGCTTTAAAAGCATCAGCAAAATGTTTCTCGATTACGTCGAGGTACACGCGTTCGTCGATCATCAGCGCAATAGTGCTGCCGGCAACACTTGACTTGCTTTCTGCCGGCACTGAGTCGAAAGCGCGTCTAGCGCGCCCGATATCGCCGGCGCTGTTGACGTAGGTACGCGCGAGGAACACGGCGGCTGGCACATGGTGCGGGTCGAGAGCAAGGGCATGAGTGAGTGCACGTTCAGCGTCACTCCAGCGGCGAATACCAATGTAGGTCGCGCCAATCTCGGTGGGAATCACAGGATCGCGCGGATCAAGTTCCGCTGCCCGTTCATCTTCAGCAAGCGAGCGTTGCCATTCGCCGCGGCGATGGTAAATCGCAGCCCGGTAAGTGTGAGCATTGGCGTTGCTTGGCTGGAGTTCTAGAACCCGGTCGAGCTCTCTGAGCGCGGCATCGTAGTCATAATAGCCCCAGTAATGAAATACCGCCAGCGCCAGATGGGCGTCCGGTGAAGCTGGAGCAATCGCTAGCGCACGGTCGATGTTAGCTTTTATTTCTGCTTGCTCCGCCGAAGTCAGATAACTCGAAGGAGTGACAAACCAAAACAGATTTAACTCGCTGTAGGCGAGTCGGGCATAGGCAAGCGCGAAATTCGGATCTCGGGCCAGAGCTTGCCGATAGAAGGTTTGGGCACGATCAAAGGGTTCGGCGATGAGAGCACTTTCAGCCTGGTGTTCCTCGTATTCCCCCTTAAGGAACAAATTGTAAGCTTCCGTATCACGCGTGGGAGCTGTGGCCAGAGCATCGGACTGGCTTGGAGAAAGCTTCGCGCGCAATGTGTCGGCAATCTCCTGCGCGACCTCGCTTTCGACAGTTAAAACATCCTTTAAGTCGCGATCGTAACTCTTTGCCCATAGATGCGTGTCGATGCGCGCGTCGAGCAGCTGGACGTTTACCCGCACTTTATCTCCAGCCTTTTGCACGCTGCCTTCGAGCACATTGGCCACGCCGAGTTCGCGAGCTACTGTTTTCAGGTCTTCCGGCGTGCTTTTGTATTTGGCTGTCGATTTTCGCGAGATAACCTTCAGGTCGCCAATGCCAGCGAGCTTCGTCAGGATTTCATCCTGAATGCCGTCGGAGAAGTAGGCATTGTCTGGGTCACGGCTCAGATTGTCGAATGGCAGAACTGCGATGCTTTTCTCCAGGGATGAAGAAACTGCCGGGGAAACATTGGGATGAAGGCGTTGGAAAACGAGGATCCCAATGACGAGTAGCAGGACAGCGATGATAAAAAAATCAAGTTTGCGACCAGGCTTGCGCGTAAGCGATTTGCTAACATCGACATCTTCTGCGCGTTTGATTCCTTCGGGCGTAAGCTCGAACGCCCAGGCAAGAATCATCGCCACGGGAAATCCGATAACGAGCAGCAACACCACAAGACGCACCGCCCAATTAGGAATCTCAAAGAACGGAAAAATCTGGCTGGCTATCTGCATCAGCAGCCATGCGACGATTGCGTAAGCGATCGCAACCTTGTAAACATTGCGCCGTTTCAGCTCGGCGAAGAAGTTCTTCGGGTTCATGAGTCGTCAGGGCGAACCTTTCTTTGGCGCCAGGGAGGCGACAATTTTCTCGAAGCGCGGATCGCCGCGCAAGGGATCCAAGGAAGGAAACAATTTCAATTGGCCGTAGCTAAGCGACGAGCTAGGAAGCCGGGTTGCAATCGCCAGCTGCTCGCAAGCGAGGTCTTTCTCACCGACCCAGGCAGCGATGATAGCGAAGAACTCAATCATATGAGCGCCGTTGATGGAATCTTTTGTCACCGGCAGAAGCTCAATCGCCCGGCGACCCTCGTGCAGGGCATCCTCCTTTCGCCCAAGTCCAGCGTCTATCAGACCAAGCGCGCAGAGAGCGGGGCCGTAATCGGGCTGTGCTTGCACAATCTGCTCTTGAGCAGCACGGGCTTGTGTAAAAGCGGCGTGAGCCGTCGCGGCGTCACCTTTCATGCGACCAAGCAAGCCTTCAAAGAAGGCTCGGCCAAATTGAACGGCATCCGGTCCGGAAGTTTTGTTACCAAAGACCGCGAGGGCCCGAGCGGCAGCGACGGAGTCGTGCTCGCAGAAAGCCAGATAAAGCCAGGTTGGGGCGATTCTCTCCGCGGATCCAGGATTATCCTTGAGCATCGTCTCGACTAGCGCGTGCAACGGTCGGGTGTCGGCTTTCCAGTCCACATTGA
>QHPD01000059.1 GCA_003218975.1 Verrucomicrobiota bacterium
CTTTGAATGGCAAAAACATCCGCAAGCTCTCGGTCATAGGTTTGCGCCCACAAATGCGCATCGGTGCGAGCATCGACCAGCTGCGCCATCACTCTCACGCGGTTGCCTGCGCGTTGAACACTCCCTTCCAGCACATGGGCCACGCCGAGTTGCTGTCCGATTTCCCGAAGGTTCCTTGGGTTCCCACTCTTATAGAGCATGACCGAAGTGCGGCTGATCACTTTTAGATCCGCGACCTTTGCAAGATCGGCCAGAATTTCATCTTGCACGCCATCCGTGAAGAACGCGTTCTCTTGGTTCGCACTCAGATTTTCGAACGGCAGCACGGCGATGCTTTTCTCCGGAATAGCCGTTGTTGTTGAAACAGGTGCGACTCTCCCGACTTTAGGCTGGGCTGGTTTAACAAACCCGAAATACCAGCCGCCAAGGGCGAGCAAACAGAGCGAAGCAAGCGCGAGAGCGATAACTCTGTTTTTCGATCGCGGAAGGAACGGCCTCACGGACGGCGGCTGCGCTTCCGGTAAAGGCATTTGCAATTGGCGGGCAATCTCGGTGACCGACTGTGGCCGTCGCCCGGGATTCTTTGCCAGACAAGCCGCCACCCATTCTTCCCACACCGCTGGAATCGGTGCCGCCTCGATTTCGAATTCTTTTCTTCGCTCCGTCATGGATGGGGGAATTTTCTCCCGAATCTGCCGATCGATGTTACCGACATAAAAAGGAGGCTTGCTGGTGAGCAGTTCGTAAACGCTCGCGCCCAGCGAATAGATATCGTCGAGATGAGTGCCCCGCTCGCCCGCTAGCTGCTGCGGGCTCA